>JAAZEW010000257.1 GCA_012512055.1 Bacillota bacterium | reverse complement strand
ACTCCTGATAGCATTACGCTCTCCACGGCTTCTTTGATGAACCGTTCGAATTGGTACCCGTTTTCGTGAAGGAAGACTATATGTGCTCTCTCCATATCTCCCATGAAAACATCCATGTAAGGAAGCGCTTTAAAGTCCTTGGATTCCAGAAGGTCTCTGCGCGGCTGTATGATATTTACCTTCATAAGGTACTCCATGGGATGGTCCAGCATGTAAGCGATGAACTTCCATGCCATTTCCTGCTTCTCCGTGGACGTCTGCGCATTGACCATCATGTAGTGGCCATAGTACGAACATGCTACGTCGTTCACTGCATCCTTGAACACCGGGAACGGAATGACCATCCATTCCTTGCTGTTGTAGAATTCCGGATTATCGAGTCTCAGCCTACCTTGCTGATAGAACCCGCTGACGCACATAGCCATATCATTATTGTCGTTGTTCCAGATCTTTCTTGGGGCGGTATAAGTAGGGCTACCAAGGTTGTGCCCGTCGGGACCCCAGTCCCTCATGTATTCCAGGACCTTAAGCCATGCCTGGTCATTGACGATCGCCTTCTTGCCGTCATCACTGAGTAGCTTCCCGCCGAGCTGCTCAATCATGGGTAGGACTGATACCAGGTAATAGGGATACCGGAAGTCAAACCCGCGTCTCACAATAATGTCGCCTTCACGGATGGCGATCTTGTCAGAGATATCCGCTATTTCTTCCCAGGTTTTTGGGTAGTCTTTCTCAGGATCAAGCCCTGCGTCCCGGAAGATTTTCTTGTTGACATAAATGCACCAGTTAGTGAGTTCAAGAGGAAGGCCGTATATTTCACCGTCCATGGTTACTGCGTCGAATGTGCCATCGAGGTATTGAGACCTCAGATCTGCGGCGTCCTTGTATCCTGCAGCCTTATAGTTAACAGGCGCCACACGATGATGCTGCACGTAAGCATATTGCTGCTCAATAGGCAGGTTGAAAATATCAGGCGCATTCTGAGCAGAGAAAGCGGTAAGAACAAGATCGCCCATTTTGGCGCCTTCATTTACTACTCTCTTGATTTTTACATTCGGATACATCTTGGTAAACTCAGCTATGTACCTGTCTTCAATCTGTGTCCTGTTGTCATCAGTGTGGGTCCAATAAGTCAACTCAATAGGGTTTGCTGCGCTAATTCCTAGAGAAAGGGATATGAAAAGACAAAGGGACATGACAAGACCCGACGTAAACCACCGGGAAAACCTTCTCATGAAGCAACTCCTCCTTTAGCATCTGTATCTGATAACCAACCTAAGTAGTTAGAGCGTAGGTCACCTCCCTTGCAAGATTTACGAGAAAGCTCGCCAGTATTACTGTTTTCGAGCGAAGTTGACACACCATAATTTCGCCACTTTGACCATAAAGTCCTGCCAACACTCGCCTGCTCCAACGCAGCAGCAATGACCGGGTGATGGCAAAGCGAACTGAGGATTATGGGCTTCCTAAATAGATTGCCATGAGACCGTTGAACTCATACTTAGGCCTTCTTGAAATACTTGCTCAAAGCACGTTCACAAGAGGCGTATGCACGCTCATTGAAGCACACAAATCTGACCTCGAGAATAGACGGCTCATTTTTCAAAAACCGTGCCACTGTCTCTACTGCAATTTGTGAAGCTTGATCAATAGGATAACCGTATGCCCCGGTACTGATGGACGGAAAGGCTATGGTGTGAATACCTCGTTCCGTAGCCAGGCGGAGAGAATTCCTGTAGCAGCCGGCAAGGAGTTCCGCTTCACCTGATACCCCGCCATGCCAAACCGGCCCGACTGTATGTATGATCCATGTGGCAGGAAGCCTGTAACCCCGTGTAATGACCGCCTCTCCGGTCTTGCAGCCTCCGATTGATTTACATTCATCAAGGAGCCTGGGCCCTGCTGCCCGGTGTATGGCGCCGTCTACCCCTCCTCCACCCAATAAGGTACTGTTGGCAGCGTTGACTATTGCATCAACATGCTGTCTCGTAATATCCCCAAGAACTACGGTCATTCGATGTTTTACCATAGGTCTACCCCCTCGCCGCCGGAAGCCTCTTGTTGGAAATCTCGTATTCCAAAACCTCAATCAGTTAATGGTTTCGGTTGATTCCTCACGTGATCAGGATAATCCGGCAAAGATTTTGCTTCTTCCTGTTGGGTGGAAAGTCCTTCTCCAAAACTCTCCGGAATCATCGTATAACAATCTCTTACTCTGAAACTTGCAATTGCCATTCCACATAACCCATGACCCATTACGGTCCCAGGTTTGCCATAGTCCACACTGGGCAACCAAGGACGGGCGATGCCCAAGCAGACTGAGGCTTACGGTTGCCTGGGACTAAAGAGCCAATCGACATCCGGAACGACTCCGGATCCCCTCAAGTGGCTCGCTTGATCGACTGATCGACGGATCAACGGATTTTTACTGGAACAGGTAGTAGCAATATGATACAATACCGGCACCGGTCATGTGTGTCACACTTCAACTTCTGACGCTCTGAGGAGGTACGGTTTTGCTGTCCAAGCTCTGTCCGAAGCTTTATGTAGGGTCTCTTGACTGTATCGATCTTCCCTACCTCAGAGATATGGGCGTTCTGGGAATTGTGTTCGACATTGATAACACAGTGACAATGTGGGGAAGTAAAGAGGTATCTCCGAAAATTCTTAAATGGCTTGAAGATGCGAAAGCTTCCGGTTTTCGCGTGTGTTTGCTCTCGAACAACCGCAAAGCCCGAATAGACGACATATCAAGCATGCTTGATATTCCATCCGCTAAAGGGTTCAAGCCTTTTAGTTCCGCGTTTCGATCCGCCCTCAGTCTACTGGGTACATCGCCTGAAGAGACTGCCATAATAGGAGATCAGATATTCACTGATATCCTCGGAGGGAACCGTGCAGGGCTGTTCACTATCCTTGTTCAACCTATGTCAACTGATGAGTTCATTACCACTAAATTCCTGAGAAAACTGGAAAGAGCGGTCCTACGAAGGCTGGCATGCCGTGGATTGCTCAATCGTCAAGATTCAGGCCTTCGCAACCCCACAAAGTAGATCAGAGTCCAAAGAACCTGACAAAGAGCTTAAATAGGCTTGCAAGTTCCTCCATGAAAGGGATAAAGTTACCTATAGAGGACTTAATATCCTTTCCTCGAAAATGTGGATCGGGGAAAGAGTAAGTCCTCGGGTAACGGACGAAACGGGGAGGATGCAATTTGTACGCCGAGGTCGTGGTGGACATCCCTTCAGAAAGTGCAAAGGGCCTATTCCATTACGCTATTCCTGCCAAACTGGAAGGCCAAGTCAAAGTAGGCAGTGCAGTGCTGGTCCCTTTCGGCACAAGAGAGCTCACCGGATATGTGGTAGGCTTCACTCCGACTCCTGATGTCGCTCATGTCAAAGACATCCGTGCGCTTCGCGGGGATACTGCACTCTCAGAGCAGATGATGGCTCTTGCAGCATGGATGAACCGGTATTATACATGTTCCTTGGGGGAAGCCATCGCCCAGATGTTCCCGTCCTCTGTGCGAAGAGGCAGAGCGCACCCAAAGACTGAGTCACTGGTGGAGCTCGCAATTTCAAAAGATAAGGCTGAAATTCTTATGGGGGCTATGAAAATAAGAGCCCCTCGCCAGGCCCGGGCCTTACAGGTGATCCTTGAGAAAGGCCCGGTAATGCAGAGAAGACGTCTTAATAATGCGCCCGGCTCCACCCCCGGGGCGGTTCGAGCCCTTATTCAAAAAGGGATCCTCAATGAGACGCAAAAAGAAGTCCTGCGAAGCCCAATAAAGGCAGCCCCAAAGACGCGAAAATCCGTGCCTGTATTAACTGCTGCGCAAGATAAGGCAGTCACTGCTATTATCCGCAGTCTGGAACAGGAGTCGCCTAAGCCTTTCTTGCTACACGGCGTAACCGCAAGCGGAAAGACAGAAGTATATATGCGTGCCATTGAAGGCGTTCTCGCCAAAGGAAAGTCCGCAATTGTCCTTGTGCCTGAGATTGCCCTTACACCTCAGATGACGCAAGGGTTTTCCGAAAGATTCGGACAAGCAGTGGCTGTTCTCCACAGCAGACTATCCCAGGGGGAACGCTATGACGAATGGCGGAGGGCGGGACGAGGCGACGCAAGGATAGTGGTAGGTGCGCGTTCGGCAATCTTTGCACCTGTTCAGGATCTAGGCCTCATTGTCGTTGATGAAGAACATGAGAATTCTTACAAGCAAGAAGAGTCTCCCAGGTACCACGCACGTGATGTAGCATGTGAAAGAGCCAGGATATCCAAGGCAGTGTGCGTTCTGGGCTCTGCAACCCCTTCAGTGGAATCATACCACAAAGCCCTGCGCGGAGACTACACTCTTCTTGAGCTTCCTCATAGGGTTGAGATGTGGGG
This sequence comes from Bacillota bacterium, assembly GCA_012512055.1. The sequence continues at coordinate 93,496 of JAAZEW010000257.1, read as the reverse complement.
AATGCCCACCGTTGAAGTGGTGGATATGCGGGAAGAGCTGGCAGAAGGGAATAGAAGCATGTTCTCGCGCTCTCTCTCTCAGGCGATATCCGATAGGTTGGAAAGAGGAGAGCAAATGATTCTGTTCCTTAATAGACGTGGATACTCTACATTCGTACTGTGTAGGGAATGCGGCCATTCCATGAGGTGTCCGGAATGTGACGTGGCTCTTACATACCATGCAGCAGGCAGTAACATAAGATGTCACTACTGCGATTACGAGGAGCCCGTTCCTTCAGTCTGTCCCAACTGCAAAGGGCGCTATATCAAGTACTTCGGAGCAGGCACGCAAAAAATCGAAGGAGAAGTTGCGCGGCTATTCCCTGATGCTCGTACTATACGGATGGACACAGACACGACCAGGCGGAAAGGCGCCCATGAAACAATCGTCAATAAGTTCCGAAGAGGAGAGTATGACATACTCATCGGGACACAAATGGTGGCAAAAGGACTTGATTTTCCCAATGTAACCTTGGTTGGTGTGGTAAGCGCTGATACGTGTCTCAATCTCCCGGATTATAAGGCAGGGGAACGTACGTTCCAACTACTTACCCAGGTTGCAGGCAGGGCAGGTAGAGGGGACAAGGGCGGCCATGTCATAGTGCAGACATATTCACCGGAGCATTACGCTATTGAACTCGGTAAAGCCCATGACTACAGAGGTTTCTACAACGAAGAAATCGCTTGCCGCAACGAAGGTCAATATCCGCCTTTCTCCCGTCTTATACTGATTGTTGTAAGCGGCAAGAGCCTTCCCGTCGTTGAAAGGCACTCCTTCTGCCTTGTCAGGGCACTCGGGGCACAGATTAAGTCCTCGAATCGGTGGAAGAGAACCAGAATCCTTGGGCCGGCACCCTGTGCGCTGGCAAGAGTAAAAGGGATGCATAGATGGCAAATACTATTAAAGGTTGATCCCGGGATAGAATCCGAAGGCCATGTCAAGCTCATTGAAGAGATGCTAAACGCCTGTCCTCTGCCGTCCTATGATATAATGGTCCAAGTAGATGTTGACCCTGAGAGTATGCTTTGATATCTGATAAGGGAGGCGGCATATTGATCCTGGAAGTCAGAAAACACGGCGATCCCGTTCTAAGAATGCGGGCGCTTCCTGTAAAAAAAATCACCAAAGAGATGCTGGCCCTTGCCGACAACATGCTGGATACTATGTACGCGGCTGATGGGGTAGGACTTGCAGCTAATCAAGTGGGAATTCCTGTGCGGATTGTTGTCCTTGACGTAGGAGAAGGCCCTATAAAACTATTCAACCCCCGCATAGTCAAACATGACGGCGAGGAAGCCGTTCTGAGAGAAGGTTGCCTGTCAGTCCCCGGGCTGACCGGAGAAGTGACAAGGTGGGAAAAGATAGTGATCGAGGGGATGGCTGAAAATGGCGTGAACCGTGAGAGGCTCGAAGCGGAAGGGCTTCTTGCAAGGGCGCTGCAGCACGAAATCGATCATCTGGACGGCATTCTTTTCATTGACAAGGCCAGGAATGTAGCAGAAGAACAGGCAGAAGACGAAGCATGAAATTGATCTTCATGGGAAGTCCGGAATTTGCCGTGCCTCATCTTGAAGTCCTCTTGTCTTCACCGCATCACGTGGCTTGTGTCTTTACTCAACCGGACCGTCCACGATCAAGAGGCAGACGATATCTTCCTACTCCTGTAAGGATATCGGCGGAAGAGCGACAAATCCCGGTCTACACTCCGAACACCCTAAGAGGACAGGAAATCCTCGGCATTATTGAAGCAATAAGGCCTGACGTCATCGTAGTCGTCGCATACGGACTGCTGATCCCCAAAGACATCCTTGGTATTCCTCCCAAAGGATGTATCAATGTTCATGCTTCTTTACTGCCGAAGTACAGGGGAGCCGCCCCCGTTGAACGCGCGATTATGGCCGGAGAAGAAGTCACAGGCGTCACCACAATGTATATGGCGGAAGGCTGGGATACCGGGGACATGATCTTGCAGGAGAAAATGGAAATCCCGGAAGATATGACCTGTGGAGAATTGAGTCAAAAGCTGGCAGCTCGCGGCTCCGCTTTACTCGCGAGGACACTGCAGCTCATAGAGGCAGGTGTCGCTCCACGGATCCCGCAAGACGAAAGCTTAGCGACATACGCCCCTAAGCTGGCACATGACGAGTTTCTGATAGACTGGCGCAAACCGGCCCGTGTTATACATAACCTGGTTAGAGCAGGCAATCCGCGTCCGGGAGCATTCACTTATCTTCAGGGTAAGAGATTTAAGATATTTGCCGGCAAAGTTGTACCGGATGAAAACGAAACCTTGTGTGGTACCCCGGTGTTGCCTGGCAAGATATGCCGTTCGAGCCCTCAAAACCTTATTGTGGCAACAGGTGAAGGGTTTTACTCTATTGAGGAAGTCCAGCGTGAAGGGAGTAAGCGCTTGGCGATAGGGGATTATCTATGTGGGAACCCTGTACAGGCAGGTGACGTTTTAGGTACTTAGGGCGCGATTTTGGCTCATTGGATATTGTGGCACATAAAGGAGGGATTTGCCGATGTTTTATTACGACCCGACATATTTCTTAATATTGCCTGCGCTCTTGTTCGCCATGTGGGCACAAGCGCGAGTGCAAAGGGCATTTAACTCGTACTCAAGAGTACGGGCAACAAGTGGAGCCACAGGCGCGGAAGTAGCCAGAGACATACTTGACAGAAGCGGGCTAAGCCATGTGCAAGTCCAACAGATTTCCGGAACCCTTCAGGATCACTACGACCCGCGCGTCAAGATCCTGAGGTTGTCTCGTGAGGTGTATGCAAGCGATTCATTGGCTGCTCTCGGAGTAGCAGCGCATGAAGCCGGCCATGCCATTCAGCACGATGAGAACTATGTACCGCTTGCAGTAAGATCCAGCCTTGTTCCTGTGGCGTCGTTCGGTTCCAGGCTCGCTTTTCCTTTGTTCTTGATAGGGCTACTTTTTGCTGAAGCAGGCTTAAGTTGGCTGATGACAGTAGGGATATGGCTTTTCGTAGCAGCGGTTGCATTTTCCATTGTGACGCTTCCGGTTGAGTACGACGCCAGCAGACGGGCCCTTGTCTTACTTGCACAAGGTGGGTATGTTACCCGTGAAGAGCTTCCTCACGCCAAGGAAGTGCTGTCTGCAGCAGGCATGACATACCTGGCTGCAACTGCCGTGGCGTTGACTCAACTATTCAGGCTGCTGATATTGCGGGGAAGCAGACGAGACTAGAGTGGATTGATCTTAGGAGGCATATTAATGGCAGGCCCTGAGAGTGCCAGAGAAGCTGCGCTCCTAGCGTTAATGGAAATTGATAGAAAAAACGCTTATGCCCGGCAGGCACGGGACCGTATCCTCCACTCCGGCGATCTCGCTATGCGAGATCGCGCCTTTTGTACACAACTGATTTTCGGTGTCACGAAGCATAGAAAGACTGTTGACCACATCATTGACACCTTTTCGACAAGACGTGTCCGGAAGATGGATCCCGTTACACGAAACACGCTCAGGCTTGGCATATATCAGATTCATTACTTGGATGAGATTCCAAAGCATGCGGTGGTCTATGAATGCGTTGCCCTGGCAAGAAAGCATGCCCACCCCGGCAGCGCGGGATTTGTGAACGCGGTTCTCAGATCCGCACTCCGAAATCCCGGCGCAATCCGGTTTCCGGATTTTGCAAAAGACCCTGTCTCGTACATATCACTGAAGCATTCGCATCCTGAATGGTTAGTGTCAAGATGGATTAAGAGACTCGGACCGGAGGAAACAGAAAGGCTCTGCCAGGCTAATAACGAAGAGCCTCCGCTCACCATCAGAACCAATACTCTGAAGATTGCAAGATGGGACCTGATTCTCAGACTTGGCCATGAAGGTTTTGAGGCGATTCCGTCTCATTTGGTTGATGAGGCAATCGAGATCCGGAACACCGGAGATTTATTCAGTCATGAGTTGCATTTGGGCGGCATGTTCATGGCCCAGGATATCGCTTCTATGTTAGTAAGTTATGTGCTTTCACCGGAACCCAATGAAAATGTGATGGATTTAGCAGCGGCTCCCGGCGGTAAGGCTACTCACATAGCTCAACTTATGGGAGATACGGGTCAGGTTATCGCATGCGATGTGCATGAGCATAGATTGGATCTAATTCGCCAAAATTTACAACACTTGGCAATAACCTCAGTCATGCCGATACTTTGTGATAGCCGCCGGTTGCCTGATGATATTCGGACAATGAAGTTTGACAAAGTCCTCCTGGACGCTCCATGTTCAGGGACAGGCGTTCTTAGACGAAGGGCGGATCTTAGGTGGCAAAGAACGGACGAGGATCTAAGAGGCCTTGTCGCGCTCCAGAGAGAGCTCCTGGAATCTGCGGCCTGTCTGGTAAAACCCGGTGGAGCTCTGGTATACAGTACCTGCAGTATTGAACCGGAAGAGAACGCGGAATTGATATCTCGTTTTCTCTCGGAACACCCTGAGTTTTCCAAAGACCGTGCCGAACCTTATCTTCCTGCCGGATTCAGAACCGCTTTTCCCGAACAAGGAAAACCCTTCGTGAACACTTATCCTCACATACACGAAATTGACGGTTTCTTCATAGCTCGCTTGATACATAACTAAACTTGTCATAGCTTGCAACCACCGACACCACATGAAAACTTTGAACGGCATAAAAACAACGATTGCGGGCAGGGTAATGTCGGAACTTATGACCTATGAGTTAAGGAGGCGCGGACAGCAGCCTCCTTGATGCTGTGTAGGAACGACATTACTTACTTTCATTCATGTTGTGTTGGGGGTAGACGAGGCTTGGAACGGCATCCGCCACCGGACAAAAACAGACCGGGTTTCAGAGTTCAACTTATCCGGAGGCTTACAGTGCTTGCATTAGTATGCCTGGCTGCCTATTCTCTCACTGTTGGCGGAATACCGAGCAGGATTACGCTTATAGAAGGAACCGTCAGGGAAGTTCAGTTAGGCCGACCCCTTGATTTACGCCGGACTGCTTCAGGTTTGGAACTTTTGCCTTCCGAAGGCGGAGTGAAGCTTGTTCCCCTTAGCCAAGGGGAAAGTAGTCTGGAAGTGCGTCTCTGGGATCTTATTCCCATCAAGCGAATGGTCGTCAGCGTCGTGCCGGATATCCGCGTTTTTCCCGGGGGCCAATCAATTGGAGTTCTGCTGCCTTCAAGGGGTGTCGTAGTGATAGGACACTATCCTCTGGTTGGGTCTGACGGGCGCTCGTACTATCCTGCACGTGAAGCCGGTATTCAAGTAGGGGATGTCATTACTCGCATTAACGGAGAGACTGTCAACAGCAAGTCACAAATAGAGCTTGCCATAGAAGACATCGGCAGAAGGGGCGCACAGGCGGAAATCACTATCATGCGCAATTCCAAGAGAATCACGGTGCGATTGAAGCCTGTTGCAGTCTCTAACGAAAGGCTATCTGATGAAGCCCGTATGCCTACAGGTGAAAGGGTTGCTTCTTACAAGCTGGGCATATGGGTTCGGGAGAATGCAGCAGGTGTCGGCACACTATCATTCTATCATCCGGACTCAGGTGTCTACTGTGCACTGGGACACGTGATTACAGACACGTCTACCAACAAGGACATGGATGTAGCCAGCGGCATGATAGTTGCTGCTCAAATCCTCGGTATTCATCAAGGCACTCGAGGCCGGCCGGGAGAGAAGATCGGCAGTTTCAGCGGGGAAGAGGATGTAATCGGAACCATAGATCGCAACACCAAATTCGGCATCTTCGGGAGGCTCAACACCATGCCTCTCAATCCCCATTTCCCGGAACCGATTCCCGTGGCGCTTGCAGACGAAGTCGTGCCGGGCCGTGCCTTCCTCTATACAGTCTTGCAAGAGGACATGATAGAACGGTTTGACGTCGAGATTCAGCGCGTAACACGACAAACCGGCCCCCAAATCAAAGGACTGGTGGTTCGTATCTCCGACCCACGCTTACTGTCAGCTACCGGCGGAATAGTACAAGGAATGTCAGGCAGTCCTATCATTCAAAACAACAAACTGGTAGGTGTATTGACCCATGTCTTTGTCTCAGATCAAACAAGAGGATACGGCGTGCTGGCTGAATGGCTGGTTCGGGATGCAGGTTTCATGCAGCCCGGAGATAAATCCTTGAGTATGTCCGAGTCATTGTCATGATAGTCCCACTATAAATTCAGTTGTGACCATTATGTGATTTTAGACTATTCGGAAGGAGTTCACTATGAGATGGCGAATTCATACTGCGTCAGGGAAGTCGCTGGGATCCCTGACCCAAGGAGCATGGATTGGGGTGGTATCATGGGACAAGGCGTCACACGTGTTCTCATAGTCGATGATAACCATGATTTGTGTGAGGTTTTGACAGGATTCCTCGACTCACAATCAGACATGTCCGTGGTCGGAGTTGCATATGATGGGATTGAGGCCCTAAAGAAGATATCGGAGCTGGAACCTGATGTTGTAGTTTTGGATATTATCATGCCTCACTTAGACGGAATGGGCGTGCTCGAGCGCTTATCTGAACAGAGGCTAAACCATAGGCCCAGATTCGTGATCCTCACTGCCCTGAGCCAGGAGCGTATTGTGCAACAGTTAACTGACGTAGGAGCCGATTACTACGTAATAAAGCCGTTTGACATTGAAACATTGGCAGAAAGGATACGCCAAGTAATGTCATCACATCAGATAATCAAGGGAAAACATATAGACTATTCTCCTCCGTCAAGAGACCTTCATTCAGAGGTCACCAGATTAATCCATGACATGGGGATCCCTGCAAACATCAGGGGTTACACATACCTCAGAGAAGCGATTATCCTTGTAATCGGCGAAGCGACACTCCTGAACAGCGTAACCAAGGAATTATACCCGCGTGTGGCTGACACGTTTGATACTACCGCAGCCAGAGTGGAACGGGCTATCAGACATGCGATAGAAATCGCCTGGACCAGAGGTAATATCGAGCTCTTAAACGGCGTATTCGGATACACGGTCAGCAGTGAGAAGGGGAAACCCACAAACTCGGCCTTTATTGCCAGGATAGCAGATAAGATCCGCCTCGACATTCGAGCGAGTTAGGTTCCTGTCTGTGAGGTCTCAAGTTTCTTTTGCCCTTGAGTTTCCTTACGTCCCCAAATCTATGTGAATTACCCAAATTCCAATCCGGATACGTGCCGGAATGAGAAAGCCTGAGGTAATGCATACTACTAACTGGGAGGCAACTTGGAGGCAGCAGCCGAGGTTTGGCATTACCGGGTCTTTCAAAGGGTGACTGCATGAAGGTCAAGGGCGTAGCGAGACTGGACAGGAGAACGAAAAACCTCATCTCCCGTGTCTGTCGAGGGGAAATAGTCATTCTGGATCATGAAGACATTGACGAGGTAGCGTGTGACGCGCTGATCCTGGCAAAGGTCAGGGGAGTCGTGAATGTCAAATCCTCTATTACAGGCAAGTATTACAATCCCGGCCCGCTTCACTTGTGCGATGCCGGGATTCGTTTATTAGATTGCGTAGGACCGAAGGTGATGGAAGAAGTCAGGGATGGGGAGAGCGTGGAGATCTTGGGCAACACGTTGAAAAAGAACGGAAAAGTAATCTGCAAAGGGACAATCCTCGGTAAAGCCGAAGCACTGGAGCGATTGAAAGAAGCCAGAGCATGTCTGGCTGACCGGGTTGACGCATTTGTCCTCAACACTATTGAACACGCCAGGAAAGAAAGATCCCTAATCTTAAGAGACATCGCTTTCCCCGAACTTCGCACAAGAATTGCCGGGAGGCATGTCCTTGTTGTGGCGAGGGGGCGGGGATACCACGACGATCTAAGGACTATCATACCCTACATCCACGAGATAAGGCCTGTTGTCATTGCCGTGGATGGAGCTGCAGACACCCTGCTGCGTTTCGGCATTCCACCCCACATTATCGTAGGTGATATGGACAGCGCAAGTGACCGGGCACTCAAACGCGGCTCTGAGCTTGTGGTACATGTCTATCCCAACGGGCGCTCTCCGGGGCGGGAGAGGTTGAAGCTGTTGGGCGTTGAGGCAGTGGAGTGCCGGGTGCCGGGGCTCAGCGAAGACCTGGCGCTTCTAATCGCCTACGAAAAAGGCGCTGAGCTTATTGTCATTGTGGGGAGCCATTCTTCAGTCGAAGATTTTCTTGATAAGGGCCGCCGGGGAATGTCAAGTACATTTTTGACACGCTTGAAAGTGGGGTCAGTCCTCATTGATGCGAAGGGAATCAGTAAGCTCTATAAGGGCAGCGCACAAGGTAAAGACATCGCCAAGGTAGCTTTGGCCGGCCTTATACCGCTCTCTACAAGTGTGGCAGCCTCCCAGGCTTTACGTCAGTTCCTAAGGCTCATTATCATGCAATTGAAACTTGCAACATGGCCTATTTGACAGCAAGAGTCACAAGGAGAACATCCAGGGAATGATAAGTCTCAGATATCACATTACTTCGACTGTAGCGATATTTCTTGCCCTAGGCGTGGGGATCTTTTTGGGAAGCATCATAGTAAAAGACGACACCCTAATCAGACACCAGCAATTACTCATTGACGGAATTGAATCAGAATTCACGTTGATTAGAAAAGACCGTGAAGCCCTGTACGCAAGGCTTGTTGCTGCAGAATCCTTACTGGAAGATTCAATGGCGTTCGGAGAAATGGCCCTTCCGAAGCTCATTTTCGATAAGTTGGCAAAGAAATGCGTAGCCCTGGTGGTACCTGCACAAGGCCTGTCCTATGATGAGACCCGGATGATAACAGCCGCACTTAAAGACGCAGGCGCATCAATCAGCCGGATAGTCTACATTAGAAAGAGATTGGAACCGGTCAGTGCTGAAGATGCCGGAAGACTTGGTGCGCTGTACGGCCTCGGCAAGCCTTCCCCGGGCACAGTAGGGCAGAGACTTGCTGATTCCGTTGCCGCGCTGGTTACTTCCGAGGACTCTCAAGATTCCCATGTAATTGACGCACTCCTCTATTCTGAGTATCTACAGATAGACCCTTATGATACGGCAAAGTGTGATGCAGTGATAATCGCCGGAGGCAGCGAAGACCCGGCGCATGCGCCCCTCCATACCGATATCCCACTTATTAAGGCATTTCAACGCCTTGATATGCCTGCTGTCATCATAGAATCCGGAAACGTCAAGTTCTCTTTCATGAGTGAATACCGGCTTTTGGGCGTTCCCACAATAGAACATGTGGATACCCCGATGGGGCGTCTTTCCCTAATTGAGCAGCTTGCCGTCATTATTGACGGGAACTGATATGTTTGCGGTGTGCGTGTCATGATTTCCGTAGTAATCCCTGCGCATAACGAAAGGAAGAAAATAGCGTCAACAGTAAAAGCTTCGATGCAGGCATTGTCCGGGATGTGCGAGGTGATCGTTGTTGATGACTGTTGCAAAGACGATACTTGCAAGCTGGCGCAAGCCGCCGGGGCAAGAGTGGTTCGAATGCCGAGGAGAGCGGGGAAGGGCGCTGCGCTCATGCAAGGGACACTGAAGTGCAGAGGAGATATCGTGGTATTTTTGGATGCTGATATAGGTGAGACTGCACTGGAGATTCCCAGGCTAATTGAACCTATTGCAACTGACAAAGCGGACATGGCAATCGCACGCTTTCCGGAGTCAAATCACCTGCCGCGGAGAGGTTTGGGTATCGTCAAACTAACAGCCTACTGGGGCGTGAAGCAGCTTTGCAAGAGTGAGTTAAGCGCGATTCTCTCAGGACAGCGGGCCGCAAGACGCCTGACTCTCGTCAACCTGATGCCTTTTGCCCACGGCTTCGGAGTGGAAGTAGGCCTTACTATTGACGCATTGCGTAAGGGCTTCCGGGTCATTGAGGTCGACTGTGATATGACACACAGAGTCACAGGATGGAACCTGGCAGGGTTTTCCCACAGGTCACGCCAGTTCTTACAGATTGCCAGGGCTATCGCTGCCAGGTGCGTTAACCGGCAGGATGAAACCGGGCTTTGACATAGGATATAGGAGCGATTCTCACGGACTTGCTTTCATGTGGCATTATCGCAGTCTTCCTTGCCTCACTCATCAAAAGGCCAACCCGACGGCTGTTAGGCGATTCCGGACTGGTTCGACGCAACTATGCGGGCAAGCTGATTCCAACCTCGGAAGGGGTAATCTTTGTCATTGCAGCCTTCTGGGCAGTTATGATTACCGAGATCGGAAATGGAATAACTGCCCAGGAGGCCCGGATGAATCTTTCCTGTCTTATGCTGACAGTCGGCTCATCCTTTGTGGGCCTTGTTGATGATGTTTACGGATCCCATGTTTCAAGAGGCATTGCAGGCCACATAAAGGCTTTTTTGAAGGAGAAGAGAATCACAACAGGGATAATCAAAGCTGTGGCCATATGGTTGCTTGCGGCAGTCTCAGTCACTTTGTCAGCAGCAGGTATTCACAATCTTTTTACCCTTATCTTTGATGCCACTTTGATAAGCCTGGCAGCCAACTTCATGAATCTCCTGGACCTTAGGCCGGGACGTTCAGTAAAGGCGTTTTTCATTATTTTGGTATTGCTCATCGCGTATGACTCTCGATCCCCTGCTGCACCGGTTCCCGTGGGGCTCGCCGGTGCCGTGCTGGCAGGGCTCAGTGATGAGTTGAGAGAACAATGTATGATGGGGGACGCAGGCGCAAATCCATTGGGAGCAGCATTGGGTTATTGGGTTGCAGTCAGCCTGTCGTCGTTCACCAGGGTTTTTGTGCTTCTATCTCTCATAAGCGTGCATATCTACTCCGAACGCCGCTCTCTCTCCAAGGTCATTGATGGAAACTCAATCCTCCGCTTCATTGACAGACTAGGACGCAGTCAACATTCATAGGAGGTGCAAACGAGTGCAGGAAACTCATGTCTCACATCGAATACCTGGACAGGAGGGGACGTATGATGAAATTCGGAGTGCACGTAAGCAAGGCGGGCGGCCTTAACAAGGCTTTACAAGATGCAATCAGCCTGGGCTGTGACACTATTCAGATGTTCTCAGGAAGTCCCAGGAGTCTCAGGCATTCTGTAATAGATGAAGATGAGGCTTTGGATTTTAGGCGCGGCCTTTGCGAAGAACATATAAGGCCACTGGTTATCCACGCTCCGTATCTCCTTAACCTGGCTTCCCCAAAAGAAGAGACTCACGCATTATCAACACGTGCCCTTGCTGAAGAAATCACCCGTTGTCGTTCTCTTGGCGCGGATTATCTGGTGTTTCACCCCGGCAATCACCTGGGCTCAGGCATAGAAGAAGGCACTCGGAGAATCGCAGATGCAATTACGAAGGCATGCGATATGACCGAATTGACCCGGAACGACGGATTGCTTCTCCTTCTTGAGATGGTGTCAGGAGCAGGGACTGAAGTCGGGTGGACGTTTGAGCACCAGAGAGCGATAATGGATATGGCAGAAGAGGCGCCTCTGGGAATCTGTCTGGACACATGCCACATGTTCGCAGCCGGCTATGACATGGCAACCAGAGAAGGCCTTGCCGGGGTTTTAGAGCAAATCGATGCAATCCTGGGAATGTCCTGCATTGCAGTTGTCCATGGCAATGACTCAGTGGGCGCGCTCGGTTCCCGTCTTGACCGCCATGCAGATATTGGCAAAGGCATGATAGGGGAGGAAGGGTTTCGAGTCATACTCGGAAACTGCCGGCTTAGAAGTCTGCCTTTCGTTTTGGAAACGCCGAAAGAAAGCCTTGAAGATGACAGGAGAAATCTCGCTGCTATCAGGCGTTTAGCCCAAGAGGCGGTGATATGGTAATTGGCGGGACTCACCCAGGAGCAAATGCAAGACAAGATCCAGGCGGTATTCGGGCCTGAAGGCCCTTTGGCAAAAACACTGCCTGGATACGAATTTCGGGAATCCCAACGGGAAATGGCATTTGGAGTGCTGCGGAGCTTCTTTACATCACGCCATGCTCTTGTGGAAAGCGGTACAGGAACCGGCAAATCCATTGCTTATCTTGTTCCTGCTATCTTATGGGCTTCCAACACCGGCAAAAAAGTGGTTATTTCTACTAATACCATTAACCTTCAAGAACAGCTTATTCATAAAGACCTCCCTTCCCTTGCAAGCTCCCTGGATGTAGGATTCCGGTATTGCCTGGTAAAAGGAAGGCCGAACTACGTCTGCCTTAGGAAGCTTGCAATGCTTTCAAGTGAAATGGAAGACGAGGCAAATGATGATCTGCGGCCGGCGCTTACCGAGTTTATCAGCGCACTGTCCCTTGTCACAACCGGCTCGAGATCTGATTTTCACCTGGAAGTGCCGGTTGAGATCTGGAATCGCGTCTCGTCAGATTCCATGTCTTGTCTAAGAACGCGATGCCCGTGGGGCAAGAAGTGCTATTTTGTGAAGGCACGTTCTGAGATGGAGGATGCTGATATTTTGGTTACCAATCATCATCTCCTGTTTTCTGACCTTGCCCTCAGAATGATAATGCCTGACAATCCCGGTAGTCGAGTCCTTCCTGAATATGAATATCTCATTTTGGACGAGGCTCACAATATCCCTGATGTGGCTGAAGAGCATCTGGGATATGGAACAAGCCTACTGAACATGTATAGAGCCCATAACGAGCTGGTTAATTTTGAAGGCGTTCGCCGCGGCAGAGGAGGCTTGCTGTTTAATCTGAGATCAATGGTGTTTACTGCAACAACTGACGTCAAAGACAGTGTTGTCCGGAAGATCATATCTTACATTGACTCTTCAATAGAGGCTACGAGGAGAAGCTATGAGGCTTCTGCTTCTTTCTTTCGGTCTCTCGGCGAATTTCTAAGAATTGCGGGAGCGAAACACCGCGGAGGAAACAATGCTGTTAGGCTGAAGAAAGATATAACGGAATTGACGGAATGGCGGGACGTAATCCTACCTGAGGCAGAGAATACGATAGTCAGAGGGCAGGAGTTGAAGAATGATCTAAATCAAATCCTGGGACTTCTTGACATGATTGAAGAGGATTCCAATAACGACCTCAAGTCTCTACGCGCGGACATCCAAGGAGTGGTAGGCAGGCTGTCTTCGGAAATCAATGCTCTTGGCTTCATAGTATTCATGGAAGATAGTGAATTTGTTTACTGGGGTACAGGCGATCCTTCTAATACTCAGCTTAACGCGACACCCCTCAATGTAGCGCCTTACTTGCGAGAGCACTTGTTCGGCATGGTCGAATCGGCGATCCTGACTTCCGCCACAATGACTGTGGGAGGAGATTTCCAATTCTTTAAGCGCCTGGTAGGACTTGATGAGCAACTTGATCCACCTTTAGAATTCATCTTCGATTCGCCTTTCGACTTCCCAAATCAGGCATTGCTCATAGTCCCCGAAGACTTGCCAGATCCCCGCGACCCGGCGTTCATAGAAGAGGCGGCAAGGGTGATTTCAGGTGTTGTCCAAGCTTCTCAAGGCCGGGCATTTGTGCTGTTTACAGCCTATGCCATGCTGGATGCGGTTGAGGAGATGATTCGTCCGAGTTTAGAACAATCCGGGATCCGAGTATTCAGGCAGGGCACAATGCCTCGCCATCGCATGCTTACGTCTTTTCGTGAGGAACCGGGCGCACTCCTCGGAGCCGATAGCTTCTGGCAGGGAGTCGATGTGCCGGGTGATGCGCTCTCATGCGTAATCCTTGTAAGACTCCCGTTTCAAGTCCCTACCAACCCTGTCTATGAAGCAAGAATAGAAGCTCTCAGAGCGCAGGGCATTAACGGCTTCACATCTTATGCCCTTCCTTCGGCGGTAATCAGGTTTCGGCAGGGTTTCGGGCGCCTGATAAGAAGCAGTGAAGATCGAGGCGTAGTCGTAGTGTTAGACAATCGCTTGATAGGGAAATGGTACGGACGAGCCTTTTTGTCATCTCTTCCCGATGTGAATCTGACTGTCGAAAGCAGCAGTCAGACAGCGGAGTCTATCCACAGATGGCTGGCCGGCCGGTGAGGCTTAGCCCTCTCTTAGCAGCATGTTCCAGTTGTCCACCTTGGATCCCCGTGCTATAATCCGCTCATGAGTTCGCCTTTTAAAAACCATATGTATTTGTTCCATAAAGGGGGGCGAAACCATGAGATACCGAAAAGCTTGGTTAATTCTACTCAGTTGTGTCCTGGCACCGATTATGGTGTTATGCGTAGGTTTTCAAGATACGGAGACGGACATTGCAAGCGCAGGGCAATCTGACTATGAACTGCTTGCTCGGGTAATATCAGGTGAAGCTAGAGGCGAACCCTATATCGGCAAAGTCGCGGTTGGCGCTGTAGTTATGAACAGGGTCTACAGCCCTCTCTTTCCTTCGACTGTCTCGGGTGTCATTTATCAGGACTGGGCATTCACATCGGTCTACGACGGCCAGATCAACAGCGCACCTGACCCGGATTCGTATAGAGCCGCAGGAGAAGCAATGTCAGGCCGTGACCCCACCTATGGCGCCTTGTATTTCTATAACCCCGCCCGCGTGACATCCTACTGGATCTTTTCAAGGGCAGTCACCACTGTAATTGGAAATCACTATTTCGCAAAGTAGCCAGGCACACAGTGCCTGGCCACTTTTGTAAACACCTGCATTCGATCTCCGGATCCTGCATAAGTACTATGGGAAATGCTTTCCGTTCAAGGAGGACTCCTCGGATGCTAATCGTCATCGGACGGAATTGGAGCCGGCTGATTCTTATACTTATAACCCTGCTCATCATTGTTGACACTTCTCAAATAGCATTATTCACGGCAGCAAGAGCGGTTGTTTCCACCGTATCCGGCAGGCTTATTCCTGTCTATTCCGTGTTGACACCGGAACCTTGGGTGAGTCTGACATTCGAAGGTGCGTCCGGGAAGGATATGACATGCGAAATCTTGGAAGCCTTAGAAGCACATAATGTTACAGCAACCTTCTTTCTATCAGGAGAATGGATGGAGAGACACGAAGATTCGGTAAAAGGCATCAGTGAGAGCAACCACGAGCTTGGCAATTATACCTACTCCGCACCTCATCCCAACTCTTTACCAAAGACTGATCTCAAACGCGAGTTGGAGAAGGCTCACAAGTACATTGAGAAAGCCACCGGCCAAACGCCCAAGGTCTTCAGGCCTCCTTACGGCGAGTACAGCAATAAAGTCATTGAAGTCTCCAAGGAGCTGGGGTACGAAACAGTGATTTGGAGCATAGATTCACTGGATTGGCGCGGCACGTCCTCAGACGACATGTTGAAGAGGATCTTGGGAAAGCTCAAATCCGGCGCTATCATAAGATTTCACGTGACAGGGCGAAACACTCCGGAAGCCGTACCACAAATCATTGAAGCTATTAAAGAACAAGAATACGAAATAGTCCCTTTGAGCCAACTCCTACTTAAAGGCGATTATTACATACACCCTCATACAGGTGAAATGAGACCAATACATATGCCGTCAGCAGGCAGAGGCGAAAGGAGGAGCCTAACAGATGAAACGCAAGAGCAGACTGGCTCCCATGCGTGAAGGCCGTCTCACTGCAATTGTGATTACAAGGCAAATGACGCTTGTTATGGCATTTGCCGTTCTAATCTTTGTGTTTACAGTGGTCCTTGTCTCTTCTCTGGATGATATCAGGCGTATGGTTTACGGGGCAAAACCCGGAGTTGCCCTGGAAACGCGAATAGTCTCCGGATACCTGCCTAATGAGGTGAGAAGAGTTGCAGAAGCCATGGCGGAACAAGAGCGAACCGCAGCAAAAGACGCTATGTTGTTCAAAGAGACAGGCGAATTAATCCCGGAAGAGCCTGGATTGGATATTGACGTAGATCTGACTGTAAACCGAGTCATGAAAGCGAAGCCGGGAGAGGTGGTGGAACCGGCACGAATCACAATTGCCCCTGCTGTGACTGCGCGTCACTTCGACCCTGTCTACCGTGTTAATACAGAAAGGCAGGCTATGGCAATGGCGGTTAACCTAGCCTGGGGCGAGGAGCATCTACCTCGCTTACTTGAGATCCTGCGTGAACACAATATGAAAGTGACGTTCTTTATCGACGGCGAGTGGGCTGAGAAATTCCCTGACATGGTAAAGCTTCTCAGCAAAGAAGGACATGAAGTGGCAAACCACGGATACCGGCATGTTCATGTCGAGAAGATGAATGAATCCACAATACGGAAACTGATTTCAGACAATGACAAGCTCCTTATCAGCTTAGGAGTTACGCCAAGCCGGCTCTTCTCTCCTCCTTACGGCGAATGCAATCAGACAGTAGTATCCGCAGGTGCATCCCTGGGATACACGACAGTTATGTGGACTATTGACACACTCGACTGGAACACTCAAGATCCGAAGAAGATATCCGGCCGGGTCATACCGAAAATTGCGCCGGGAGCTATCATCTTGGCCCATCCAACCCTGTCTTTTCTTGAAGCTCTCCCTACAATAGTGGACGCTTCAAGGAAGGCGGGCTACGGGTTTCTTACGATATCAGATTTGCTTGAGTCTGAATAGGGCTACTTGTCCAAAGCATCGGCAATAGTCTTCCAGTATTGGCTGTCTTCATATCCCAGCTTCCAGATGGCTATGCCACCTATATCATATTTCTCCACCAGCGCAAGTTTAGGCTTCAGACTGTGTGGAGACTCGAACCATACTTCGTGGTGTGCACCGTTCTCCACATACTTGAAAAACGGCGACTTTGCGTTGGAATCCCAAGACGGGTCGATTCCCATGCGATTTGCGCGGTTCATTACTTGGGTATATGAAAGCGCTACCGTCCTTTTCGTGGAGAGGTTCCAATCATAACCGTAAGCAGGCACTCCCATTAGCACTTTATCCTTTGGTATCTGGGTTATCGCATACTTGATTACCTTCTCTACCCAAGGTAGGGAGGCTACAGGACCGGGCCCGCTGACTTGAGAGTGTTCATCATACGTCATCAGCATCAGATAATCGCAAGCCTTTCCCAGGGCGTAGTAATCAAAGGCGCCTACCCATGCTTGCCCTGCATGGTCTTGAGTCTTAGCCGGCACGGACATAGTCACCAGGTATCCACGGGGCTTCAGGCGAGCACGAAGTTCATTCATGAAAGCTGTAAGGTTGTCGCGGTCTCGGGGATTCACGTTCTCAAGATCTATGTTAACCCCATTGTAGCCCTGGTTTTCCAAGATCCCGATAATGTCCGAGATTGCCTTTGCCCGCGAATTATAGCTCTGAAGCAACGCATGAGCGCGCCTGTTGTCAAACCCTCCCTGCACCAGGTTATGTACAAGGGCCAGAGTCTGAATGTCTCCTGACTTGGCCACTTTTATCGCTCTTTCGCTGGTCTCCCCTGATACTCTGCCGTCTTGAGTCACCGGATGGGAAAAAATGGCTATACAGTCAAGAAAGCCTTTGTTAGGAAGAAGAGACCCGTATGACGTTGGGTCGCCGTGGTAATCCTCTGTATAGTATCCCACTATTCTACGTTTGCCGGTTCGTATTTCAGGTGATTTTCCGACACTACCCGGCAGAGGCTTGTTTGCATCAACCCGGTTCATGGAAGCCAGATCGCTGCCTTCAACGAGAAACTCGGCAATCCAACCGATTTTCCCGTCGGAGAGCCTGACCTGATGCCAATCATCAAGCGAGGCAATGACAGTGACTCGGGCACCGGCGGGCAGTTTCTGCAAAGTCGGGTACTCTGTCCCCGGCCCTTTACGAACCCTGGCAAGCTCCTTGACAGAAGCCGGAACGTGGTCTGTGGCACGTATGGGTTTCTTGCTTTCCGCTTGTTTCGTGGCAGTCACCTCATATGCACCTACCGGCGAAGGTGTGACAACGTTCTCAGGCTTAGGATTGTTTGCTGAGAAAACATAGAGTAGAATAGTCAAGACTGTTGCGGCAATCTTTGGATCCAAGATTCGGGCTCTCCTCCTTGCCGGACGTCCCAGGACGCACATAAGTGGTAATTGCCAGTTCCATGCGCATGAGACAGTTCCTCTATGTAAGTTAAGGATACTAAGGTTGAATGTGGTGCAAAACCTTGTCAATAGGTAGCGAAAGAAAAGAGGATTCAGACTTGGATGGGCGAATTCTTATGTGCGTGTCGATGAGAAACGAAGTATGTCTAAGTAGATCACCATGAGACCGTCGGACTTCTCCGGTAATCGCCGGTTTCGTCGAAGACGGCAACCGATTTCTGCGATTCAGGCGAACTGCGGTGACATAATATGGGAGGCATCAACGGTCTCCTCAATGAGTAATCGCCGGTTCTGGAAAGTGTACGTACTGTGCAGGGTTGCCCAGGACAATCGGAAAACCGGCAAAAACATCAGCCTTGTCAATGACTTGATCCTTATTCGGAGGGACCTAAATGGCACAAGACTTAGGGAACAGACTGCAGACACTTCGGATAGCCATTGAAGATTTGCGTAGAGAGTTGCACCTGACAATAGTCCGGCATCAAGGGGCACTTGACAGCGCTGAGACTTATGATATCAGTGAACGCCTTGATGAGCTGGTCGCTGAATACCTCCGCCTAAAAGAGAGGCTGAATGGCGCATATGAGGCTGATTATTATGTCAAACTAAAGCCGAACCCTACTAAGAAGGAGGAGGCAAGATAGATGGCAAATATCATAGGCACATTTGGTATGCGCGATGAGGCGGAGAGGGCCGTTCACGAGTTGAAGAAGAAGGGTTTCGGTAACGACAAGGTATCCATAGTTGCCAAAGAAGATAAGGGACGTGGCGGTGATCGCGGTGAAGGCGGGCTCAGAATGGGCCGAGGCACAGACGTGTCCGGTGGGACAGTCACCGGAGGTGCAATCGGAGGCACTGCGGGAGTGCTTGCGGGATTAGGCGCTCTTGCCATACCCGGAATAGGCCCAATTGTCGCCATCGGACCCATAGCTGCAGGACTAACAGGAGCAGTGGCAGGCGGACTTGTGGGCAGCCTTGTGGATCTGGGGATTCCGGAAGATCGCAGCAAGTTCTATGAAAGCAAGGTCAAAGAGGGAAAGGTCTTGGCTATAGTAAAAGCCAATGACGATCAGGTAGATGACGTCAGAGACGTGTACGGCAAGTTCGGCGCATCTGACATTGAGATTCACTGACTTTAATGTAGTGTCAATGAACATAACCGCTGCGGGATGGTGTCCGGATGAGAACTGCCTGCGGCGGTTTTTTATATTGCGCTCAGGCGAAATTCTGAGAAACGTGCCTTAGCTCTTCGTTACCCTTAGGGATAGCAGGAATTCGAAGCCGGAAGGATAAATGAATTGTGATGGGCATAGGCCGAATAGGGGGTTGTTATCAATGAAAATCAGGACAATCATAACAGGTATGGCAGGACGTATGGGAAGACAGGTCGCATCAGCCCTCGCACATGAATCTGACATACAATTGGTCGGGGGCGTAGATTTGAAGATGCAGAATATTACCTTTGGCACAGGCGAGGCTGAGTGTCGATTCAAGGTAACAACAGACCTTCCTGCCTTGATGGCAAAGACTCATCCAAATGTACTGGTGGATTTTACACACCCTGCAAGCGTTATGGATAATGTGAGAATAGCTCTGGAGAACGGAGTCAGATGTGTTGTGGGAACCACAGGCCTTTCGGCAGTTCACTTTGATGAAATCAGAAGCTTGTGCCAGACAAACAAGATAGGGGCTGTGGTCGCCCCCAATTTTGCCATTGGAGCCGTACTCCTTATGAAGTTTGCGGAAATAGCTTCCAGGCACTTTGCAAGTGCCGAGATTATTGAGATGCACCATGATAAGAAAGTGGACGCCCCTTCAGGAACAGCTCTTAAGACCGCTGAGTTCATGAGGCACTCGCATCCTACAGCACGGGAGGAGATAGCAGTAAGCCTCGAATCTCAACCCGCAAGAGGCGAGGAGGTAGGTGTCACCCGAATACATAGTGTCAGATTGCCCGGCCTGGTAGCTCACCATGAGGTTATCTTCGGTAGGCCCGGAGAGACTCTGACAATACGCCATGATTCTCTTTCAAGGGAGTCTTTCCTGCCCGGTGTGGTCATAGCGGTAAGAGAAGTAATGAAGCTTGATCATGCAGTTTTCGGCCTTGATGTCTTGCTTGACATCTGAATAAGCTTTAACCGGAAAAGGAAAGAACAAGCACCGCCTCCCCGAAGAAATCATATATTATCCATAGTCATGTGGGGTCAGGGGAGGGACCGGTATGACAGAGGGCCTCAAGGGACTGGTCATATGTGTGCTCGGAGGGGATTTCCGCGAAATTGAACTGATTCAAAGATTCCTTGCTGAAGGGGCCCAAGTGAGAGTAGTAGGATACCCACCCCTCGATGAGCTTGAAGGGACTACCAGGGAAAACAGTGTATTCCAGGGGATTGTTGGAGCTTCTGCAATTGTCGTAGGAATGGGTGGCCTGGATGTCGGAGGCAAGGTGAGGACTCTGGACCCTAAATTCAATATTGCACTCACTGAGGAAGTCCTCGAACTCATTCCACCAGGGGTGCCACTTCTGGTCGGAGCTGCAAGGCCAAGGCTTCGGGAATTTGCTTCAAAGCATAATGTAAACCTTGTAGAAGTTACCGAGGACGATGAGATTGCCATCCGTAACTCCATACCTACGGCGGAAGGGGCACTTCAAATAGCCATGAAAGAAATGCCCATTACAATCCATGGATGTAATGCCGTTGTAGTTGGGTTTGGACGAGTCGGAGAAACCATGGCACGCGTTCTGCTTTCTTTGTGCGCTAATACTGTCGTGTGTGCCAGAAGTCTCCCGCAGCTTGCGAGGGCTGATGAGATGGGCGCCTCGACCCTGCATATCTCGTCGCTTGCCGCAGCTTTAAGAGATGCAGACGCAGTCTTCAACACAGTTCCTGCAATAGTCTTGACTGAAAACATCCTCAAGCGCATGCGGCCCGATTCTCTCATAGTGGACTTAGCTTCCGCGCCGGGAGGAACTGATTTTGAGGCAGCATCGCGGTTAGGCATTAAGGCTATTCTCGCCCTGGGACTACCCGGGAAAGTTGCTCCAAAGACTGCAGGCAAAATCCTTGCTGATTCCGTCCCTCAACTCATAAGGCGGGAACTCAGTCGCCTCTCTTGACCGGCAGGCTACCTAGCATTAGGTGGAGGTGGAGCCCATGAGGCTTGCTGGCAAGACGATTGGCATTGCCATAACAGGCTCGTTCTGCACTATTCCCCAAGTCTTCCCGGAAATCGAGAAGCTCGTTAGAGAGGGCGCAGTTGTGTATCCCATACTCTCTGAAAAAGTTGCAACTCAAAACACAAAGTATGGAAAGGCAGCGGACATAGCATGCGCACTTGAACGCATAACAGGTAAGGAACCGATTCTGACCATTGTCGAAGTGGAGCCCCTGGGGCCTCAGAAGATCCTGGATGCATTGGTGATTGCGCCATGCACCGGAAATACTCTGGCCAAACTGGCGTATGGTATTACGGACGGCCCTGTCCTGATGGCCGCCAAGTCCACCATGCGCAATTTGAGGCCTGTCATTATCGGTATTTCCACAAACGACGGCCTATCGGCAAACGCTAAGAATCTGGGAGCCCTCTTGAGCACTAAGCATATATACATGATTCCCTTCGGACAAGATGCGCCGCTTGCGAAACCTTGTTCTCTCATAAGTGATATGCGACTGCTTGTAGACACGGTGATTTGTGCACTTGACGGGAAACAGTTGCAACCAATCCTTGTTGACAGGAAATCATAGGAGATATATGCTAACATAAAAATACTTAGCATAAACGGCATAGCGAGGGGAGAAGAATGAGAAGACATAGAGTAGCTGTAGTAGGTGCCACAGGAGTTGTCGGACAGGAGCTCCTAAAGATTCTATCCGAAAGGGACTTTCCCGTTGGTAAGCTTACCCTTCTTGCGTCATCCAGGTCAAAAGGTAAGCAGGTAGACTTTGGAGGTGAAGTTCTACGGGTAGAGGAGGTTTCGGAAGGCGCCATTGCCGGGCATGATATCGTGTTCTTCGCGGCCGGAGCTTCCGTTTCCCGAGAGTTTGCGCAAGGCGCAGTCAAAAATGGCGCCCTGGTGATTGATAACAGCAGCGCATTTCGTATGGAACCGGAAGTGCCGCTGGTGGTTCCTCAAGTCAACCCGGAAGATATCCTGAAACACAAAGGAATCATTGCTAACCCCAACTGCACCACAACCATTATGGTAATGGCGCTGAAACCCATTGACGACGCCGCAGTCATCAAGCGGGCGGTGGTATCCACATATCAAGCTGTATCCGGTGCCGGAGTGAAGGCTATGGATGCTTTATTCCGCGAGTCCAAGGCATATCTTGCAGGGGAAGCCGTCAAGCCTGAAATCCTTCCCTTTGCATCAGCTCCAAAGCACTATCAGATTGCATTCAACGTAATCCCGCAAGTGGATGTGTTCCAGGACATGATGTACACAAAGGAAGAATGGAAGACTGTTCATGAGACCGCCAAGATTATGGGACGCGAGTTTGGAATCACTGCTACCACTGTACGCGTTCCGGTAGAGAGATCTCACTCCATATCGTTGAATCTTGAAACTCGCCTGAAACTCACTCGGGAACAGGCATTGGAGATTCTTTCGAAAGCCCCCGGGATTCAGGTGATAGACGACCCGGGTGAGATGTTATACCCAATGCCTTTCTCAGTCTCGGGCACAGATCTTGTTCAAGTGGGGCGGGTACGCGAAGACAATTCTATTCCCAGCGGACTGAACCTGTGGGTCGTAGGTGATCAACTTCGTAAAGGAGCAGCGCTTAATGCAGTTGAAATCGGAGAAAAGGCTTTGGAGCTTGGATGTCTTGCGAGGTGAGGAAAATGAAAATCATAATCCAAAAATTCGGAGGAACATCTGTGGCTACTCCTCTGAAACGAGAGAAAGCAGCCCGAAAGGTCATAGAAGCTCAAGCCGATGGATATTCGCCTGTTGTTGTAGTGTCTGCAATGGGCCGGAAAGGAGAACCGTATGCCACTGACACTCTGCTGGAACTCATAAAAGGCATACATGAAGATGCAGATCCCAGAGAGCAAGACTTGGTTATGTCATGCGGGGAGATAATTTCCGCAGTGGTCATGACCGAAACGCTGAGAGGAATGGGATGCCAAGCTGTAGGTTTGACAGGAGGGCAAGCAGGCATCATAACTGATGAGAGTTTCGGCAACACAAGAATACTCGAAGTACATCCCGGGCGCGTCATGGATTGCCTCAATGAAGGAAAGGTAGTAGTGGTCGCAGGGTTTCAAGGCATTAGCAAAAACGGCGAAGTCACTACTTTGGGGCGGGGAGGCAGTGACACGACCGCTGCAGCTCTCGGTGTGGCTCTCGGCGCTGAATCAGTGGAGATATATACAGATGTAGAAGGCGTCATGACCGCTGACCCCAAAATGGTGCCTGATGCAAAGCCACTCACAGTTGTGTCCTATTCCGAAATCGTGGAAATGGCTCACCTCGGAGCCAAGGTTGTCCATCCAAGGGCAGTGGAGATTGCCATGGAAGGCGGAATTCCTATAAGGATCAAGAATACCTTGTCTGATGCGCCGGGCACTCTTGTGTGTGAAAGCAGTATGATCTCAAAGAAGACTGTCATCAAATCAGACAGAGTCGCAAGGGGAGTCGCTCACCTTACCGGTATTACTCAGGTGAGATTGGATCGGGAACGCGATGTTAATGAGGCAGGCTTCTTGGGCAAAGTATTCAGGGCCCTGGCATGCGCAAAGATAAGCGTAGACCTAATAACCGTGCTTCCCGAGACCATATGCTTTACGATAAGTGAAAGTGTAGTCGACAAAGCCCTCGGGGTGCTGGAATCTTTGGGGCTGAGACAAGAGGAGATAAGAATCACCCCGGGATGCGCCAAAGTATCTGTGGTGGGAGCAGGGATGAGAGGGGTTCCCGGAGTCATGGCGGAAGTAGTGGAAGCTCTGGGAGATGCGGGTGTGAAGATTTTTCAAACATCCGACTCCCATGCAAGCATATCGTGTCTTGTAATGCAGGACGATATACTGAAAGCAGCCCGAGGACTCCACACTGCATTTGGATTAGGCGCATCGGCTGATTGAACAATAACACCTGATTTGGAGGGATCCTGACATGGTTGATTTTGGCAAAGTCATGACTGCAATGGTGACTCCTTTCAAGCCCGGCCTCGAGGTCGATTTCGACAGAGCCGGCGAACTCGCTGAATTGCTGGTAAGAACAGGCTCTGACAGTATTGTGGTGGCAGGCACGACAGGCGAATCTCCTACATTATCTTTCAAGGAGAAACTGGATCTCTTTCGGACTGTTGTCGATGCGGTAGGAAATGACGCAAAGGTTGTTGCAGGAACAGGCGGTAACTCAACTGCATCCAGCATTGAATTGACCCGTGCTGCCGAAGAGGTAGGCGTACACGGCATTATGCTTGTAGTGCCGTACTACAACAAACCTCCTCAAGAGGGGCTCATCACTCATTTTAAGGCAATTGCAGACTCTGCCGGGCTGCCGATTATTGTCTACAATATTCCGGGCAGAACCGGCATCAATATGACCCCTGCCACAATTGAGACGCTGTCCCGAATTGAGAATATCGTAGGTGTGAAGGAAGCCAGCGGTAACCTGGACCAGGTCACAGACATACGCCAACGCACACCTTCTTCATTCAAGATTTACAGTGGTGATGATTCCCTGACTCTGCCTATTATGGCTGTGGGGGGCGAAGGCATCATAAGTGTAGCCTCACACGTGGCGGGTAAAGAGATTAAGCAGATGATTCACGCATTCCAAGAAGGCAATGTGGCAATGGCACGAGAGCTCAATTGCAAATTATTCCCTTTGTTCAAGGCATTGTTTGTCACTACCAATCCTATTCCTGTGAAGGCTGCTCTTAGGCTGAAAGGATTCGATGTCGGAGGAGTGAGGCCTCCTCTGGTTGAAGCAGGAGATGCGGAAACCGCTATTGTCAGGAAAGCCCTGTCAGACATGGGCTTGATATCCCAATAGCGGGATCCGGCCGGAAAGTTCATTTTAGTGTTGAGATATCGCTATTTGTGTGATAATATAAATTGTTGTATTGTAGTAGCCTTGACACCCCCTGCTGCCGTGCAGGGGGTTCTGGTACATAGGTCAATAATATAGAAAGATGGTGATGTGTAATACGTGAGTAAGAATAATAACATAGGTAAGAAGCTGTCTATTATCCCCCTGGGCGGGGTTGGTGAAATAGGCAAGAACATGACTGTAATTGAATATGACGGTGAGATCTTGGTAATCGATGCAGGCTTGGCGTTCCCCGAAGAGGAAATGCTTGGTATTGACTTTGTCATACCGGATATCACATATCTGAAGGAAAACAAGGACAGAATCCGCGGACTCATATTGACCCACGGGCATGAGGACCATATAGGCGCTCTGCCTTACGTCCTAAAAGAGATCGACTCTGTGATCTATGGAACGAAACTGACTCTCGGCCTTGTTGAAGGAAAACTTCGTGAACACCGGTTGCTATCTGAAGCTTCTCTAAGATGTGTTCAAGCAGGTGACAAAGTTGATATCGGCCCCTTTACCGTCGAATTCGTCCGTGTAAGCCATAGTATCGCTGACGTTGTTGCTCTTGCGATCTCCACGCCTGTAGGCATTATTGTGCATACAGCGGATTTCAAGTTTGATCAGACGCCAATTTTCACGGAAACGCCTGATTTTCGCAAATTTGCAGAGCTTGGGCTAAGGGGCGTGTTGTGCCTATTGTCCGACTCGACAAACGCGGAACGCCCTGGGTACACCATGTCCGAAAGGGATGTGAGCGAAGCTTTTGAAGAGCAATTCAGCAGGGCTGAACAGCGAATCATCGTGGCTACGTTCGCGTCGAATATCTACAGGATTCAGCAAGTGATCGATGCTTCATGGAAGTTCGGCCGCAAAATTGCCATTATTGGGAGAAGCCTGGAAAACACGGTGGAAATCGCATCTAACCTCGGTTATCTGGATATACCCGATGAGATGCTTATACCTACTGAAGACGTGGACAAGGCGCGTGCTGATAGGCTGACTATTATTACCACCGGTACTCAGGGAGAGCCAATGTCAGCTCTGACTCGCATGGCAATGGCTACCCACAAAAAGGTCGGCATTCGTCCGGGGGACACCATTATCATATCTGCATCGCCCATACCCGGTAATGAGAAGGACATCGGGAGGACTATTAACCATCTTTTCCGGCAGGGCGCTGATGTAATATATGATAAGTTCTCTTGTGTGCATGCTTCAGGACATGCAAGTCAAGAAGAGCTTAAGCTCATGATCAACCTGACATGCCCCAAGTACTTTGTCCCTGTACACGGCGAGTACAGACATCTTGTTAAGCATGCACAACTTGCAGAGCAAGTCGGAATACCCAGCGAGAATACGTTCATCCTGGAAAACGGCGACGTCCTTGAGTTGGACTCATCCGGCCGTGCGCATCGTGCAGGCAAGGTAGAGGCGGGACAAGTCCTCGTTGACGGGCTTGGCGTGGGAGATGTGGGCAATGTAGTTCTCCGCGACAGGAAAGTACTGGCTCAAGACGGCATAATGGTAGTTGTAGTCACCATAGATAAGCAGTCCGGCAGGGTCGTTGCAGGGCCGGATATCGTCTCCAGAGGATTTGTGTATGTAAAAGAATCTGAAGCGCTTATTAAAGAAGCCGAAGCTTCAGTCGGTGAAGTCATATCAAAGTGTATCTCCGGCGGGGTCACTGAATGGAACTCAATCAAGAACAAAATCAGGGAGTCCCTTGCTGCATTCCTCTACCAGAAGATCAGAAGAAGGCCTATGATACTCCCTGTGATAATGGAAGTGTAGATCATGGGGGTGAAGTAGGTGGAAAAAGCCGGAAATGCTTCTCTCTTGAAACTTGAAGGTGTCTCAAAGACTTATAGAGGAAGCTCGAGTAGGGCAGTGGACAGCCTGAGCCTTGAGGTTAAGCCCGGAGAAATCTTTGGGTTTCTCGGGCCTAACGGGGCAGGCAAAACCACTACAATCAAGATGATAGTCGGGCTCCTCATGCCGGATGACGGGCGAATTATCGTAGACAGCCATGACGTAGTCAAAGACCCGGTGTCAGCAAAGAGGAGCATCGGCTTTGTACCTGATGACCCTAATCTCTACAACAGGCTGACAGGGCTTGAATATCTGAATCTGGTAGCAGATGTCTATGGTGTGTCCGCCGCTGACAGGGCAAAGCGCGTAAGAGACCTGCTCTCAATGTTTGATTTAACCTCTGAGGTAAATGACATAATACAAAGCTACTCCCATGGCATGAAGCAGAAACTGGCGCTGACAGGAGCCTTGCTCCACAATCCTCCTTTGTTCATACTTGATGAGCCCATGGTAGGCCTTGATCCCAGATCTTCGCGGCTTTTCAAGGACCTTATGCGCAACCACTGTGACCAAGGGTATGCAGTGTTTTTTTCTACCCACATCCTTGAAGTTGCGGAACGTCTCTGTGACAGAGTAGGTATTATTGACAAGGGGAGGCTTATTGCCTGCGGTTCCATGGATGAGCTCCGTAAGCTCAGTTCGGAAACTGACGAAAGCCTGGAGGACATATTCCTCGAATTGACCCTCCCTGAGCAGGTGGATTAACATGAAGCACCGCCTCATATCGTTGATATGGGTACAGCTTAATATGAACTTCGCCGTATCCCATTCCAGGTATTACTATCTCGAGAAACGCCAAAGGTTGTGGGAAGGCGTGCTCATTGTCGTGTCTGTCATAATGACTGCTGCAGTCTTGGCCTTTGGCGTCTACAAACTGGCTGACGCTCTTTACTCCCAAGCGTCTCTCCTACATCAAGAAGCGCTTACTTTGACCACCGGAATTCTGGCTGCTCAATTCCTCATGTTGATCTTAGGTATCGCCCTGGTCATAGCAGTCTTTTATTTCTCAAATGACCTTCCTTGTTTGATTCCTTTACCTCTCCGGCCCTGGGAAGTCCTGGCCTCCAAGTTCGCTGTCATTCTGAGCAACGAATACCTGGGACTTTTGGTGTTTATCGTTCCTATCTTCGTAGCATATGGAAGGAGAGCGAACGTCGGGATTATCAGCTATACACTTTCCGCAATTACCATATTTCTAACACTTCCCGTAATCCCCATTGCCATCGCCTCGATGCTTGCTGTTATTCTAATGAGAGTCGTAGGCTTTACAAAGCGTAAGGATATGCTGACTGTCATCGGGGGTTTCCTCCTTGTAGCCCTGATAGTAGGTGTTCAGTTCTATGTCCAAACGAAGTTGCCCGCCCGCGGCGAGGAACAAGAGTTTATGATGCAGTTGCTTTCTCAGGCCAATAGCCTGGTCGCCATTTTGGGAAGGCAATTTCCTCCCAGCATCTGGGCTACTTGGGCTATTTCCGAGGCAGGTACTTTTAAAGGCTTATCAAGCCTTTGTCTCTTTCTCGGTGTAAGCGCTTTAAGCTTCGGCCTGTTTCTGGCTTTAGGAAATCGATTTTTCTACCAAG
This sequence comes from Bacillota bacterium, assembly GCA_012512055.1. Next base: position 65,025 of record JAAZEW010000257.1, on the reverse strand, counting down.
GGGTTCTATCAGGGTTTGAGGCTCCAACAGCAAGGCGACGCACCTTTCGAGAAAAGCCGGAGAGTATTCGATTCTCCAAGAGAACTCCTTTACTGTCTTTGGCAGTTGCGGAAATGAAGCTGTTTTCGAGGACTCCTGTATTTGTCCTCAACGGATTCATCGGCTTCCTAATGTTTCCCATAATGTTCGTGGTATTATTGCTCGTAGTCAATGATCCGGAGATCTCGGGATTATGGAGCTCTCTCGTGAATATGCCTGAATTTCGCAGTATAGGAACACTTCTTGTCGGGGCATATTTCTTTCTACTCACTGCGTTCTCGGGAATTCCCTTTTCACCCTTTTCAAGGGAAGGCAAGGCGAACGTATGGGTTCTCAGATCTCAACCCGTTTCAGGGCGTACAGCAGCCATGGGAAAAGCCTTGGCATCTGAGATCATGATCGTAGCCGGCGCAATTCCGGGGTTGGCGGTTTTTGAGTACATTGCCCGATTGCCCATGGCAAACCTAATAGTAGGGGTAATCTTTGGTATTGCTTCTTCTTATGCATTATGTATCTGGGGTGTCCTATTGGACATGGCACGACCGATGCTTGATTGGACAGATCAGCAAAAAGCCATCAAGTCCAACCTCAATACACTTATTGGTGTCTTCGGCGGGATGGCACTCTTGTTTCTCATGGGATACCTGGTTTACATCTTGTTCCGGAGGGGATACTCAGGCCTCGTTGCGCAAGCCGTAACAGGGTCTGTCATCGCTGTCGTTCTGACATCCGGATTAAGGGTTCTTCGAGTTGCCGGGGACAGACTTTGGAGCAGAATGGAACTATGAATCATTTGCCGCTTCTGTCAGCATAATAGTTAGCAGCGCATAATTTATCCACACTTGATGCAGACGTAGCGGAGGCGAATGATATGTTCTACCGGTCCGCCTGGAACAGGCCGGAGCTTAGCACACCCGGAATTGAGACTCCCAAGGAAAGGCGCGCAAAACCGAGAATGGAAGCCGAGGCCTCGCCGGAGGCGCAGGAAGAGAAGGCTATGACCCAGGCGATAACCGCATTCGGGGAAACCGGCACACCGCCTCAGCCTGTAAGCAATGTGCACGTAATGAGTATAATCGGACAGATCGAAGGCCATATTATTCTGCCTCCTCAAAACAAGACCACCAAATACGAGCACGTCATCCCGCAACTGGTGGCAGTAGAGCAGAACCCGTCCGTAGAAGGATTGCTTGTAGTCCTGAACACAGTGGGAGGAGACGTAGAGGCAGGATTGGCCATCGCTGAAATGATCGATACCCTGTCAAAGCCATCCGTGTCATTGATCTTAGGTGGCGGGCATTCTATTGCGTTACCGATCGCAGTAAGCTGCAAGTACAGATTTATCGCTTCCACTGCCACTGTAACCATCCATCCGCTTCGCCTTTCCGGACTCGTTATCGGTGTCCCGCAAACATATGAGTATCTTGAGAAAATGCAAGACAGGGTGATTAAGTTCGTTTCGGAACACTCCACAATCACCCAGGACAAGCTTCGTGAACTGATGTTCCGCACAGGTGAATTGGTCCGGGACGTCGGAACTGTGCTCGTGGGTGTGGACGCTGTGACGCTCGGTTTGATTGACGAAGTAGGCGGTCTCAGTAATGCGCTGAGAGTCCTTGAAAAACTGATACAGGAAAAGCGCGTTAAGACGAAAGCTGACAGCTCTTTCCCTGAAATGTCTGTTGACGGAGGCATCCCTCGGCAATGATCCTTTACACTGTCCTTCCTATTGAAACCGTCTTAGAAGGTTTGGATCGGCAAAGAAGCTTCATCGATATCCAACTGGAGGGCGTAACCTTAACAGTTGAACCTGTGTCCTTGGAAGAAGCGGTAATAGTAAGGCTAATAAGCACGGATCCACGTCATTACCTTAACCCTCAGTTTTCCCCCGGCAGGAAGATCCGCCTGTTTCAGGTTTCATCTTCGGCCACTGCCATGCTATAATATGCATGGTATTCCCAGCATATATTGACAGCGAAGCCCTGTTTGACTGAAGTATCGACTACAGCGGTCAAATAATCGCGAGGACAAGGAGCCACGTGAGATGGTTGCTTCTCTCTGTCGCCTGCTATGTGGAATGCTGCTTTTCTTTTCAGGCATGGCCTTTCTCCGGAAAGGACTCAAGCGGAAGATAGCCGTCCGAGTGGAGAACGCCCTGAGAGCACTTAACCCAAAACCGGTTACGGTGGTTATCACAGGCATTGTGGCGACTTGTGCAATCCAAAGCTCAAGCGCAATCACAGTCATTGTCGTCAGCCTGGTAGACTCAGGAGTAATCGATATCTACCAAGCCTTCTACATAATAATGGGCGCAAACCTTGGGACGTGTCTGACCGCATACATCGTGGCTTTCCGCGTAGGGATTCCAGGGGCCTTGGTGTTGGTTGTCGGCATTCTCGTGTATGTCTTGATGAGGCAGAGACAAAGAAGTGATGAGGCTCTCGTATTTCTCGGCTTGGGGTGTATCCTTGAAGGAGTTGAAGTTACCGGTTCTGCGCTGGCATGGCTTGCTGAGGTACCTGACATCCTTCATGCCTTGATCGTATTTGGACAGGTTCCGCTTTTCGGCGTTTTAGCAGGTGCGGTGTTTACCGGAATTATCCAGAGTTCCACTGTCGTCACTGCAATACTTGTTGGACTTGTCCGTGAAGGTTTGGTAGACTTGAGATCAGCAGTGTCCTTGGCATTAGGAAGTAATATCGGCACGTGCATGACTACCTTGATTGCAGGCCTCGGGGCATCGTCTGCCGGCCGGTTCACTTCTCTGCTCCATCTCGTATTCAACTTAATAGGAGTGGCTGCCGTTCTCCCTGTTTTCAATGCTTTTGTAATGATGGTTAGCCTTTTGTCACCGGCAGATCCCGGATACAGGTTGGCAAATGCACACACTCTGTTTAACTTAATGTCCATTTTGGTGGTATTCCCATGGTGCGGGCAGTTTGTGAATTTTATGAAAGGAAGACGTAAATGGATATAAGAAGCGCAGTCTTACTCGCTGTAGTTCAAGGTTTGACGGAATTCCTTCCTGTATCAAGCTCGGGACATCTCGTTATCGTGCGTGAGCTCCTCCACGTAGAGGAAGCATTACTCAGTTTCGATGTTCTAGTGCACCTGGGCACCCTAATATCGGTCCTTCTGGTTTTCCGGGAAGATGTAAAGGCTTTGGTATGCGCATCCGTGGGTATTATCGTAGATGTCTTCCGCGGCGTTTCCATAAGATCTGCCATCATGAAAGACGGCTATCGCAAAATTGCAGTTTCCATTATTATTGCCAGTGTACCTGCAGCAGTTATGGGAATGGTGTTCAAACCCCTGGTGTACATGCTGTTCTCTTCCAAACTGGCTGTGGGGGTTTTCCTTGTAGCTACAGGAACTGTGCTTTGGCTCGGCGAATACTCATCCAGGAGCCGCATCGAGCCTGCCGGCCTCACGGTATGGAAGTCTCTTTGCATAGGCATAGCTCAAGGATTTGCCATCGCTCCCGGGTTTTCGCGTTCAGGCGCGACGATAAGCACCGGCCTTTTCGTAGGGCTTTCTAAGGAAGATGCAGCTCGCTTCTCATTCCTTCTATCGATACCGGTGATTCTCGGAGCGGGGCTCCTGGAGCTAAGAGATGTGGACGCATTGGGATTCGTTACGGGCTCGAGGGTTCCTATCCTTTTGGCGTTTATTGCCAGCATTGTTTCGGGTTACTTAGCGATACGTCTGGTGCTAACAGTTGTTAAGCGACGTAGGCTAACGATATTTGCAGTATATACATGGATTTTAGGGATGGCAGTGATTATCTGGTCAGTCGCATGACAGGCTGACATCACTGCTACACCGTGGATGAGGGGGCACACTCGTGACAATAACTCCCATCGCCGGACTCATAGGTGGTCTTGGCCTCTTTCTATATGGAATGGTTCAGATGGGCAATGGATTGCAGAAGGCTGCAGGCGACAAGCTCAGAGGAATTCTGAAGGCGCTGACCAGCAAAACATGGATGGGCGTTTTGGTAGGCGCTCTGGTTACCGGAATTATCCAGAGTTCGGCTGCCACTACAGTCATGTTGGTCGGCTTTGTGAACGCAGGCCTTATGACCCTGACGCAAGCCGTCGGAGTGATTATGGGCGCAAATATCGGGACGACCATGACTGCTCAGCTAATAGCCTTTAGCCTATCGGATTTTGCCCTTCCGGCAATTGGATTGGGTGCGATCATTTCCATATTCAGCAAAAGGAGAACTCATAAATACTTTGGCCAAATCATCCTGGGGTTCGGTATTCTTTTCCTCGGCATGATGGTCATGACTGAGGCTATGAAGCCGCTTAGCTCGAATCCGTCATTGGTTCGGTTTGTAGGGATAGTGGGAAAGCGTCCGTTGCTCGGGGTATTGGCAGGCATTGTCATGACGATTGTCATTCAGAGTTCAAGCGCGACCATTGGAGTCTTGATGGCTGCTGCATCTCAAGGGCTGATTACATTCGAGACAGCCTTACCCATCCTCTTCGGCGATAATATAGGAACCTGTGTCACTGCAGTCCTTGCCAGTATGGGGGCAAGCCTGTCTGCAAGGAGGACCGCTCTTGCCCATGTCCTCTTTAATGTGTTCGGGGCAGTCCTCGGCCTTGTTTTCCTCCCTGTGTTCAGCAGGATCGTAGTATGGCTAACCCCGTTCGGCAGTGTCACACGCCTGATAGCCAATGCTCATACATCCTTCAACGTTCTTAATACCCTGGTATGGTTACCTATGGCGGGCTTGCTTGCCAGAATTGTGGTAACTCTCTACCCGGGTGAAGAACAGATAATTGAACATGGCCCGAAGTACATTGACAAGAGGATGCTCAGAACGCCTTCCGCTGCCATTCAGCTTTCCGTTAAGGAACTGGTGAGAATGGCGAAGATCGCCCAAGAGATGGTTAATGATGCGGGGAAAGCGCTTTTGTCGGACTCCCCGGAGAACGTCGTAAAGACTATAAACAACCACGAAGAAATCGTGGACAATCTGCAAGGTGAGATCATTCTCTACCTTTCAACTCTCATGTCCCAAGGCACTTTGACCCACCGGCAATCAACACAGGTAGCAGGGATGTTGCATACAGTCAACGATATTGAGCGTGTCGGAGACCATGCGGTGAACATGGGCAATTTTGCGTCCTACAGGGCGGAGAAGCGCATCGAATTCTCAGATGAGGCTGAATCTGAACTTGCCGGCCTCTTCCGGCGTGTGGACGAAATCCTCTCTGATGCAGTAAGTGCCCTGGAGAGGAACGACCCTGCCCTGGCTCAAGATGTCTGGGAAAAAGAGAAGATCATAGATGACATTGAAGCTAAACTCCGTGACAATCACTTCAAGCGTCTTAACGATGGAACTTGCCAGCCGGCTTCAGCCGTTATTTATATTGAAGTGTTGGACAACCTTGAGCGCCTGGCTGATCATGCGGTTAACCTTGCTGATGCAGTCGTTCAAAATACCGTCTCCCTACAAGAGTGACTCATTCGATATCTCTTTGCAGTTGCGGCGTAGACTACGCTCTCCCGGGCGCTGATATGAAGGAGTTTACGCGGAACACGTAGAACCTGCTATAGAGGTAAGGGAGGATGCCTATGGCCAGGGTTACATTGGACGATAATAAGCGTGCAAGGAAGCATGCAAAGACAACCAATGAGAAATTTCGTTATCCGGGGATTCTCGGCGTTGTCACTATTACCCTGGGTATCCTTGCGCTGGTTTCCCTCTATATGGAGTTGCATGGGCCGGTGGGAGCAGCAGGGGCTGCAGGTATGCAGGTGGCGTACAGTCTGAGGCTTGCCGCCGGCAAGTGGGCATTTTTACTCCCGATCATAGTGATATACGGGGGCATCGAACTTGTCCTGGGACATGACTCCCAAGTTATCCTGCCTCGCCTCTTAGGTTGCATATTCATTGTCTTGTCAACACTGGGGATAGCCAGGTCAGGCGCGTTCGGAGCTTGGATGTTTGACGGACTCCGGTGGGCATGTGGTTCCGTCGGGGCAGGAATAGTGCTCTGGTTTGTTATTGTTGCCGGCTTAAGCCTTCTATTGGAAATGTCCATCCCTACCCTCGTCAGGGAGTCCGTGCGTATCCTGTTCCTAGGGCTTCAGCTTGCTGCAGGCCTTCTCATCAAACCCCTTGAAATCCTGCGTATTGTAGCAAAGAAGGTCCTTTTGCCTTTCTTTGAAATAGATCACGAGCCCGGACAATTCGTAGGCGATATTGAGAAACCCGCAAAGAAGGTAAGAACCGGCAAGAGGCGACAGTCTAAACCTGCCATGTCGGAACAGCCGGAGGAGGCGGTGTTCGTTCCGGGAAAGAAGGAACTGCCTGTCCGATCCCACGACGGCTATGTCCTTCCTCCGATAACGCTGTTAGGCTACCCTGCAAGGTCCGGAAAGTCCAGAAAAAGTGAAGTGCCTGATCACTCCAAATTGCTGCAAGACACCCTGGCGAGCTTCGGCGTAAAAGGCAAGGTTACACAGGTTGACATGGGGCCTGTGGTAACTCGATATGAGCTTTCGCCTGCACCCGGAATAAAGGTGAGCAAGATACTGAGCCTTACGGATGATATTGCCCTCGCTCTGGCATCTACAGGCATTCGCTTGGAAGCTCCGATCCCCGGGAAGTCCGCCATAGGCATCGAAGTGCCGAATCCCGAAGTCTCTATGGTGCTTCTCAGAGAGGTAGTCCAATCTTCGAAGTTTCAATCCAACCGCAATAAGCTGACAATAGCTCTCGGTATGGATATCGCGGGAAAACCCGTAGTCGCTGACCTTTCTGATATGCTTCATCTATTGGTGGCCGGAGCCACCGGTTCAGGCAAAAGCGTTTGTCTCAATGCGATCATCGCAAGTCTGCTTTTTAAAGCCACACCTCTTGAGGTCAAGTTCCTTATGATTGATCCGAAACGCGTTGAACTAAGCGTCTATGACGGCGTTCCGCACCTGCTCGCTCCGGTTGTGACTGACACGAAAGAAGCAGGAGGGTACTTGCGGTGGGTTGCTGAGGAAATGGATAACCGCTATAAATTGCTGGAGGAAACCGGGGTGAGGCATATCGATAGATATAACTCCCTTTGCACATCAGGTAAGCTTCCTTCTGAAAATGCAACCCCGCTGCCTTACATAGTAGTCATAATAGATGAACTCGGTGACCTAATGTTAGTCGCTCAAAAAGACGTTGAAGACGTAGTCTCCCAGTTAGCCTTCATGGCAAGAGCAGCCGGTATTCACCTGGTGGTAGCTACTCAGAGGCCTTCAGCAGATGTTATCACGGGCATTATTAAAATGAACATCCCTTCCCGGATAGCCTTCGCCGTGCCTTCGCAGGTCGATTCCAGGGTCATTCTGGACATGGGGGGAGCGGAAAGACTTCTGGGCAGGGGAGATATGTTGTTTTTCCCTGTAGGTGCCCCAAAACCCATTAGGGCTCAGGGCGCGTTCGTCTCTGACTCTGAAATTGAATCAATTGTCGGCTTTGTCAGGGCGCAAGCCAAACCTACTTATGTTGCTGAAAGCATAGTACGTGAGACGACTGACGGCGAAAACATTGGCCAAGAAGACCAGCTCTTCGAAGATGCAGTCAGACTGATTCTCGAAACACAGGAAGCGTCTATTTCAAAACTGCAACGGAGATTCAGAATAGGTTATACAAGAGCAGCACGGATTATTGACTCCATGGAGTCCCTGGGAATAGTGGGCCCGTATGAAGGCAGTAAACCTAGGAGAGTGCTTATGTCTTTGGAGAGATGGGAGGCATCTCAAGGGAAGATGTAAGAGTGATTAAGGTTGACTATTTCCGGAGGTTGAGGAAACCATGGAAACCCTGGGAGACCGCCTGAGAAAGGCCCGTGAGGCTTTGGGCTTGTCTATAGAGGACGTACATGATGCTACCAAGATACGCATAGCATATCTCATTGCCATGGAGGAAGACAGGTTTTATGAATTACCCGGAGACGTGTACGCAAGAGGCTTCCTAAAAAATGTCGCGAAGGTGACAGGCTTAGATGGGGATGAACTGGTCTCTCTATATGACCGCCGAGATAATAGCTCTGAGATTGAGAATGCAGAAGTCTCAGAGCGGGCAAAAGCGGATACAGAGGAAAGGCATATGCCGGGCGGAGTGAACCCGCTTGTTGCCATAGGCGTAATAATCGTTGTAATCGCTGTTGTCGTACCGGTCCTATGGAAACCACAGAAGAGGCCGGATGCCAATACCGTAGATACCCTGGATATTTCGCTTCACCAAGAGAATTCAGGGGTCATTTTGGAAACACCTGATTACATCATCGAGCAGGAAGAAGACATAGAAGTCATGGAGGAATCCCGCGATTTCCGGGACATCCATGAACTTACTGCAGTGATTAGTGAGCGCTGCTGGGTGAAAGTCATAGCCGACGGACATAGAGTCTTCGAAAAGACGATGCTGCCAGGTGAAACGAACACCTGGACAGCTAATGATGAGATCATAATAAGGCTGGGTAATGCAGGGGGGGTTATTGTCACATATAATGGTGTCCACATCGGTTCACCCGGCAGATCCGGTGATGTTATTGAGTTATCCTTTCCAGTTCCTGACCGATAGCGTCCTCTATCTGAGAAATCGTGTAGAAATACCGCAGTCTCTTAACATTTTCAGTCGGAATATGAAGGGAAAAGTATGGCAACAGCGAATAGCAAATGGCATAGGGACTAGGCAGAACCGACGTAATCCAAGCAAGTGTTCTGTAAGGAGGAATGAACTTGAACAAGACAGATCTGGTAAATAACGTTGCTCTGAGGACAGGCGCAAAAAAGAAGGATGTGGACATGATCATAGGTACAGCACTTGATGCTATAGGAGATGCTCTGGCATCAGGCGAAAGGGTCCAATTAACCGGTTTCGGCAGTTTTGAAGTGCGTGAGCGTGCCGAGCGCGTCGGAAGAAACCCCAGGACAAGAAAGGAAATCTTGATTCCTGCATGTAGAGTTCCGGCATTTAAAGCAGGCAAGGCATTGAAAGAAAAAGTCGCCGGTGACTGATGGACGGCGATTCACATTTCCCGGATGAAAACAGGTGGGTTGCCATAACGACAACCCACCTGTTTTACTCGAATTTTTGCGATTCAGGCAGGGAAGGTAGAATCCTGGAAAAAGGGTGAAGGCTTTGGCAGTAGATCTACACGTTCATTCAAACGTATCCGACGGCGTGCACTCTCCGAGAGGACTCGTCTTTATGGCAAGGGCGAGAGGGCTCACAGCCATGGCATTGACGGATCACGACAGTGTCCGAGGTGTCCCATCAGCTCTCGTAGCAGGGGAAGAGCTAGGGGTATTTGTCATACCCGGAGTCGAGCTTTCTACAGACATAGAAGATGCTGAAATCCATATCCTGGGCTTCTATATTGACATGGCTTCCGCCAGACTCCATGAAGTCCTGGACATGCTCAAATTCAGGCGTCGGGAAAGGTGCTCGCAAATACTTGATCGCCTCAGGACTCTGGGGATGGATATACCCTTGGAATACGTTCTCGGCCTGGGGCAGGAAGGATTCACCGGAAGGAGCCACATATTCAAAGCCATGGTCAACCTTGGCTTTGCACAACCGGACAAGAGGCGCGGAGATTTCCAAAGATACCTTGGCAAAAACGGCCTCGCTTACGTAGAACATGGGGGCCTCTCTCCTGAGGATGCTGTGAGATTCGTAAGAGACTGCTCGGGAGTCCCTGTGTTGGCCCACCCCGGGACCGGAATTCGCCTTAGCGTCATAGAAAGCCTGATCAACGTCGGGTTGGAAGGTATTGAAGCGTATCATCCGACCCACAGTAAAGAGACAACCGGGAAGTGGTTGAAGTTCGCCGAAAGCCGTGGCCTCATTGTGACCGGAGGAAGCGACTTTCACAAAACAACCCCTGACGAACCATACGGCCTGGGCAGCCTGGCTATACCTGATCACATCGCCCTTGATCTTACTAAGAGGTGGCTGGAAATCTCACCGGTCTGATCCGCTCCGCTTCTTCATGTTGAAGGAAATGTCAGGCATTTGTCGAAATTCAATGAGTAATGAGAGTGCAACTGAAATTAGACAGCCTGTCAACTAACAAGAGAGTCCTTGTTGCCATCCTTTCTGTTATCCTGGTTCTTTTTGGTTTCGGCTCATGGTGTCTTCTGGACTCCGGTGTCCGAAGTGTTCTTCTGTACAGAAGTCCTTATACCTTTCAGATACAGCCGGGCCCTGGGTCTCAGCCGGTTACCCAGCGTCTGGTCCTTGTTATTGTCGATGGGCTTCAATCCCGGGACTTTGAAGCCATGCTTGCAGTAAAAGACGTTGCCGGGCGCGGGGTTGCAGTGGCTCTCCGGGGGAGCCGAGGGCTTGCTCCCATACCTGCCTCCACTGTCCTAATGACAGGAGCGCTCCCTGAGATATCCGGAGTCGTCACTAACTGGTTTAGCGACAGAGTCATGATTGGCAGCCTCTGGTCATCAGCTCGCAGAGCCGGCCTTAATACAGCGATTTTAGGAGACAGCAGATGGGAGCCGCTGTTCGGACATTTGGTGACACAGGGTATTTACCGAGGGCCCGGTGACAAGGTATCAAATACTGACATAAACAATATTATCCTAAAAGACGCCATCACTGAGATTACCGAAGGGAAATCCCAGCTTGTGCTTGTGAGTTTCCTTTCTGAAAGAGATCTTACGAATTCTCCTACGAACTTTGCGCAACAACGGATTACACGGGAAGAAGCCGTTGCGAGTATCGACATGAGACTAAACGATATCTTGGAAGCAATCGATCTCAGTTCCGCCACAGTGGTTTTTGTATCGGGCGGCTCGCATTTGACGCAAGATACCCCGGTCGAGTCTTCCAAGAATACCGGGGATGCGTTTTTAGTGGCTACAGGAGCGGGAATTGTGACACCGGAAGACTCCTCCGAAGAGATTCAGTGGGTTTCAGGGCGCCCGGTGGACGTTGCTCCTACATGCGCAAGCCTATTAGGCTGTCCCGTGCCTACCCACTCGCAAGGTGAAGCCATTCTCAGTATGCTGGACCTGGCTCATCATACTCTTTCGGAGGTAGCTATTAGACAAACTGCTGCCAGAGCTAAGTTTGCCGCTGAGTACATGAATACCTTAAACCGGCAAACTAATGAAGATTGGCCTGTGCTCGACGCATTTCTCCTTCACAACGACGGACATTATCAGGACGCATTTGAGGCCGCACTCGACATTGACAGAGAAATCACCTCTGCTCTGCAGAAAGCCAGATCCGGCTTGGTGAAGGCTTCGAGAATGATATCAGTTCCGATTCTTGCAGCTACGGCCGGGTTACTCATAATCATCGCGACAATGCTTTTACAGGGTGACATGAGAAGTGTCTCCTCTGCTGCAATTGGAGTATTTTGCTATTTCACTGCCTACTATGGGCTGATGTTTGTCAAAGGCGCCGTCCTTTCACCAAGTGCTATCTTGAAGCTGTCCGAGTTCACACACTTCTATCACAGTCGGATAATGGATTCAGTGGCGTGTATGACATTGACTGCAGTTATCATCGGATGGGCGGCCTCAGGAAGAAAAGAACAGGGCAAGAACAGACAAGGGTTCTTGGCAGGCCTGACAGGATTCTGCTTCATAGCCCTTGCCCTTGTTGCTCATATTGCCGTCTTTATTGTAACCGAAGGTTCTGCCTATGTCTTCTATCTTCCTGACATTCATAAGGGTTTCAGGTGTTTTATGTATCTCATTCAACTGATGGTAGCGGGAATACTATCACCGATATTGGCCGGCCTGTCAGAGGGAGTATTGGTCTTCTTGTCCAGGGCAGGGTCATCACGCCCAAGGAGACTATGACACTCGCGGTGGAGAGGCGATGAGACGATGTAGATGGAGAAAGTATTCGACTTTATAGACAAGTCCGGTGCGATATATGTTAAGGAACTACAGGAATTGCTCAGGCAGCCATCGATATCCACTGATCCTGATGGTATTATGGAGACAGTTGCTATAGTCAAAGGTCTGCTGGAAGGTATTTCCCGACATGTAGAAATTATCCAACCCTATCAAGGCGGAGCCCCCATTCTGTACGCTAAGATCTCAGGTGAAACCGGCAAGACTATCGTATTCTATAACCACTACGATGTCAGGCCTCCCGGGCCTCTTAGCGAATGGGATTATCTGCCGTTTAGCGCTACTATCGATGCAGGCAAAATCTATGCGAGAGGCGCAGCGGATGGCAAGGGCGATCTTGTAGCGAGAGTGAAAGCAGTTGAGGCATTCATTAAGGTCAGAGAGGCGCTTCCTTTGACAGTCAAGTTCATTGTGGAGGGAGAAGCCCGGATCGGCAGCCCGGCCCTGGTGTGGGTAGCTTCCCGGCGTCAGGAGATATTTCACGCAGATGCATGCATTTATGCGACAGGCAGTCGAGATGATGAGGGCAGGCTTGAGTTGACATTTGCGAATCACACACGCCCTGCTAACAGCGATTCGGAGTCTCAAATAGCAAGTCTTGTATGTGATGCGGTAACAGAGTTCTATCAACGTGATCCTTTAGTGTCACTCGGCTCTCGCAACATAAATCCGGTGATCCGGATAGTATCGCAACTGGGTATACCTCCGGTAGGCCTAAGTATCGCCAATAATGACTCGCGTGCGGCAGATTCCAATGAGAACATCAATACCGCCGATTTTGTCGATGGGATCAAGCTTACAGCCGCAATTATGCATAAGCTTGCAGGTGGCGGAAAGGCCTCTGAGTGATGCCTTCGTGAGGAGGGGTAATCTATGAAAGTCATCTGTACCGGCACAAGCGGTTCCGGGAAGCTCGACTACCTCAAACGAGTAGTGAGTGAAGCTGAACGTCTGGGCGTAAAGATTCATCTCTACAACGTTGGAGATCTAATGTTTAAGAAGGCGGAAGAACTTGAGTGCCCTACAAGCCCTGAGAAGATTCTGGACCTTTCTCCCTCAAGCCTGCGTGCATTACGTGCTGCTGTATTTGAAGAGATTCTGAAAGAGACCGAGAAGGTGGAACACTGTATCATAAGCACACATGGATGTTTCCGATGGAAGAATTATCTTATGTCCGCGTTTGACGTGCATTACCTAAACGAGCTCCAGCCGGATCTCTACGTCACAATAATCGACAGCGTACTGAACGTGTCGAAAAGGCTTCACGAATCCCCTGCATGGAAAGGGCGCCTGTCTCTGAAAGATATCCTGACATGGCGCGATGAAGAGATCTTCGTTACAAAGATGATGGCATCTTTCCAGCGAAAACCCCACTATGTAGTAGCAATAGAACAGCCTGCCACAACCATATACAACCTTATGCTTAAACCTGACATGACAAAGGCCTACCTGAGTTTCCCGATAACCCTGATGATTGATGATATAGAGAAGATGAAAGAGGTTAGGGAATTTCGTGATAAACTAAGAGAACACTTCGAGGTCTTTGATCCTCTGGCTGTAGAAGATACTGAGCTGACCTATGGGACCGCAGAAGACAGAGAATCTGAAGAGGAGTATTGCCTGTCGGAGCTTGGTCAGGATTTCACCCTGACAGCTTCTGAGCAAGACAAAGTGGAAGACCAGACTGTCATCCGTGATTATATGCTGATTGATCAGAGCGACATAGTCGTTGTTTACTACCCTACTGACAAGACGTCTCCGGGTGTACTCTGCGAAATCATCTATGGCTCTACCAATAACAAGGAAGTGCATGCCGTGTTTAAGGAGCGGGTCAGTCCATTCCTTAAGTTCCATTGTACAAAGGTATTTGCTGATGCGGAGACTTTTTTTGACTATTTGAAAGAAACAGGTAGGATTACTCACAAGTAGGGAGTATTTACATCCATGAGGGAGATGGGTATGGAGCTGTTACCTATTGTAGAGACAAATTCCATAGCTCCTCTTGCCCTTCTTGCAGAAGCGCTACGCGATGCAGTTCCCAAGGTTTCAGAAAGTGTCGTAGTGCCGGTACCATGCCTAATTGCAGTTGCTGTCTGCTTCGCTGCAGCTATGATCATGTCTGCAACTGTAGGAAGGTCAAAACGGATCGCTGAAAGAGTCATGGAGAGTCTCGGTTGTGGCGTTTTCGTGGCGAATCTTGACGGGGTACTTACGTATGCGAACCAATCATTCCGTCAAATCCTGGACTTAGGGCCTGAGAATGTCATTGGCAAGCAGATGGATAAGGTGTTCGAGGCCAACTTATTCTGCGACGTGGCGGCCGCTCTCGGGAATAATACCGCCGGGAAAGATCCGCCTCGCATCTTAAAGATTGCCAAAGTACACTCGGGCGGCATGACAAAATACCTCGAAGTGGATTTGGGGATTGTTTGGAAGAACAACAGACCTGCTGCATTCAGAGGAGTAGTCCAAGATATCACTGAGAATATACGTCTGGAGGAGGAGATAAGAGCCTTAAATGCGGTAGCTATTGAAAAAGCCCGTCTCTGCAGTATACTTGAGACCAGAAATGAGTTGCTCCAGGAAAGGCACAGACAATTGCGAGGAGTCAGCGCCAGATTGGACAAGAAACTTGCCGAGGCACAGCGTCTACATGGAATAGCAACAAAGATGGCGATTACTGACTCGATCACGGGACTTCACAATCACAGGTATTTCCAAGAACGATTCACCGAAGAACTGAGACAAGCAGAGCAGAACGGCAAATGCCTTTCTCTTCTGATGATAGATATCGATGGATTCAAAGACTATAATGACGCGTACGGACACATGGCGGGAGATGAGGCTTTACGGATAGTTTCGAGACTCCTTGCCTCGTCTGTACGTTCCACTGATGTCGTTGCCCGCTACGGCGGAGAGGAGTTTGTAATCCTACTGCCAGGGGCGGACAAAGCCCCGGCTTTCAACGTGGCGGAAAGCATCCGAGCCCGGATTGACAACTATTCGTTTTCCCACGGCACTGAACTATACGGGAATGACTTGACCGTAAGTATAGGAGTGGCTACTTATCCTGTAGACGGCACGACTAAGAGAGATTTACTCTATGCAGCAGATATGGCCTGTTACAGAGGTAAACGTGAGGGGAGAAACCGTGTCGTCAAGGCATGATGATTCTTAGGATAATACCGGATGTAGAAAAACTATTTGAGAAGATGTCTGTATGACTTGGAAATATCCCTTACCATATGGATTTTGTTTTCTTCCACCAAGAGGTCAAGCAAACCCAGGGAAATCGGGGAGAGAATGCTGCCAAATACATCAGTTATGATTTCCCGTTTCTCAGAAGCCGGTATTCCTGAATCAGAAAGCGCTCTCCCGAGAATAGCATAGGATGAGAGGATACCGTCAATCTCCGCCAGTTCATAATTGACAATGGAGGGATGCCATCGTTCAACTGCTATTGAGAACAGAGCTTGTGCAAGTGTCTCGTGGTTTTCAGTGTCTGTTGTGTCCATCTTGTCAATCCTCCGTAAATAGTGTCTTCATTTTCTTGCGTTATATGAGTGTCTCATGAAAGGTGCGCAAGGCGAACGCAGGTTGTAGGCTGCGCGGCGGGCATACCGAGCGATGTGCCAAGGAAAGAGGGGCGAATAACAGTGGAAGGCATTGCATATCTTGACGGGGTGTTCATGCCGATTGAGAATGCGAAAGTTTCAATAGAAGATAGGGGTTTTCAGTTCAGCGACGGAGTATACGAGGTAATCAAGACTTACGACGGTATACCCTTCGCTTGCGACGCCCATTTGGACCGCTTAGAAAGAAGCTTGAGGCTCTTGGATCTACCTTTGCCCGGGAATCGAAGGGAACTGGAAGGGCTTATAGACGAAGCGATCCGTCGAACCGGCCTTCAGGACGCTGTGGTTTACATACAGATTACCCGAGGACACGCGCCCAGGAAGCACGATTTCCCGGACAACGTCAAACCTACCATGGTGCTGACAGTACGGAGAGCACGGCCCATCCCTGAGAAGCTATATGAAGACGGAGTATCTGTAATTATCACCCGTGATGAGCGCTGGTTGAGATGCGATATCAAGAGCATCTGTCTTCTACCTAATGTGCTTGCAAAAGAGAAAGCAAATCGTGCCGGGGCCTTTGAAGCTATCTTGGTGAGAGATGACGGACGTGTAACGGAAGGTACGACATGCAACGTGTTTATTGTAAAATCCGGCAAGTTACATACCGCGCCTGAAGGGAACTGGATACTATCAGGAGTGACCAGGGCAGTAGTTCTTCGCCTGGCACGACGCGAGGGTATGACTATAGTTGAAGACTTCTTCAGCCCTCAAGTTCTTATGTCAGCAGATGAAGTATTCATCACTAATACGTCTATAGAAGTC
Organism: Bacillota bacterium; assembly: GCA_012512055.1. The sequence goes on along the minus strand of JAAZEW010000257.1, from coordinate 48,700 downwards.
ATGCCTGTGGTTACTGTTGACGGACAACCTATCGGAAACGGCATTCCGGGCGAAGTGACAAGGCATCTTGCCAAGCTCTTTAAAGAAGAGGTTCCTTTACATAAGCAACAGGCCGGAAGTTAGTTTCACGTCTACGTATGAGTTCCTTAATTTTCGCCGGTTTTCCGATTGTCTTGGGTGGCCCCGCACGGTACGTACGTTTTCTGAGGCCGGTAATTCCTTTGTCAAGGCAACCCACTTGGGGCGCTGTCCCCTTAGTGCAATACCGACAACTCTGCACAGTACGTACACTTTCTGGAACCGGCGATTACTTATGGCGGAGACCGTTGGACTTCTCCGGTAATCGCCGGTTTCGCCGAAGACGTCGGCCAATTTTTGCGATTCGGGCGGGCTGTGTTAACATAATATGGGAGAGAACAACGGTCTCATGGCGATCTACTGAGTGACCTGATCAGGTGGTGGTAAGGTGGTTCGTTGTGTTCTTTTTGACCTTGACGGAACACTGGTTCATTTTGAATATGACGATTTCCTGAAGGAGTATTTCAGAGCCATTACAAAGGCAGCAGCCACATTAGTGGAACCCGCACAGTTTGTTGAAGCGCTTGTCGCTTCAACTGAAGCCATGATACGAAACGAGGACCCTTCAAGGTCAAACAGACAAGTCTTTATTGGGGATTTTTTCCAAAGAGTCAATGTGCCGGAAGATATTCTTATGCCTGTATTCGGAGAGTTCTACGTAAGTGAATTTACGCAGCTTAAAAATGCTCTCGGGGTTCAGCCTCACCCAAAAGCCAGGGCAATGCTGGAATTCCTGTTTCAAGAAGGCTATGATGTGGTTATTGCCACAAACGCGGTCTTCCCGGTTGAGGCTATTGTGGAACGGATGAGGTGGGGCGGAATTCAAGGCCTCCCATACAAGTTGATCACTTGCTATGAGACAATGCACTTTTGCAAACCAAACGTCAAGTACTATGAAGAAACTTTGGGGATCATCGGGTACGAACCTGAAGAATGTCTGATGGTGGGAAACAACATGGATGAAGACATCATAGCAGGAGTCCTTGGCCTTAAGACTTACCTTGTGGAAGATTTCTTGCTTGACAGCGGGGCGGATCAACATACTCCCGATTTACGAAGCGACTTCAACGATTTTACGGAATTTGTGTTCTCAAACGGGGTACGGACACTATGATACGTGCAGCTTTGTTCAAAGCTCCGATAGGAGGCAGGTAGAATTGCGAGCCAAAATTATCGTGAATCCCAAAGCAGGCCGGGGCAAGGCTGAGAAAGCCATTCCCGTCATCCAAAGGTTATTCGAAGAAAGTGAAATGCAATTTGATATGCATATTACTCAAGCAGCGGGGGATGCCACGAATGAAGCGAAACGTGCAGTCCAACAAGGATATGACGCTGTCATTTCCGCAGGAGGGGACGGGACTGCCAACGAAGTGGTAAACGGCATTGCAGGGCATGACATAATCCTGGGGGTAATCCCGTGCGGCAGTGGCAATGATCTAGCTATCAGTATGGAAATACCCAGAAACATAAATCAAGCCTGTGAAGTGATACTTAAAGGAAACACGACAAGGCGGGATCTTGGCCGGGTTATTGATAGGTACTTTGCGAACTCAGTCGGGATTGGGTTTGATGCCGCTGTGGCCAAGACTGCAAGCGAATCCCTTAGGAACTTCCCTGCCAGAGGAATCCCCCTCTACATTCTGGCATTGTTCAAGACGTTACGGCAGTACAAAGGTTTTGAGGCATACATTACCATTGACGACGAGGAGACAATAACGGTTCACCCTCTGCTTATAGCCGTAGGCATTGGCAAGACTTATGGCGGAGGGATACCTATTGTTCCTGGTGCAATTCCTGACGATGGACTATATGACGTGTGTGTTGTTGAAGCCGTTGGTAGCCTGGAAATTCTTAGCAAAGTCCCGAAGGCGCTCAGAGGAACACATATATATGACCCTAAAGCCAGGCTTATGCGGGGAAAATCCGTCCGCATTCAGCTTTCTGCCGAAATGCCCCTTCATATGGACGGGGAAGTGTTCGCGGCTGACTCCATGGAATTCTCGGTGATTCCCGGCGGGCTTCGAGTATTCCATCTGTGAAGCAATATACAATATAATGGCGGAACCTGTATGCATTATTGGTGCCGGATAAGGAGAAGTTGCAAAGTCAAGTGAAGACCCATGTAGCGTTGATATCATTAGGATGCGCAAAGAATTTGGTAGACTCTGAAGTCATGATAGGCCTTCTTTCAGAGGCGGGGTTCGAACCGGTTGTCAACTTGGACAAGGCAGATGTCTTGCTGGTCAATACCTGTGCTTTCATAGATGAGGCTCAGGAAGAAGCAGTAGATATCATACTTGGCCTTGCAGAGCTGAAAAAGAAAAATCCGTGCCGCAGATTAGTTGTCACCGGTTGCTTAGCTCAAAGATTTCCCGAAGATCTCCTTAATGAGATACCGGAGATTGATGCAGTGGTAGGCACAGGCGATTTCGCTGAGATAGTTAAGGTTGTTAAGGACACAATGGACGGCAAACGGGTCAATCTTGTCAGTCGACAGCCTTGCTTCATATACGATGAGACTTTTCCTCGCCGCATCTCAACTCCCCGGTATACTGCATACATCAAAATAGCCGAAGGGTGCAGCAACCATTGCTCATACTGCGTTATTCCTGAAGTCCGCGGCCGGTTTCGTTCGCGCCCCATCGGTTCGATAGTGGAGGAAGCCAGGAATTTCGCGCTGGACGGCGCAAGAGAACTGATTCTTATAGCTCAGGATACAACCAGGTACGGACAGGATCTTTATGGGGCCTACACCCTGGCCAAGTTGCTGAAGGAAGTATGTCAAATAGATGAAGTTGAATGGGTACGGGTTCTCTACATGTATCCTACAAGAGTGACCCATGAATTGATTGAAGCAATGGCTTCCCTGCCTAAAGTATGTAAGTATGTAGATCTGCCTCTTCAACATGCAGATGATGAACTGCTGAAGCTCATGAACCGTCAAGGAGGGCACAAAGAAGCACTCGAGACAATCATCAAGCTTAGACAGGCTATTCCCGATATAACAATAAGGAGCACATTCATTGTGGGTTTCCCAGGCGAAACAGAGGCGAAGTTTCGGAGGCTTTTGGATTTTCTGGAAGAAGTTCGCCTGGACAAAGTCGGTATATTCAGTTATTCGCCTCAATCGGGGACACCGGCGCCGCGCTTCTCAGGCCGGGTGAAACAAGCAGTGAAAGAGCGGCGAAGACAGGAAGCAATGGAGGTTCAAAGACTGATTTCCAGAGAAAAGAACGAGTCAAAGATAGGACGGGTTATGAAAGTGCTAATCGAAGGGAGGGCGGAAGAAAGCGAATTAGTCACAATCGGACGTTCCCAAGGGGAAGCGCCGGAAATTGACGGTTCGATCTATATCGGAAACCTGCATCCCGAACCAGGTGAGTTCAAGCTTGTAAAGATCACTGATGCAGGTGATTATGACCTAGTAGGGGAGATTGTATCTTCTCACTAGGAAGGAAATGTGAGAACGATGGAGAAATATTATCGATTGGAAGGTTCATGAAGACTTTCGGGTAGGGAGGTGGGAAAACGGTGAAAGAAAACGCATGTCAAGAAAGCGCGTACGATGTTGCCTTACGCCAGTATGACTCTGTAGCGGGGAAATTGGATATTGATCCCGGTATACGCGAAATGCTTCGACATCCCAGATTCGCCGTGGAAGTGGCATTCCCAGTTAAGATGGATGACGGGACTGTCAAAGTCTTCAAAGGCTACCGGGTAATCCACAATACTGCGAGAGGGCCGGGTAAAGGTGGGATTCGCTATCATCCTGATGTCACCTTCGAAGAAGTGAAAGCCCTTTCCATGTGGATGACTTGGAAATGTGCGGTAGTAGGACTTCCTTTTGGCGGCGCCAAAGGAGGAGTCACATGTAATCCTCTGGAAATGTCCCAAGCGGAGATAGAACGACTGACCCGGCGCTTTACAACTGAGATAAGTGATGTAATCGGGCCTGCTACTGATATTCCAGGGCCTGACGTATTCACTAATCCCCAGGTCATGGCTTGGATGATGGACACGTATAGCACCCAAAAAGGTAAACATGTGCCCGGTATTGTCACAGGAAAACCAATTCCCCTCGGAGGCTCACTGGGCCGCGCTGCAGCCACTGCCAGAGGGCTTGTAATCTGCGTCAGGGAGGCCGCAAGAGAATTGGGGCTGCCCCTAAACAGCCTTAACATCGCGGTGCAAGGCTACGGTAACGTAGGTTCCAATGTCGTCTCCATACTCCACGGTTATGGATGCAAGATAGTAGGGGTAACAGACGTAATTGGCGGGGTTTACCGGGAAACAGGCCTTGACCCTGAAGCAATGACGACTCAACTGAAAGAGACGGGATCAGTTGAAGGAACGCCCGACACTGATAGTCTGTCCAACGCTGAACTTATTGAACTCGACTGCGACGTTCTGGTACCTGCAGCTATTGAAAACCAGATTACGAAAGCCAATGCAGGAAAGGTAAAGGCCAGAATGATAGCAGAAGGCGCTAACGGCCCAACCACACCTGAGGCTGACGAAATACTGTCTGACAAAGGCGTTATGGTAATCCCGGATGTTCTGGCAAATGCCGGAGGGGTTACCGTATCTTACTTTGAGTGGGTTCAGAACCTTATGAATTTCTACTGGACCGAGGAGGAAGTCGCAGAACGGCTGGAGCGAATAATGACAGAGAGTTTCCGAGCAGTCTTGGGTACAGCAAGAGAGATGGGCACCAGTCTCCGGGCAGCCGCGTACAACCTGGCTATTTTGAGAGTTGCTGAAGCCATGAGACTTCGCGGTGTGTGTCGATAGCAAGACTCAATTCAAGCGAGGAAAGGGTCCCAAATATCGAAAGGAGGTTATTTAGACAATGTCTAAATCAACAAAGTGGGCAGTGATAATTGTTGCGGTGGTAATCATCATCGCCGTTGCGGTGGGTCTTAGAAAGCCCAAAGAGGAAATCGCGGAGGTTCCCCCTGAGGTCCTGAAGGCTGCCATGGTTACCGACGTTGGCGGTTTGGGAGACGAATCGTTTAACGACGCTGCTTATAAAGGCCTTAAGGAAGCAGAAGAGGAACTGGGCTTTGAGATTACGGTAGTAGAGTCAAAGAAGATGGATGACTACGAGCCTAATCTTAGAAGCCTGGGGGATCAAGATACAGATATTAGCTGGGCTATTGGATTCTTGCTGACTGATGCTGTAGATACAGTCGCTTCTGAATACCCTGATCTCAAATTCGGACTCATTGATAGCGTAGTAGAGCAGCCTAACGTTGCATCAGCCACGTTCAAAGAGGAAGAGGGTTCATTCCTTCTCGGGGTGATTGCCGCAAAGATGACCAAGACCGGAACCGTAGGTTTCGTCGGCGGTATGGAAGTGCCGGTTATTGAGCACTTCGACGCAGGTTTCCACGCAGGCGTGCGCGCTGCTAATCCCAGTATTAAGGTGCTACGAGGCTATACCGGGAAGTTTGATGACCCTGCAAAGGGTAAAGAAGTGGCTCTTGCCCAGTTCAATCAAGGCGCGGATATCATTTTCCATGCGTCAGGCGCGTGTGGCCTTGGGGTCATTGAGGCTGCAAAAGAACAGGGAGAAGGGTTCTGGGCCATGGGCGTTGACTCGTGCCAGCACCACCTTGCGCCTGATAACGTAATGAGCTGCATGATGAAGCGCGTGGATGTAGCCGTGTTTGATATTACGGAGAAGGTTAAGGATGGCACGTTTGAGCCTACCCATTATGTATTCGGCCTGGCTGAGGACGGGGTAGGCACCTGTGATAAGACTTCCGACCACGTTCCGGAAGAGGTCCTCGAAGAGGTGGAGAAATATCGAGAAATGATAGTAAACGGTGACGTCGTAGTCCCGGCCTCCTATACTGAGCTCGAAGCCTTCACACCGCCTGCAGAGTAGCTCAGGGAGGTTATATGTCCGGGTAATTGCGGTAAAGAAAGTAGGTGCCAGGTGCTGTTCTGCACATGCAGCGGTGCCTGGCATCTTCTGAGAGGAGGTTCTTAACCCTGAAAGAACCTATGAGTACCCCTGTGGTGGAAATGCGCGGAATAACCGTGAAATTTCCCGGGGTAGTCGCAAACGACAATGTCAGTATAGACGTCTACTCCGGAGAGATTCTCGCGCTGTTGGGTGAGAACGGGGCGGGCAAAACCACCCTGATGAACGTCCTTTATGGCCTCTACAGGCCTGATGAAGGAGAAATCAATATCCGGGGAGAGCGTGTCTCCATCAGCAATCCCAATGATGCAATAAGACTGGGCATTGGCATGGTACACCAGCATTTCATGTTAATACCGCCTTTCACGGTTGCCGAGAATATTGTTCTTGGCGTTGAACCTGTCGATGCCGGCGGTAAACTCGACATGGATAAAGCCATACGTGATGTGGAAAAACTGTCGAATCAGTACGGGCTTATTGTGGACCCTCGAGCAAGAATCGAGGATATTTCCGTAGGGATGCAACAGAGAGTTGAAATTCTCAAAGCGCTGTATCGAGGTGCTGAGGTACTAATCCTGGATGAGCCCACAGCGGTCTTGACTCCTCAAGAAGTGGACGAGCTTGCCGAAATTATGCGCAGCCTGATCCGGCAAGGTAAGTCCATCATATTTATCACGCACAAACTACGGGAAGTCATAGCCACAAGTGATCGCGTTGCGGTCCTAAGACGAGGCAAGTGCGTTGGAACAGGTGAGACTCGAGATACTACCGCGGAAGAACTGGCTCAAATGATGGTCGGCCGCAAAGTAGTCCTCTCCCTTGAAAAAGAGCCGGCAAGGATAGGCGACACCGTCCTTAGAGTTGATAACTTGCACGCGAGGGGCTCAAGGAATTTACCGGCTCTGAAAGGGGTTTCTTTTGACGTCAATGCCGGCGAGATTGTGGGTATCGCAGGTATTGAAGGAAACGGTCAGAGCGAGCTGGTAGAAGCCCTCACCGGACTCAGAAAAGCGGCATCCGGGCATGTTTACATTGACGGCATTGATGTTTTGAATAAGCAACCCCGAGCACTGATTGAGCAGGGTGTAGCCCACATCCCGGAAGACAGGCAGAACCGCGGCCTCATCTTAGATTTCACGGTTTCCGAGAACTTTATATTGAGGAATTACTATAAAGCCCCATTTGCAAGTGGAATCAACTTGGACTATCGGAAAGTCCACGCTCACGCCAGGAATTTGATTTCGGAATTCGACGTACGAACACCACATGAAAACGTGCCCGTTAGGTCTCTATCCGGAGGAAATCAGCAAAAAGTGGTTGTCGCTCGGGAGCTTTCAGGTGAACCGAGATTGCTCATTGCATCCCAACCTACTCGTGGGCTCGATGTGGGGGCTATAGAGTTTGTTCATAAGCGGCTTCTTGCCCAGAGAGAACAGGGGAAAGCCATTCTCCTTGTTTCTCTTGAGCTGGATGAGATAATGTCTCTCTCCGACAGAATTCTCGTGATATATGAAGGGCAAATTGTCGGTGAAATGCCGGCAACAGAAGCAACTGAAGGAGAATTGGGCCTTCTCATGGCAGGAGGACATGCTAAACGCGGACTTGACACTGAAAGGAGTGAGAGGAGTGTCCAATAACGGCAAAACCCAGAGAAATCCCGGAAAACAGACGTTGCGCATATCTCGTGAACAAGCAGTGGAGCTATCCATACCTGTCGTGGCAGTCCTTCTTGCTCTCTTGCTAGGCGCGCTCCTGATACTTTTCATCGGAAGAAGTCCGCTGGAAGCCTATAGCGCTCTCCTTCAGGGTGCTTTCGGAAGCAAGCGGGATATAGCGGAGACCCTTATCAATGTGACGCCTCTGATCTTCACCGGCCTTTCAGTGGCTTTTTCATTTAAGTGCGGTTTGTTTAACATAGGCGCTGAAGGTCAATTCATCATGGGGCAGATTGTGGCTGCATGGATTGGTTTCCAACTGACAGGCTTGCCAACTGTGATACACATGCCGCTGGCGTTTCTTGTGGGAGCGCTTGCCGGAGGCCTGTGGGCTGCGCTGCCGGGTTACCTTAAGGCCAAACTGGGAGTACATGAAGTCATCAACACTATAATGATGAACTATATTGCCCTGTATTTCAGCCATTACCTTGTAATGAGCGCACTTAAAGAGCCGGGTCCGATTCCCCAGACGCCTCCGGTTGTGGCAGCAGCCCGATTATGGAGGATCCTGCCGGGAACCAGGCTTCATTTCGGTTTAATACTGGCGCTCGGCGCTGTATGGCTAGTTTATTACCTGCTGTTTAAGACTACACTCGGATATGAGATAAGGGCTGTAGGCATCAATCCGCATGCAGCACGATACGGTGGAATTAACGTATCGAGAGACATAATCATTGCAATGAGCATAAGCGGTGCATTGTCAGGTGCTGCAGGTGCAGTCCAGGCGCTGGGTGTTCAGTTCAGGTTCCTGGATCTTTTTGGATTTGTAGGCTACGGATTTGACGGTATTGCTGTGGCGCTCTTGGGCCGCAACCACCCCTTTGGCGTGCTGATTGCGGCAACCCTCTTCGGAACCTTGGCAAGAGGCGCAATCACTATGCAGAGCATTGCGAAAATTCCCAAGCAAATCATCGGTATCATACAGGCGACTATCGTAATTATTGTGGCTGCTGACGAAGTCCTCAGACGATTACTTAAGTCCGGAAGTCCCGGAACCCAGGCTTTGGCAGATACAGGGGAGGTGGAACGCGATGGAGAATAGCAATTTAGCTGATATTACCATTTACATTGCACTGGTAGTATCTACGCTGAGGATGGCAACCCCCCTGATTCTGGCAGGCCTCGGAGGAGTCTTCTCTGAGCGCTCAGGTGTTGTCAATATCGCGCTTGAAGGCATAATGCTGATTGCAGCATTTATGGGAATGCTTGTCTCACACTTCACTCATGCGCCTTGGCTGGGGGTCCTTGCAGCAGTCATAAGCGGAGTGGCAGTTGCCTGGCTCCATGCCGTGGTGTGCATTAAATATAAGTCAAACCAAGTCGTGAGCGGAACAGCCATCAACCTGTTCAGTGTAGGCTTTACAGGATTTATGTTGCGTAAGGTTTTTGAGCATGCAGGCCAATCGCCTCCTGTTGCGAAAGTTGCTGATTGGACTATCCCATTGATAGAGAAAATCCCTGTTGTCGGCGCAATGATTGGGAAACACACTCCTTTTGTTTATCTTTCTCTCATTGCCGTGATTATTTCTAACTTCGTCCTGTTTAAGACTCGGCTTGGCCTCCGCATCAGAGCAGTGGGAGAGCATCCGAAAGCAGCAGAGACTGTAGGAGTTGACGTCTTTGCCGTAAGGTACCTGTGTGTGCTACTAAGTGGCGCTCTGGCCGGATTGGCAGGCGCTTCTCTGTCACTGGGTTTTCTCAGCCAATTTCGGGAAAACATGACAGGAGGAAGAGGTTTCATTGCCCTTGCAGCCATGATTTTCGGGAAGTGGACTCCGTACGGCACGTTAAGAGCATGTCTTCTTTTTGGATTTGCCGACGCTCTCCAAATTCTGTCGCAGACCCTGGGGCTTACATTTATCCCCAGAGACTTCCTGCTGATGGCCCCGTATATTCTAACCATGGCTGCACTGGCCGGAGTGATTGGAAGATCTGTACCACCTGCTGCAAGCGGAATTCCTTACGAACGTCAAAAATAGCAGGCTGCCTGATACAGGCTGCCTGATACAGACCGGCTGAAACCTGAACAGCCACGGACGCTTCCTACATAAGGGAGCGCATAGTGGCTGTTCGTCGTTCTCAAAGAGCAACTTAAATTTGTAATACTCGTGTATAATGGAAATTATAGATGATGCTGGAACACGTGAAGGAACATTGGAAAGCCATGTCGAATATTTGTCGGTGAGGCAAGCTAGCTTCGCCGGATTGGAGGAACGAGATATGGTTGACGTACTAGTTAAAGGTGGCCCTGTAATGATACCGTTGGTAATCTGCTCAATAGTAGCTCTTGCCGTGGTATTTGAACGCATTCTGTACCTCCGTCGAACCAGTCAAGATCCTGATCGTGCTTTGAGACTGATAGCTCTGGCCCTGGAACGCGATCGCATGGTAGATGCAGTCGCGGCCGTTCATAAGGTTAAAGGGCAGATAGGGACGCTTGCAGCAACTGCTCTTGCATCAGCCAACCGGCCAAGAGAGCAAGTTGAGGTGGAGGTCAAAATGGCAGGTGAGCGTGAAGTATACCTTCTTGAAAGACGTCTGCCCACCCTTGAAATGGTGATTTCAGTGGCGCCGCTTCTGGGCCTGCTCGGAACTGTCCTTGGGCTCATCAAGAACTTCAATGTCTTGGCTGCAAGTCCTCAGTTGCTGGAAGCAGGAGCCCTGTCAGCCGGAATCGCGGAAGCTCTGATTACTACTGCAGCAGGGCTTTCAATTGCAGTTGGGGCGTACATACTCTACGTGTTCATCACCGGGGCAGTTGACAGGCGAATTCGAGACATGAATGAGTTTGCAACGAACATCGTCAAGTTGCTCATGGAGGGAGTGCAACCGTATGAGCTTTCGCTTTCAAAGGACCGGACGCAAGAAGCCTAGAATTGATATCGTGCCCATGGTAGACGTAATGACTTTTCTTATTGTGTTCTTCATGCTATTCACAACATTTCGCACGAACCCTGCAGGCCTTGACATAAGACTTCCGCGCGCCGAGACAGCCACGGCTCAACAGGCATCCACGACTGTTATAACGATTGATAAGGCAGGAAATGTATATTTAGGCGACAAAAGGACTTCCCTTGACAGCCTGAAGGTCACGATTAACCAGCGTATTCAGAAAAACCCCAATGAAATCGTGGTTATAAGGGCTGACAGTTCCACAAGCTACCAGAAGCTGGTAGATGTGATGGATGTTGCAAGATTAGCAGGCGCAGGCAGACTGGCATTGGCAGCGGATAAGCCAAGAAGATAGTCCCTTGAATGAATGAGAGGTGGTGACGAGGATGAAGCACGACGACGACAGGATGAACATGTGGTTTTCCCTGATGGTATCCATTTTGCTGCATGTCGCCGTAATCCTCCTCGTTCCGATAACAGTGGCGCATCAAGTCACCGTATACCCGGTGGAGTTTGGAGAAATATCCCAGACCTTTGCCTCTACCAGGCAAGGAAGCTCTGTCGGTACAACGGTTCCGACCCCTGCAAAGATTAAGGATACGACTTTGGAGGAGAAAGCCACTGTCCGGGAGTCGAAAGCGCCTGCTGAGCCGGAAAAGCAGAAGACTGAGGAAGAACCGAAGAAGGAACCCGCTCCCCAGCCCGGACCTGAAACCCCGGTGGTAAAGCCTGAGCCTGAAACCCCAGTGGCGAAGCCTGAGCCTGAGACTCCCGCAGTGAAGGTAGAGCCTGAAACGGTAGCCGCAGAGCGTGAGCCTGAAATCGAAGAACCCAAGCCTGAACCGGAACCGGAAGATTTGGGCAGAGTACTTACTGGTTCATCCGACGAGACTATACCAATCCCAGAGGCCAAGGAGGCTTCCCCTGAACCTGTCGGTGATGCGGAAGGATCCGGTGACACCGGTGGAGGGTCTTATGCTGAAGACGCGACAGGAAAAGACGAAGAGACAGCAACCAAAGGCAATTCTAAAGATGCGGAAGAGGCCGGGCCCCAAAAGCCAAAGGGACACGAGTTCGGGAAAGGGGAGTCCTTGGCGATCAACTCCGCTCCTCCCAGATACCCAAAGGGTGCGCAAAACGTGGACCTGATAGGCAACGTAGAGCTGGAAGTCTCAGTCGATAGGGATGGCAAGATACGCAGTGTCAATGTATCTCAAGCTTCAGGCTACGCGGAGCTGGACGAGCAAGCCAGAATGACAATTGTTGCCCTTTGGAAATTCAAAGGCATCAACTGGCCGTACAATATCCGGGTGACAGTGTCTTTTAAGGGCGAAGCCGATGTGAATGTCCAGTTCGGCGGGGTTACCGTCCTGGAAGATTAAAGGAGTGTCCCTAATGAGAATAAGCCGAAGACGCCTGCTCTCTGTTTTTATGGCATTTACACTATTTGCCTGCATCAGCAATATCGGAAATCCAAAGGGCCCAACCGCGTCTGCAGCAGGCTACGGGAACCTGGAGATATCGAACCAGTACATAAGGGTTTTCGTGAACCAATCAGATGATGCTACAGGCAGGTTTGCAGTTGATTCCACAGGCGGTGATCCTCTGAATCCGCGAGATGACAACATGCCCCTGGTGTACGGCCGTCCGAGGCCTTGGACTTCGTATACGACTCTTAAGATAGACGGGCAGGATTACGTTTTCGGCGGCGACACTGAAACACGCGCAGGAAGGCATGGCATGTATGGCAAGAGGATTTCCGGTCCTGAGGTTATCGGAGGCAACAGTATTGTCTCCACATGGAGGTTCGGCGATATTGAAGCGTCTCAGATGCTTAGCATTGTGAGATCAACTACCACAGGGTTACTTGACACGGCAAAGATCACGTATGTGGTGACGAATCTGGGAAACATCGACCATAAAGTGGGAGTCCGTATGATGCTTGATACCATGCTCGGATCAAATGACGGAGCTCCTTTTCGTGCCCGAGACCGGGCAATTACGTCTGACACCGTCTTTGAGCTACACGAAATGCCCCGCTTTGTCCAGGCTTTTGACTCGCTGTCAAGCCCGTCAGTGACCAGTCAGGCGACTTTGATGGGCGCAGGCGCCACGCCTCCCGATAGGGTAGTCTTCACAAATTGGGGAAACCTTGCTGACAGAGTGTGGGATGCCTTTGTTATTTACGGCCGCGAGTTTCTTCGGGAAGGAGAGTATGAACTCGACAGCGCGCTCGCCCTTTTCTGGGATGCAGAGACACTTAAGCCCGGTGAATCCAGGGAATACACTACCCTCTACGGTATGGGCGGAATAAGTATCGCACCGGGAGTCCTTGCACTCGGTGTCACATCCCCTGCAGAAGTCACTTCTGAAAAGGATAAGCCTATTGTATTCCCGATTGTGGCATATGTAGAGAATAACGGGCCCACACTTGCGCTTGACGTTAATGTCCATCTTAACCTCCCGCCGGGCCTCACTCTTGCATCAGGTGCCGGAAGCCGGGAAAGCCTCGGCCACCTGGCGCCGGGTGAAACCCGTCAGATAGCATGGGAGGTCACATCAGGCATAAAGGAGCAGACAACCCTTGGATACGGAGTTGCCGTGGAGGCTGAAAACGCCGAGAGGAATGAAGTGTATCGTGAGGTGACTATTCTGGCTCCCCCGAGACTCAGTCTTTCTGTTCTGGCGCCGCCCATGTTCGGAGTAATGGATGATATGTTTCATCCATATCCGTTAAAGGTATGCGCCAAGATCAATAACTCAGGCGGTGCGCCTGCATACGGTGTTAAAGTCACTCTCACGCCTGATTACGGAATCGTTCTGGCCCCAAGTGAAAGATCCTCACGGTTTCCCGGGCAGATTGTCCCCGGTGAAACCTGCGATGTCTCATGGTATCTCGTCCCATTTGGCGAAGCGGGGGCTTTCGATTACAGGGTGAAGGTGGATGCGCAAAATACAGACACCCTAATGACAGCCACCGACATAGGCGTGCCTATGTTACGATCCAGACTGCTGTTGGAGACTCCCGCCTCTCCTGTAGGGCAAGGGAAATTCTTCATAGTGAGAATCCTGGCTCGCAACTTAAAGGGATTTCAGCAAGTGAAATTTGATTTAAACTTTGACCCGTCCATTGTCGAGGTTGTCTATGTATCCAGAGGGACGGTCTTCGTGGAAGGCAGAAGGATGTCTGAATGGAATGAGGGGGTAATTCAGAATCCTTTAGGACTCTTGACAGATGTTTACGGACGCCTGACTCAACCCGCCGATATCACCGGTGAGTTGGCGACTATCGGCTTCAGGGCAAAAGCTCCGGGACAAAGCCATGTCCTTCTGCGTAACATGTCCCTCTTGGGAAGAGAAGGGCAAGTAGTGGTCACTTCAGTTGAGCATGGATCCGTGATTGTCACCGACAAGTAATATGGCGCCGCACTGAACAAAGCAGATTGCCATAAGTGATCGCCGGCTCTGGAAAGTGTGCGTACCGCGCGGGTCCACCCAAGACAATCGGAAAACCGGCGAAAACTAATGAACTCATACTCAGGATTGGAGGGGGTTACATGTTAACCGGGAAATCACGTCTCAACACCATTACCTTCGTAGTCTTGGCATCCCTTGTCGCATGCCTTGTGCCATATCACGGCGCGAGCGCAGAGATTAAAGATGTGCCGAAAGAACATTGGGCATACCAATCTGTGAAATTACTTGTGGACAAAGGGTATCTCGGCCTGTACGGAGACGGAACATTCCAGGGGACTAAGGCTGTGGACAGGTATACCCTTGCTACGGTGATAGCAAGACTCCTGAATGAGGTAGGTACAGGACGTGTCGGCGCAACTCCGGAAGACGTTGAGTTGCTGAGGAAACTGTCAGGTGAATTCCGTGAGGAACTTGTCCTTATTGCCACTGAGCTGCAGGTATTTGCGAAAACCATGGATGAAAATGATAAGGCTCGGCAAGTGATGCAAGAGGATATTGCAAAGCTTACTTTCACCCAACGTGAAATGAAGGGTGAAGTCGACAAAATCATCTCAGATATTATGAGAGGCCAAGAGAAGCTCGACGCACGCATTACCCAGGTGGAAACGAAGCTTGCCGAGAGAATCGGCGACACCCATGAGCTTGCTCTGAGGACGGAGGCGGGCTTGCTTGAGCTGGGGACACAAGTTGGTACCCATGGGACGAAGTTTGCTCAACTGGAAGAGGATCTCAGTGCCACTGTTTTGAGGCTTACCTCCCTCGAACCTCAAGTAGCGGCTATACGGAAAGATCTTGACAGCGTATCTGTGGCCGTAAGTGAGCATGCTGCTGAGATTACCTTGTCGAAACAGGCAGTTTCTGAACTGGACAGCAAGGTTTCTCAGCTCACGTCCAAAACAGAGCAAGAGGGTACATCTTTCACTGATGAGCTGAATGCCCTTCGCGGAAAGACTCTGAGCCTGGAAGACGCTTTCAGGAACGAGCGCACCGCCAGAATCTCATCTTATACCTCACTAGAGAGCGGGCTTACGACCCTGTCATCGGATCTTGCAGCCTTCAAAGGGCAAACAACCAAGGATCTTGACAAGCTACGCAAAGAGAACGGGCTTCTCAAAGTGCTCTTAGGCCTTGTGGCAGTGCTTGGAGTCGTTATCAAGTAACGAGATGACATGTGTCGTTTAGAAAACATACTCGAATCCGCATATCGCCGGTGCATGCAACCGCGCTTACACCGGCGTTTGCCAATTCGAATCTAAGACGTCCGTAAGGCTCCATACCCAGGGCATGGCAGATTATCAATTTCAAGGGGCCGCTGTGACTCACAATACATATGGATGAACCCCTATGGATGCTGATGAGTTCCGTGAATTTCGGGATAACCCTATCCCTAAGCTGAGCGTATGACTCACCGCCCGGGATAGGGTTGTTTACGATGTCAGAAAGCCGGTGTTCAAGGAGTTCTCTCTCCGTATGCCGGAGTTCTTCAAAGCTCTTACCCTCCCACATTCCGACATCTATCTCGCGAAGCTCTCCCAGGGGGATCACAGGAAGCCCATGGGTCTTGCCTATGAAATGCGCGGTATCCATTGCCCTGGCGAGGTCACTGGAGTACACGGCAGCAATCTCCACCCCTTGAAATCGTCGGGCGACTTTTTCGGCTTGTAGCCGACCCGCGTCGGACAGAGGCAAATCGCGCTGTCCTTGATATCTTCTCTCGTCATTCCACTTGGTTATGCCATGCCTTACAAGATAGAGAAGCGTATCCATATGACAACCCCCTTGTTACAGTCTATAATAACCTATGGCGCATACGCAATGTCATCTCTAATACCGGCAAGAGGAAATCCTACTGAAAGAGATGAATTAACTCACTGGGAGGAATCCAGATGGAAGACATCAAAAGCCTTCTCCCTGACGAACTGAGCAGCTTTGTGGTATCGCTGGGACAACCTTCGTACAGGGGTGACCAGATATTCTCATGGGTCCATAAGCACCTTGTGTGCTCTTTTGACCATATGACTAACCTGCCCCTGGCGCTTCGCCAAAAACTCAAGGAAACCTCATACATAAGATGCCTTGACGTACGCGCAAGAAATGAAGGCAAGAAAGGTACGGTAAAGTATTTACTGGAGACTCATGACAAAAATGCTATAGAAGCTGTCAGAATGGAATATAGGTACGGTATCACTGCCTGTCTTTCCACGCAGATTGGCTGCAAAATGGCTTGCTCCTTTTGTGCATCAGGACTTTCCGGATTCGTTCGAGACCTTACTGCGTCCGAGATAGTGGATGAAGCACTCAGAATCCAAGAAGATGTAGCCCTCTTCGGTGCCAATGTCGGAAACATAGTCCTTATGGGTACAGGGGAACCCCTTGACAACTATGAGGCAGCAGTCAAGGCGTTACGCATTCTCAACGCCAAAGGGGGATTAGGGATTAGTTTTCGCCGTATGACTGTGTCCACTTGCGGACTGGCGCCGGGAATACGGAGGCTTGCAGAGGAAGAGATACCGGTGACTCTCTCCATCTCCCTGCATGCGGCTACTGATGATGTTCGCCAAATGCTGATGCCGATAAATCGGCGGTATCCGATTGCGGAATTAATGGATGCAGCAGCTTTCTATAGAGAGCGTACAGGCAGGCGAGTGACTTTTGAGTATGCGCTGATTCGAGATGTCAATGACAGCCAGGTGCACGCCGGTCAGCTTGCGGATCTGCTCCAAGGGCAGGCTTGCCACGTAAACTTGATACCCCTTAATCCTATCGATGAGAGAAAATACTCAAGGCCTACAACTGAACGGATAAGCAGGTTTCATAAGATACTCCAAGATGCGTCTATTCCCGTCACTGTGAGGAGAGATCTGGGCTTGGATGTCAATGCAGCCTGCGGTCAGTTGCGTCGCAGGTGTTGCAGGTAAGGCAATTCAAGGTTATACTTCCTTTTAGACACTCTTGAACGGGGGTGGATTATATGGAGGCCTCCGCCCGTACTGACGTGGGGCTTGTAAGGACGGTAAATGAGGATAATTACCTGCTAAGTGACGTCTTATTTGCCGTAGCTGACGGCCTCGGTGGGCATGAGGCAGGAGAAGTTGCCAGTAAAATGGCTGTGAAGATGCTTGAAGAATACTTGTTGTCTTCTGAAAGCGATCCGGCCGGCAGACTCAGGGAGGCATTCCAAGGAATTAACGCTGCAATTTACAGGCGCTCCATACGCGATGAGAATTGTAAAGGCATGGGCACTACACTGACAGCTTTACTTATCCAAGACGGCACGGCATATATAGGGCACGTAGGAGACAGCAGAGCATATCTGGTAAGGCAAGATGTCATATATCAACTGACAGAAGACCACTCTGTTGTGGGTGAGCTTGTCAGGATGGGAATGCTGACGAAGAGTGAAGCGAAGGTCCATCCCCAGCGCAACCTTTTGACTCGAGCCATAGGTACACTACCGGCAGTGGACATGGAAATAGTCGATTGGAAGGTGGAACCCGGGGACCGTTTTATCTTATGTACAGACGGGCTGTCAGGGGCTATAGACGACTCTGAGATTCTGGACGTGGTTGTGTCCCGGCAAGCCCCTCGGGCAGTTGTGGATGAGCTCATTGCTCTGGCAAACACAAACGGCGGACACGACAACGTCACGGTTGTTGCTGTGTTTATCGGCACTCAAACCTGAAATGCGAAGCAGGTGAGGTTCAGAGATGGTAGGGGAGGTTCTCGGTAAGAGATATAAGATACTCTCTAAGTTGGGTTCAGGCGGGATGGCGGAGGTATATAAAGCTCACTGCCAAATCCTGAATCGAACAGTTGCGATAAAAGTCCTAAGGCCCCAATTTGCATCCAACGAAGAGTTTGTCGAGCGTTTTCGAAGGGAAGCTCAGGCTGCAGCAGGTCTTTCACATCCCAATATTGTCAGTATATATGATGTCGGCAAAGACGAAGAACACTACTATATAGTAATGGAGTATGTAAGCGGCACAAGCCTCAAAGAGGCTATCCGCAAGTCCGGCCATTTACCGTCGCAGAGAGCTGCCCGGATAGCCTGGCAAATTCTGGCTGCCTTGCAGCATGCTCATGAGAACGGAATTGTGCACAGGGATATTAAGCCTCACAACGTCATGGTGACTTCAGACGAAAGAGTGAAAGTCACAGATTTCGGTATCGCAAGGGCGCTGAGCGCGTCAACTCTGACTGATACCGGAACGATAATAGGAACGGTAAACTACTTTTCACCGGAACAGGCCCGCGGCGATGCAGTAGAAGCACAATCCGATATCTATTCGTCAGGTGTCGTCCTGTACGAAATGCTAACAGGTACTGTGCCTTTTAGGGGTGAGAGTCCCATCTCCATAGCACTGAAGCACCTCGAGACTTCTGTGACCCCTCCTACAGAGATTAATGAGGCAATCCCCTTGGGTCTTGAACGGATAGTGCTGAAAGCCCTTGAAAAAAATCCTTCCCGGCGTTATCAAGACGCAAGACATATGATGAGAGCGTTAGAACCATATGCGTTCCCCGGCAACGATTATGACGCTGCGAATGATGATATTCATATGGATAGCGATACTACTCTTACGGACCTGACTGCACAGGTCCTATCATCTCCGTCGGATCCCGGGGCTGACATGGAGGAGACGCAGGTGAGACGTAAACCGAAGAACGGCAATCCACGACGTACTGTCTTTGTAACATTGTTCCTTGTTCTTGCTCTACTTGCAATTGCAGCCGGCATCATCTTTATGTTGCCTGAATGGCTTTATGTAGAAGAAGTGAGAGTGCCGGATTTTACAGGAAAGACTCTTGAAGAAGCGGAGATCCTTGCAGACAAAGCTCATGTACGGCTTGACTCCCCTGACAAACGATACGATGAGACCGTTCCGGCTAACCGCGTAATATCTCAGCGTCCTGCTGCATACGAAAGGGTGAAAATGAACAGTAAAGTCACCCTGGTCGTGAGTCTGGGAAAAGAGATTGTGGAAATGCCGGATCTCCTGGGGCTGAGTCTTCGTGAAGCCATGCTGGAACTGGAGAGGCTGGAACTCCTGCCAGGCGCTCAGTCAAGGGATTACAGTAACGAGGTAGAAGTAAACAAGGTGGCCTCTCAGTCTCCTCCTGCAGGAGCCCAAGTAGAAAAGGGCACCATTGTGGAAATTGTCGTAAGTGACGGTCCTGAACCTCAACTCGTGACAGTTCAGGATTTTCGAGGTATGGATATAGCCCAAGCTGAGTCCCTGCTGACTGTCTCAGGTTTGGTTAAAGGGCGAGTAACCGAGGAAGCCAGGGAAGGGGCACAACCCGGAATTATATTCAGTCAACAGCCGGAGTCGGGGCAACTTGCCGCACTGGGCTCACCTGTAGATTTCGTCGTAGGCAAAGGTCAGGATACTTCATCTCTTCTTGACGCAATTACACCTATCTCAAGCCTGGTCACTATTGTAGTCCCTCCGGGAACAGATTTACAGGAAGTCAGAATTCGTATCAATGACTACTATGGCGAAAGAGACTATTACGTAGGTATGCATACGCCGGGTGAACGCATTGAGAAGCAGATCAACGCATGGGGCCGGAAGATGAGGGTCAGGGTTTACATCGGAGGAGTCCTATACAGGGACGAATCAGTTCCCAAAGGATAACAGGAGGACGGTGGATGCCGGAAGGACGTGTTATTAAGGCATATTCAGGCCACTACTTTGTCAGCCACGGAGATACTGTTGTTGACTGCAAGATACGGGGCAGGCTCCAGAAGGAGGACAAGGACGTTCTCGTAGGGGACATTGTCTCATTCACTTTTACCTCGCGGGACGGCCTGTACGGAGTCATTGAGGATGTACTCCCACGACAAACACGCCTCTATCGGCCCCCTGTGGCGAATGTAGATCAAGCTGTCGTTGTTATGGCATGCAGTGAACCATCTCCTGATCTGGAATTGCTTGACAGAATCCTTACAACAGTTGAGGTAGACTCTCTGGATATTGTGATATGCTTCAATAAGATTGACCTGGTAAGTAGGTACGCTGCGGATAAACTTACCAAACCATATAGAAACGCAGGGTATAAAACGATAAAGACGAGTGCCCGGGCAGGTTGGGGAATGACAGGACTACGGAAAGCGCTTTCGGGGAAGCTCTCTGTGTTCGCAGGCCCGTCAGGTGTGGGAAAATCCGCGCTTCTCAACTCCCTGGAGCCGGGACTGAGGCTTGAAACAGGGGAGGTCAGCGCAAAAACCGGACGCGGCAGGCACACAACTCGATACCCACACCTCCTTAAGATCGAGCCTGCAGGATACGTCGCTGATACTCCCGGTTTTTCTAAGCTGGACCTTGACAGAATTGACAGTAGAACCCTTGGTTACCTATTCCGCGAATTCAAAATACCCATGGAAGACTGCAAGTTCTCTACCTGTGTTCATCATAAAGAGCCTGACTGCGGTGTGAAAAAGGCTGTAGAAGCCGGTCATATCGCTGAATTCCGGTACAGTCACTATGTGAAACTCTTGCTTGAATCAACAGAAAGAGAAAGGAGGAGAGGCAGATGACAATCAAGATTGCTCCGTCAATACTCTCAGCGGATTTCGCGAACCTGGCTACGTCTATAGAGAGTGTGGGAAATGCCGACCTGCTACACGTAGATGTAATGGACGGCCACTTTGTTCCCAACATAACGATAGGCCCGCCTGTGGTAAGCGATCTTCGGAAGTCAACTGATCTTCCCCTTGATGTCCACCTTATGATAGACAACCCTGAGCTCTACATTGAGGCTTTTGCCAAAGCAGGCAGTTCAATCATTACAGTTCACGCAGAGACTTCCTGCCATCTCCACAGGACTATCCGGGCGATCAGAGATGCCGGATGCTCACCCGGGGTCGCACTTTGCCCTGCAACCCCGGTTATCATGATAGAGCATATCATTGACATGGTAGATCTCGTGCTTGTCATGACAGTGAATCCCGGATTCGGCGGACAGGCTTTCATACCTGAAATGGTGACCAAGATCAGAAAGGTCAGAGAAATGGCGGATAGGGCAGGACAGAACATTGACGTGGAAGTCGACGGCGGAATCAATGATATCACTGCTCCCATCGTGACAAAGGCCGGGGCCAATGTCCTGGTTGCCGGCAGTTACATCTTTGAGCATGATGCTCCTTCGGAGCAGGTGGAATTCCTCCGTAGCGCAAGCCTTGCTCGAAACCCCGTATGAAGCGGAGAACCGCCTGATTGCAGGTGTGCCAATTCCTATGTTTACCTGATGTCTGCCCTCGATGAGTCGAGGGCTTTATGTTATAATTCAGACAATCCTGCAGAAGGGAGAGGGGAAGGGATTGCAACTATTGGGGCTTGATATCAAGCGAATTGCTATAGTATTCATTATCACGCTCGTTGCACTCTACGGAGGACGCGCTGCAAGCTACAGTATGAAAGTGAGAAGACCCCTCCATCAGTTCTTTACGCAGCAGGCAGGAGTTCTGGACTACACTGTTTCTGAGTGTGCGGAAGGCCTGTGCGTAAGCGTTGACCTAGGCAATGTCCAGGACATACAGTCTGAATATGCTCAACTTTGGGCAGGCATTGAGGAGGCTACCGGTAGAACGCCTGCTGCCCTCACTGTAACGGATAGGCGCGGCAATGGGCTGGAGGAGACGTTCCGCAGTATGCGCATTCACATAGAAGAAGCGCTGGCCAGAGGGAGCTTCTACGCCATGTCCCTGGCAATAGACGAAGAGGCGAAGGAAGCGGAGCTGGATCGATGGAACGTGGGAGTAGACGGAGACTATGTGTACGTGCAGTTGCACAAGGGAGATTACTATCTATATGAAGTCATTCCAAGAGGGAAGGCTTCTTAGACTCCGAGCCAAGAAAGGATGAGAGGAATACCATGGCAAAGGAGATCGGAATTGGGGTAGCCCTTGCCGGAATTGTGTTCCTGGCTGCCTTAGGTTATGATATAAGCATATTTCTCCTGCTTGCGATATTCGGTGCAGCCGTGTGGTTTATCCGATCCGGGGCTCAGCTAGGAAAGCGCTTTCAGATTATCGGAGGGAATAAGCAGGACCGGAGAAACACAAAGGTTTCCTTTGAAGGGATCGGCGGACAGGAAGTGGCAAAGCGCGAACTCCTGGAAGCTTTGGAGTTTATCGTTGATTCCGAGCGTTCACGAAAGCTGGGAATCAGGCCGCTAAGGGGAATCCTGTTGACAGGCCCTCCGGGTACAGGGAAGACCCTCCTGGCGAAGGCTGCTGCCAACCACACGAAGAGTGTTTTCGTAGCATCGTCAGGATCGGAGTTTATTGAGATGTATGCAGGCGTAGGCGCGCAGCGGGTTCGCCAATTGTTCTCTACTGCAAGGTCTTCCGCATTGCGCGAGGGCCGCGAATCTGCAATGATATTCATAGATGAAATAGAGGTCCTCGGAGGAAAACGCGGAAGGCACAGCAGTCATTTGGAATACGATCAAACCCTTAATCAACTGCTTGTGGAGATGGACGGAATAAGCCCGCATGATGACGTCAGATTGCTTGTAATGGCTGCCACTAACAGGGCGGATCTGCTTGATCCCGCTCTCACCAGGCCTGGGAGATTCGATCGCATAGTGCGGGTGGACCTCCCTGATCGGCAAGGCAGGCTTCACATACTGAAGATTCACTCAGCGGGGAAGCCGTTTGAAGAGAACGTGGATCTTGATGAAATTGCCATGGACACGCTGGGGTTCTCCGGGGCTCACCTTGAGAACCTGGCGAACGAGGCTGCCATCTTGTCAATGCGAAAAGGGAAAACCACCATAGGTCAAGATGAACTAAGGGAAGCCATCGACAAGGTGATTATGGGGGAGAAACTGGATCGCCGTCCCACAGAAGAAGAGATGAATAGAATCGCTCATCATGAGGTGGGGCATGGGATAGTCAGTGAGGTATTGCGTCCCGGATCAGTATCTACGATTACCGTCATGTCAAGAGGCCAGGCCCTTGGCTATACAAGGCATTCCCAGGAAGATGACTACCATCTGTATACCTGCGGTTACCTGGAAGAGCAGATAGCCATACTTCTGGCAGGCTCAGTCGCTGAAGAACTTGTGTTTGGATCAAAATCCACAGGTTCATCCAACGACTTTGAGCAGGCTTTGGAGATTTCGCGAAGACTCATTAGCGCAGGAATGTCCGAGGCAGGGATTGTCAGTGTTGATGAACTCCCGAAGCAAGTCTACCACGAGACATTAAGCAGTATTCTCAAGACTCAAGAGAAAAGGGCAGGGATGATCCTGGAATCCAGGCTAAGTGTTCTCAAGGAAATCAGCGCCCACATAATCCGGACTGAAAGGATTGAGGGCGAGGACTTCCGAAGGATGTTGGGTTGAGACCAACTAAGCAGATTGCCATAAGCAAGTAATCGCCGGTTCCGGAAAATGTGCGTACCGCGTGGGGTTACCGGTGTTGCACTAAGGGGACGGCTCCCCAAGCGAGTTGCCTTGACAGAATCCGGCCCGTAGGCTAACGGCCGGATTTTGACACCCCTCGTTGCAATCACCGGCCTCAGAAAACGTACGTACCGTGCGGGGCCACCCAGGACAATCGGAAAACCGGCGAAAACTAATGAACTACTTGGGGCGTCCTCAACACAAGCAAGGCTCCTTGAGGATAGGCAGTACCCCGCCGGGTAACAGAGGTTTGATCGGGGAGGGTATTTTGGCGTGATCGCAGAGATTCTGATGATTGGCACTGAATTACTCCTTGGACACGTTGTGGACACCAATTCTGCCTATATTGGCCGTAAGCTGGCGGAAATCGGAATCAGCCTTTACCACAAAGCAGCAGTCGGAGATAATAAACTAAGGGCCACGGCCGCACTCGCGGAAGCCCTCAGCCGGGCTGACCTCGTGATTGTCACAGGCGGACTCGGCCCGACTGAAGATGACATAACCCGCGAGGTGGTTTCAGAGGTCTTGGGCGTACGGCAGATCCACTCTGATGAAGCAATGACACATGCTTCGTCGTTACTGAATAGATGGGGACACCAAGACCGGGCAAGCCTGAGGCGTCTGGCACAAGTCCCCGAAGGCGCAACTTTGATACCGAACCCCCGTGGTACGGCATGTGGCCTGATAGCAGAGAACATGGGCAAGCACGTGATCTGTCTTCCGGGCGTACCGGGAGAAATGGAAGCCATGATGGATCTCTCAGTCATTCCTTACCTGACGCGCCTTGAAGGTGGAGGCCGGGTAATCTCCTCCAGGACACTTAGGATTTGCGGTCCCGGGGAAGCTGAAATTGAGGATAGAATAAGGCATCTTCTTCACGGAAAATCCAATCCTACAATAGCTCCGCTGGTGTCACTGGGTGAAGTCATGTTGAGAATAACTGCAAAAGCTTCCTCAAGAGAAGAAGCCGGCGCGATGATTGATGGAGTCGAAACCGAGTTACGAGAGTGCCTGGGACATGACGTCTATGGAACCGGAGACGATGAAATCCAGCATGTCGTGGTGAGGCTTCTGAAGGAACGGAATCTAACATGCGCGGTGGCAGAATCGGTTACCGGAGGGCTCATTTCCCACAAGCTTACTGAAGTGCCCGGTTGCTCCAAAGTATTGGGCCTTGCGGTGACAAGTTACAGTGATAGCGCGAAAATTAAGGTTCTGGGTGTCTCCGGCGATGATGTGGAGCGATATGGAGTAGTAAGCAGAGAAGTGGCGCTTGGAATGGCAAGGGGGATCCTTTCCCTCTCCGGAGCTGAAGTATCGATTTCCACAACAGGGGTGGCAGGCCCTAAAAAAGATGACCGTCTGCATAACATAGGGCTTGTTTTCATAGGATTGGCCTGGAAACACGGGATTACCTGCGGACGTTTTCAGTTTTTCGGAACCCGTAGTGAGATAAAAGAAAGAGCGGCTAAGAGAAGCTTGGATATTCTTCGCAGGCACTTGTTGCGCCATCATTAAGTAGGAACTTGTAGTGAAATAGGGATGGTACAAGAAGGCAATATCGGATATTCATCGAACCCATATACTATATTCCGTTCACGTAACCTACATTGAACTGGAGGCCTAATAGTGGATACTGTTCGATGCTTTGTTGCAGTATTCCTTCATCAGTCTCTTCACCGGGAAATAGCAGCCATTCAAAGGAAATTGTCACATAGCGGAGCTGATATTAAATGGGTTGAACCCTGCAATCTTCATTTTACGTTACAGTTCTTAGGTGACGTTGAGAAGACGCGCATTCCAATTATCGCTGACGCGCTGAGGGAGTGTATCGGTGATTCGCCCGGGTTTCCGCTGCAGCTTGACCGCGTAGGAGCTTTTCCTCATTTACAGAACCCGAGAGTTTTGTGGGTAGGTGTGAGCACAGGCAGAGAAGATTTGGCAAACCTTATGTCAACGGTGGGAGAGGCTATGAAAATGGAGGGGTTTGCGCGAGACAGCAGGGGCTTCTCCCCACACCTTACGATTGGGAGAGTCAGATCTCCCCGAAACCTCAAAACTCTTCTTGAAAAGCTGAATTCCCACATCAGAGTAAGAGGCAAGATGGAAGTTGCGAATATTCAGTTCACCGCCAGTGAGCTGACAACGAAAGGGCCCATATACACTCCGATTGACATTATTCCTCTTCAGCTCCCCACCGAGATATGACGTATGGACGCGATATGAAGAGCTAAATAGGGAACAAGCGTTCCCATAATGATATTTGGTTCCCACATAGCGGTGAGTGAGGTTGATGAGGAATTACGGACATTGAGAACAAAGGACAAGTGGGATACAATTATCATGGACAAGCATGGGAAGAAGGGAGAGCCTTATGGACAAGGATAAGAGAAAAGCCCTTGATATGGCGTTATCTCAAATAGAAAAGCAATTTGGGAAAGGCTCGATAATGAAGCTGGGTGATGCAGATACCCAATTTGAAATTGACACAATCCCTACAGGAGCCTTATCCCTGGATATCGCCTTAGGAGTAGGCGGCATGCCGCGCGGACGAGTCATTGAGATCTATGGCCCTGAGTCCTCAGGCAAAACAACAGTCGCTCTTCACATAATCGCTGAAGCACAGAGAATCGGTGGCATCGCAGCTTTCATTGATGCAGAACACGCTCTGGATCCGGTTTATGCCAACCGGTTAGGTGTTGATACTGATAACCTTCTCATTTCTCAGCCTGACACCGGGGAACAAGCTCTGGAAATAGCCGAAGCCCTTGTTCGAAGCGGTGCAGTGGACGTAGTGGTCATAGACTCTGTGGCAGCATTGACTCCAAGAGCTGAGATTGAAGGAGAAATGGGAGACGCTCACGTTGGCCTGCAAGCCAGACTTATGTCGCAGGCTCTCAGGAAACTGACTGCGGTCATAGGAAAGTCGCGGACTTGTGCCATATTCATAAACCAGATACGTGAAAAAGTTGGCATCATGTTTGGGAATCCCGAGGTCACACCGGGCGGTCGAGCTCTGAAGTTCTACTCTACCGTGCGCCTGGAAGTAAGAAGAGTGGAGTCTCTTAAACAGGGTCAGCAGATAATAGGCAGTCGTACCAGGGCCCGAGTTGTAAAGAACAAGATTGCCCCTCCATTCCGAGATGCAGAATTCGACATTCTTTACGGAGAAGGCATTTCCCGGGAAGGGGCCATACTTGACCTGGGAGAAGCCAATAACGTTATAACGAGAAGCGGCACCTGGTATTCATACGGTGACATCAAAATGGGGCAAGGCAGAGAAAACGCAAGGAACTTCTTGAAGGAAAATCCGGATATCACACGTGAAGTCGAAGGCAAAATCCGAGAAATATCGGGCCTGAAACCCCTTAAACTACCGGAAGAGAGTAAAAACAAGAAGTCTGATTAAGCTCGGTATCTCGCCACATGTAATGCATGTCGTGTTGCTGCAGTCGTGTTACTGCAGTCGTGCTATTGCAGCATCTCAGTTTCGAGGAAGGATGTTATCCTTCCTTTTTGTTTTCACGCGGTTGCGCGTAAGAGAGGACTTTCTTTGCCAAACGAGAACATGTATGATAACAGAGGTGAGACTTACATCAATACTGATAATGGATAGTGTCGGCAAATATGGAGAACACTAGAAAACGCGGTAGGCAATACGCGCTTCGCCTCCTTACGATAAAAGATCGTACCATGGCGGAGCTCGTAGACAAACTGCGAAAAAAGGGTTTTGACGAGGATATCATAACCGGTATCGCCGGGGAAATGAAAGACTTGGGTTATGTTGATGACAAGAAATACGCTATGCATTTTGCAGAGTTTCGGGCAGCTTATGACAAATTCGGGCCATATCGCATTCTCGTTGAATTAAGAAAACGTGGAATCCCAAAGGATATGGCTGAATGTGCTGTTGAGAGCGTCTTTCCGGAAGGTAGAGAAGAGGCCAATGCACTGGAGCTTGCAAATGAGTGGGTTGCACGAAGGGGCTCAGATGACAGAGAAAGAACAGCAAGAAGACTTTACGGGTACCTGGCAAGGAGAGGATTTGCACCTAATGTCATCAGGGATACACTGATTAAGGTGTTGAAGTAGTTCCCGGAGCATCCGGGGTCTACCTTGACACTTGTATATCCAAAAGGTACAATAGCGATGAATTCCGGTTCCAGCCGGAGGTACGGCTCCGGCACTAGACCAAGTGACGATAACGCAAGTCTTTTATCTAGTGGCCGAGTTCGCGCTCGGCCTTATTCGTGAAAAGGAGGTGTATACAATATCGCTGCAAATTTACTAATAGCAATAGCTGCCGTTGTAGCAGGCTTTGGCATCGGTTATTTTACCAGGCGGATTCTTGCTGAGGCAAAAATCGGTTCTGCAGAGCAAGCTGCCGAGAGAATAGTCGAAGAGGCGGAGAAGGAGGCTGAAGCAGCCAGGAGAGAGATTCTCCTGGAAGCTAAAGAAGAAGCGCATCGCCTTCGTACCGACATTGAGCAAGAAAGCCGTGCACGACGAGCAGAGCTTCAAAGAAGTGAAAGACGGCTTTTTCAGAAGGAAGAAAGCCTCGATCGCAAAGGAGAGGCTATTGAACGCAAGGAAGAAGCCATAAACAGAAGAGAGAAAGAGCTTGATGAGCTCAGGAACAATCTCACACGGGTGTACGAAGAGCAAAGAGCAGAACTTGAACGGTTGTCAGGTTTGTCTTCGGATGAAGCCAGAGAGCTTCTCCTAAAGAGCATTGAAGACGAACTTCATCACGAAGCCGCAATAATGATACGTGATATCGAGGCACAAACTAAAGAAGAAGCAGACCGAAAAGCAAGGGAAATCATTGCTACCGCAATCCAGCGCTACGCGGCTGACCATGTCGCTGAAACCAGCGTATCCGTGGTAGCGCTTCCTAACGATGAGATGAAAGGAAGAATCATCGGGAGGGAAGGGAGAAACATCAGAGCTCTTGAGACCCTTACCGGGGTTGACCTTATTATTGATGATACCCCGGAGGCAGTGATTCTGTCTGCTTTCGATCCAGTCAGGCGAGAAGTAGCGAAAATAGCGTTGGAGAAGCTCATAAATGACGGGCGAATTCATCCTGCCAGAATTGAAGAGATGGTGGAGAAAGCACAGAAGGAAGTCGATAATATAATAAAGGAAGAAGGGGAAGGCGCTGCTATCGAAGTAGGAGTTCACGGCCTTAACCCTGATCTTATTCGCCTGCTCGGAAGGTTGAGATTCAGATCCAGTTTTGGGCAGAATGTGCTGAGACACTCCATAGAAGTAGCTTATCTTGCAGCAGGCATGGCAGCCGAACTGGGCGCCAACGTGATGATAGCGAAACGAGCAGGCCTTCTTCATGATATCGGCAAAGCCGTGGATCATGAAGTTGAGGGGCCACATGTTCAGATAGGTGTGGATATTGCGCGAAGGTACAAGGAATCGCCTGAAGTAATCCATGCAATTGCGGCTCATCACGGTGATGAAGACCCTCATACGGTTGAAGCGGTCCTTGTGCAAGCTGCAGACGCAGTGTCAGCGGCGCGCCCAGGCGCCAGGCGCGAAACGCTGGAATCATATATGAAGCGTCTGGCCAAGCTAGAAGAGGTTGCTGACTCCTTTGAAGGAGTTGAAAAGTCTTTCGCAATTCAGGCCGGCCGCGAAATCCGGATAATGGTGAAGCCTGATAAGATTGATGACTTAGCTGCCGTCCGCCTATCAAGGGACATTGTCTTAAAGATTGAGAAGGAACTGGATTACCCAGGGCAGATCAAGGTCACCGTAATTCGGGAGACCCGTGTAGTGGATTATGCAAAATAACACAGCGTTACGATTTGGGGCGGGCGTCGCCCGCCCCGCCGGAGTTCATGAGAACTGTCTTAGCAGGAGTTTTCGTCTCCATGGCGAACTCTCAGTTGAGCTGCGAGAACAGGTCGCAAGGAGGGGTGGTTACGGTGGATGACGCTGATACCCAATTGGAAGCCATTTCTGACAGCACGGCAAACAGTGTAAGCCTTCTCATTTCTATACTTGTGCGCTATCCCGAAATAGCGACGGTAAACTTCGTTCCGGAAGGTAAGATTCTCAGGTTTACGTTCATGACATCATCTTCTATTTCCGACCGATTGTGGAATGCATTCTGCCATAGACTCTTTGAGAGTGTAGAAGTATACGCCTCTCTGGTGCACAGAGGAACTCCCAGGATCAAAGCGGAGCGGCTGGATTTTGACAGCGTATCGATTGTGGAGATATCCCGAGATGTCGCCACCCTGACCCAGGAAGAAATATCTCTCATAATTGAACTTGCCAGATATGCGCTGGGTTCTGAATTAATAAGCGAAGGAAACAGCGAAGATGGCGAATTCGAAGAAGAATTGGTATATCAAGATGAGATGATTGAGACTATGCTGGACGACTTAAGAGAGTATGTGCAGCAAAGAAAGCTAATAGGATTTCGCGAAGAAGGAGGCGTTCTTGTTTTCAATAAGCAGACTGAGCGCACGAAATCTTGAAGCTCAAGGAGGACGCGGGTTGAATCTTCTTTTCATAGGTGATGTCGTAGGCAGACCCGGGCGCCGTGCAGTAAAGACCGCCTTACCTGAACTCGTCCAAGCTTATGAGCCTGACGCGATAATAGCTAACGGTGAAAATGCGGCAGGAGGCCTTGGACTGACTCAGGATACTGCTCTGGAGTTGCTTGGCCTTGGAATTACGGTTATGACAACCGGGAACCACGTCTGGCAAAAGAAAGAGTTCTATACGTTCCTTGAAGATAACACGCGCATTCTACGTCCTGCCAATTACCCCCCTGGGGCTCCGGGCAAGGGAGCCACTGTCATACACCTTTCAAACGGAATCAGACTTGGTGTCGTGAACTTGATCGGCCGTGTCTTCATGTCTCCTGTTGACTGCCCCTTTAGGGCCGCTGACGCTATTGTGACTGAGTTGTCAAGAGAGTGTGACTTGATTGTCGTGGACTTTCACGCTGAAGCTACCTCTGAGAAGATTGCTATGGGTTGGTTCCTCGATGGACGGGTTGCATGCGTAGTCGGGACACATACACATGTCCAGACTGCAGACGAGAGGATCCTCCCGGAGGGTACAGGTTACATATCTGACCTGGGTATGACGGGGCCGGTAAACTCGGTTCTGGGAGTTCGGACTGATATCATAATAGACCGGTTCCTCACAGGACTGCCCAGGCAGTTTCAGATTGCGTCAGGGCCGACTCAGTTATGTGGCGCGGTGGTCACAGTTGATCACGGTACCGGCAAGGCCAGGGCGATTCAGAGGGTTAGAGAAGCAGCCACCGAGTGATCCGGCCCACTTGATGTCTCCAGACCGTATGTACATACTTCCCTACCACGTTTTTTCAACTGTATATGAGAATACGGCAGGAATGTAATGCCTCGGTACTGAATATCTCATCCATAACCGGCATTCTCGACCATACAAGGAGGAATTTAGTATGGAAGTCCTCAAGGTGTCTGCTAAGTCAAATCCCAATTCTGTGGCAGGTGCGTTGGCAGGAGTTGTGAGAGAACGGGGAGGTGCTGAAGTTCAGGCAGTAGGCGCGGCTGCGCTGAATCAGGCGGTTAAGGCTGTTGCCATTGCCAGGGGGTTCGTGGCGCCAAGTGGTATAGATCTGGTGATGGTACCTGCATTTACTGATGTGCAAATTGACGGGGAAGAAAGGACCGCGATCAAGTTAATTGTGCAGCCGAGGTGAGCTCATAAAAGATAATATATGGTCATGGATGCCGAAAGCGGATAAAAATACTTAAAGGTATCAGAGGGGTCAGGGGCGAAGTCTTTTTGCGACAAGTGGGGGGGGGTGGACTGGAAGAAGAGGTGTCACGCAAGTGATCAAAGGCGAAAAGACTTTACTTCGTCCGCTTAACGGCGCTGACGTGGAAGTCATATGTCAGTGGGAAGCAGGGCAGCATATCACGACTGCAGCATTTGAGCATACCGGCAGGCGCCTCACAGTGAGCGAGGAATACATGTCCCGGGTAAATGCCCGCAGCACAAGGATGTTTGCCATAGAGGCAGAAGATGGCATACTGATTGGAGACATTGGCCTTGTAGAAATCAACTGGCGCAGAAGTGAAGCTGAGCTCGTGGTTCGTATAGGACACCCGGACTATCTTGGTAAAGGTTACGGTTATGACGCGATTTCATCCTTATTGGATTACATGTTTTCCACCACAAGACTGGACAGCATCTACCTTCGGGTACTGGCAGACAACGTACGGGCGGTAAGGTGCTTTGAAAAGTGCGGATTCCGTAAGAATTGGGTAATGACCAGGCAAATTGCCAGGCAGAAAAGTCCTAAGAGACTCTTTCTCATGACAATCGAAAGAGACAGTCAAAAGAGGGAGACCGGCCGAGACAAGGCTTCATAATACATAACAACAGAAGAGCGTAGCAACATGGCCCCGGCACTGATTTGCCGGGGCCATGTCTATGATTCTTCAGTTGATTTGCTATTTGTGCGATTTACAGGACGATTCCCACGTAGTGTGATTGCAGCATAAACGCAGTTCTTTACGTACCGTTTGCTTTCACCCCGCGCCAATAGCAAAAATCCCCTCCTAAGTAGATCGCCTTAAGTAATCGCTGGCTCTGGAAAATGTCCCTACCGTGTGGGGTTGCCGGTGTTGCACTAAGGGGACGGCTCCCCAAGCGGGTTACCTTGGCTAAATTCGGCCCGTAGGCCAATGGCCGAATTTTGACACCCCTTGTTGCAATCACCGGCCTCAGAAAACGTACCTACCTTGCGGGGCCACCCAAGACAGTCGGAAAACCGGCGAGAACTAATGAACTCATACCCAGACTTCGCCTCCAAAATAGTTCAAAAAAAATTCCATAGAGAAGAAGGAGTTTATAGATAAGTATAGAAGAGAATTGTTACCAATGTGGGGCAAAGTGGGGAGAAGTGGTGAATTTGCAGGCGCCCATGTTCATCGGAACCTATGAGCATAATATTGATGACAAAGGTAGACTGGCGATCCCTGCAAAATTCAGGGACGAGTTGCAAGACAGCTTTTTTACCACGAGAGGGTTAGACAAGTGTCTGTTTATCTTTCCAAAAGGCGAATGGGAAAGACAACTTGCTGAGTTCTCAAAACTCCCCCTTACAATGCGAGACGCGCGAGCGTATAGCAGACTGTTCTTCTCAGGGGCATCTGAATGCGAACTGGATAGGCAAGGGCGGATTAACATTCCCGTCTATCTCAGAGAATATGCCGGCCTTACCAAAGATGCGGTAGTCATCGGTGTCATGAACAGAATAGAGATTTGGAGCCTGGAGGTTTGGACGGGTTACAGAGACGTAGCAGAGGAATCCTATGAGGAGATAGCCGAGAAACTGGCTCACGGCGCCCGAGACTCAGAAGTCACAAGAACAGGCTGATGAACCAAATGACACAAAACAGCAAGAGAGAATACCACACCCCTGTCATGCTGGACGAAGTAGTCTGGTTAATGAATTCGAAACCAGGCGGAGTCTACATCGACTGCACCCTGGGAAGCGGAGGGCACGCCCTCGGCCTTCTGGAATTTGCAGGCGCCGGGGCTCGGATCATAGGGATAGATAGGGACCAAGACGCAATCTCAACTGCGAAGCAAGAATTGCGACACTTCAGTGATAACGTAACTTTCGTTCATGGAAAATTCAGCGACTTGCAAGATATCGTGATGAGCTTAAACGTTGCGCAGGTTGACGGAATCCTATTCGATCTCGGAGTTTCAAGTTATCAATTGGACGAGCCTGAAAGGGGCTTCTCATTCATGGAGGACGGGCCACTTGACATGCGAATGAACAGGGGAAATGGGCAGTCCGCCCGAGACCTTGTGAACAACCTGCCGGCTGAAGAACTTAGAGACATACTCAAGATCTATGGCGAGGAACGCTGGGCGGTGCGTATAGCCGAATTCATAGTGAGGCGACGGGATAAGGCGCCGATAGTTACCACAGGCGAACTTGTTGATATCGTCAAAGCTGCTATCCCGGCAAGGGCCAGGAGATCCGGCCCTCATCCTGCACGTCGCACGTTTCAAGCTCTTAGGATTGCAGTAAACCGTGAGTTGGATGAATTGCGGCTGGGTTTAGATCAGGCTATAAAAATCCTTTGTCCAGGGGGAAGACTGGTAGTTATCTCTTACCACTCTTTGGAAGATAGGATTGTAAAGACGATGTTTCTTAGGATGTCCGGGTCGAAAAACCAGGACTGTCTTCGAATTCTGACTAAGAAGCCTGTTATTCCGTGTGAGGAAGAGGTTATCTCAAATCCCAGGTCCCGGAGCGCAAAGCTCAGAGCAGCAGAGAAGTTCTAAGGGAATCGGGGAGGGAATACAGATGGTACCAGCGGCAGCTAGATCGTTACCGAAATCAAAAGGAAAAATAAGGCAAGCACCGGTAAAGCAAAGAGAGACTGCCAGAAAATCAAGAAAACGCGCAGGCCTTGGAAAACGAATGTTTGGAGCTATACTTATCACCGGACTCCTCATCGGTAGTCTGGCGCTGAGAGCTCAAGTAATCGACACCGGTTATCGATTACACATTCTTGAACGAACGCTTGCGGCTACTCAGACGGAATACGATCGGCTTAGTCTATCCATAGCACAGTTGAGCTCGCTTGCCAGGGTGGAAAGAGAAGCTATGATATCTCTGGGTATGACAAAACCCAAGAAGACTGAATTCATTATGGTAGCTTCCGCAAACGATCGCCTGAATGTGGCTGAGGATTCTGACAGGACAGCATCACAGAAGTTATCAAGGGTAGTGGCAGAGGTCTCAGCTCGAACTGAAGACATCCTCATAGGCCTTATTTCGCCCTTTGTAGCCAGGTGGTTCTACGATATTCCCAGATGCGATCATCCGAGAGTCAGACCTAAATAGATATTTAAGGTAGGGAACAGCCTGTGTCTAATCACTCGAGCATTACCATGAAAAAGAGGGTAGGCTCGCTTTTTCTTATGTGGGCGGCAGTCACCCTTTTTCTCATCGGGAGACTTTTCTGGGTACAAGTCGCCAGAAATGAACATTACCGGAAGCTGGCTCTGGATCAGAGGCTCTATCCCGTTCCCGTAGACGCTCGCAGGGGGACTATCCGGGACGTCAAAGGCAGAGAACTTGCGGTGAGTGTCAGCGCTGATGCTGTGTATGCAATCCCGGCCGACATAGATGATCCGCCGGAGACTGCAAAGCAGGTTTCGAAGATACTTGGGCTTGATGTGGAGGCTGTAAGGAAGAAGCTCTCCGAACCTCTGGCTACGGTTTGGATAGACCGGAGGGTGGATCCGGAGAAAGCAGCCGCTCTCAGAAAACTCAACCTCAAAGGGATCGGGTTTGCAGAACGCGGCCAGAGGTTCTATCCAAAAGATAATCTCGCAGCCCATGTCCTGGGTATAGTGGGAATAGACAATCAAGGGCTCGAAGGGATCGAAGTTCAGTATGACTATTTCCTCCAAGGAACAAAGGGGCAGGTGAGGTCGGAACGAGATGCCACAGGGAAAGAGATCCCAGGCGGAATTACTCAGTTCATACCACCGGTAGACGGCAATGACCTGTATCTCACCATAGATGAGGTAATTCAGTATATTGTCGAGCGCGAGCTTGACAAGGGGATGGCAGAACTCAAAGCAAAGCGGGGAATGATTCTGGCCATGGATCCGATGACCGGGGCTGTGTTAGCCATGGCTTCACGGCCTGCGTACAATCCCAACCGCTATTTTGAGGAACCTGACTCCTTGCGCAGAAACCCGATAGTGTCAGACACGTATGAGCCAGGATCCACTTTCAAAATAATCACTGCCGCTGCCGCCCTCGAAGAGCGCATTGTAAGGCCTGATGACACCTTCTTCGACCCGGGATTCATTAAGGTCGCTGATAGGTACGTGCGATGTTGGCTTGCAGGAGGCCACGGGACTCAAACGTTCACTGAAGCTACTGAAAACTCGTGCAACGTCGTGTTCGCGACGTTAGGCACAAGGCTGGGGCAGGAACGATTTTACAGGTATATTCAGGCATTCGGACTTGGAAGCCCGCTGGGGATTGACTACCCGGGTGAAGCCGCAGGCCTTCTCCAACGACCGAAGAATGTCGGGCCTGTGGAACTGGCCAACATTTCGTTCGGACAAGGAATTTCCGTAACCCCGCTTCAGTTACTGTCTGCGCTTTCGGCAATTGCAAACGGCGGTACACTCATGCGCCCTCACCTTGTTTCGAAAATCGTAGACCCTGACGGGCTTATTGTCAAGGACTTCCGGGAAGACCCTATAAGACAGGTTATCAGTAAGGAGACATCGAAAGAGCTTTCTCTCATACTGGAATCGGTAATAGTCAATGGATCCGGGTTCAGGGCCAAGGTTCCCGGCTATCGTGTGGCAGGCAAGACAGGAACTGCGGAAAAGCCTGGAGCAGGCGGATACTCTGATAAGCGAGTCGCGTCTTTCCTGGGATTCGCTCCGGTTGAAGATCCGAAAATAGCCATCCTGGTAGTCTGGGATGAACCGGATGTTGGGATAAGCTACGGCGGAGTCCTGGCAGCCCCTGCCTTTCAGAGCATAGTGAAGGATGTCCTAAGGTATATGGAGATTCCGCCGAGTGTGCCGGCAGAGACAGAAGAGCGCGACTCGGAAAGTCGACAAGTGATTGTGCCAAACCTCATCAGCCGTAACCCTGATGAAGCAGCAAGACTCCTTGCAGCCGAGTTCGGCCTTAACGTGGCAACAAGAGGCACAGGCGTCAAAATCGTTCACCAGGCACCGGCAGCCGGGGCTAAGGTGCAAAGAGGCGCCACTGTCATCCTTTACTTGGATGAACCTGAATCCTATAATGTAGAGGGTGAAGTCATAGTTCCCAATGTCATAGGCAGGACCATGAAAGATGTTGCAGTTATCCTGTCGGATTTGGGCCTTCGCATGGAAGCGGAAGGGACCGGGGTGGCTAAGAGTTCGGTTCCGCAGCATGGGACGTCTGTCAAGATAGGTACAGTCGTCCAAGTGAGGTTTGAGCCTCTCTCTGTCAACCATTAGTCTAGCGCTCATGGGCTGCACCGGAGTGTGAAGACAGATAAATTCCCCGGTATTTGTCATATTGGGCAATCACCGGCGAAATAATGGTAGTAACCGCATTGATCCTTCCGCGGTGAGATGAATAGCCGATAACCGGCATGGGATAGGTGGGGCACGTGAGTGATGAGACTTAACGAACTTATAGCACATTCCAGAGTGACTCCATACAGTTGTACCGGAAATACTGAAGTGGAGATTCAGGGGGTCACATACGATTCCCGCAAGATCCGCCCTGGATATCTGTTTATATGCATACGCGGTGAACACCATGACGGCCATGCCTACATCTCTGAAGCGGCTGCAAAAGGTGCGGTAGCCGTTGTCATAGACAGAGAAACAGAGGTTCAGGATACTCTGGGAGTTGTGAAAGTCAGCAATTCCCGAGAGGCTCTAGGCGATATTGCGGCTGCTTTCTACCATAACCCTTCAGCCTCCATGTTTTGTGTAGGGGTAACAGGTACAAAGGGCAAAACCACTACAACATACCTCATCAAGAGTGTGCTGGACAAGGCAGGGATGTCCTGTGGAATCATAGGGACTCTCGGCTGCGTTTCACGGAATCTGGCCATTCCCGCCAAGCACACTACACCTGAGTCTTCAGACATCCAAGAATTCCTTGGAAAAATGCTGGCCTCTGAAGAAAAAGCCGTTGCGATGGAGGTTTCGTCCCACGCCATAGCTCTTCAAAGAATACGAGGAATCGACTTCGATGTAGGAGTCTTTACCAACATCGGCCATGATCACCTGGATTTTCATGGTTCATTCAGCGACTATCTTGCGACAAAGGCCTCTTTCTTTGAAAACCTCGAAGCTTTGTCCGGTAATCAGAGGATGAGCAAGAAAACGAGGACGTCCATTGTCAATGTAGACGACCCCAACTCTAACTCCATCCTGTCGAAGGTACACACCGAAGTCGTAACTTACGGAATTTCCAACGGTTCTGCAAAGATAACCGCGAAAGACCTTAGATTGTACGGAAGAGCTACTTCCTTCACAGCTTGCACGCCTCAAGGTAGTTTTCCCGTATCCCTCAACCTCAAGGGAATTTTCAATGTTTACAACGCCCTTGCAGCAATAGCATGCGGGCTTTCGCGAGGACTTGATCCTGATACAATAAGCTCAGGCCTTCAATCTCTCAAAGGAGTGCCCGGAAGGTTCGAATCTGTGGATGAAGGCCAACCTTTCCAAGTTGTGGTTGATTATGCTCATACGCCTGACAGCCTGGAAAACATCCTGAGAGAGGCGCGGCACTTGGGGCCCGGCAATCTGACTGTTGTGTTCGGTTGCGGAGGAGACCGGGACAGATCCAAAAGGCCGGTGATGGGAAGAATAGCAGCAGCTTTAGCGGATCGCGTGATCATCACTTCAGACAATCCCAGGACGGAAAATGCAGATGATATCTGCAAGGAAATCGAGGCGGGCCTCCTTCATGAAGGGCGGCCGCGTATAGGGTATGAAGTCATCATTGACAGGACATGTGCGATAAAAAGAGCAATCTTCTCTGCTGAAGAAGGTGATGTTTTAGTTATCGCAGGCAAAGGACATGAAACATACCAGATATTTCACGACACCACCATTCATTTTGACGATAGAGAAGTTGCAGCGAGCCTGCTGAGGGAGCGTATAAAGAATGCCTGAATTCACATTGGATGAAGTCCTTAACACGACTTCCGGGCGTACCGAAACCGTGGGAAAATACGAAGCATTCCTGGGAATTGCCACTGATTCACGGAATATCAAAGGTGGAGAGCTGTTCTTCGCCCTGGTAGGCCCGAACTTTGACGGACATGACTTCGCGCATGAGGCAGCAGCCAAAGGGGCGCGTGGTATAGTAGTGTCCCGCACAATCGAGGCCCGGGATCTGCCTTGCGGGGTATGGGTCATTCAAACTGACGACACCTTGAAGGCCTTGCAAAGGCTGGCACACTACAATAGGCAGCGTCTGGGGACTTTTGTCATTGCAGTAACCGGGAGTACAGGCAAAACCTCAACAAAGGACATGATTCACTCTATTTTCTCGCAGCGTATGGAGACTGCCAAGACTTATCAAAACCTCAACAACGAAATTGGGGTTGCCTTGACCTTGCTTGGGCTTGATGAGCATCACGAAGCATGCGTTGTTGAGCTTGCTATGAGAGCCCCGGGTGAAATTCGCGAACTTTCCGAGATTGTCCGGCCTGATGTAGGAGTCATTACAAATGTCGGAGAGAGCCACATAGAACTTTTAGGTTCTCGTGAAAACATCGCAAAAGCCAAGTCTGAACTCATTGAAGTGCTGGGAGATACCGGTGTCGCTGTGCTGAACGGCGACTGTCCCTATACTGCTAAGATGAGGGACATGGTCCAAGGCCGTTCCGTCCTTTTCGGATTGGAAGACTCAAATGAAGTCAGGGGTTCTGACCTTATGAACCTCGGAAAGAGCGGAACTCAATTCACCATCGATTACGGAAGCCGTTCCTTTGCAGCGCAGGTCCTTATCCCTGGCACGCACAATGTTTATAATGCCCTGGCAGCAGCGGCTTGTGCCCTTGTTTCAGGGCTTGATACGCGTTCCGTTATCGAAGGGCTCGCCAAGGTCGAATTGACGGTGCAGCGCATGGACATTGTAGAAGCTGCTTCCGGATTCACTGTGATTGATGACACTTACAACGCAAGCCCTTCATCGGTGAACGCAGCCCTGGATGTGCTGAAGGATATAGGGGGGACAGAAGGAAGGACAATTGCTGTCTTAGGAAACATGCTGGAACTCGGCGATATCGCTGATATTGCCCATCATGACCTGGGTAAACAAGTAATAGAGCGCTCGGTGGATGTTCTCATTACCGTAGGTGATTTAGCCTGTCTCGCAGGGCAAGAAGCTATTCGGCTGGGTAAGAGTCAGGATACGGTTTTTATGTTTCACGAGAAGAGCCGGGCTGTTGATGCTTTGATGAAGCTTGTGCGCCCGGGCGATGTAATCCTTGTTAAAGGCTCCAGATCAATGGAGATGGAGGAGATTTCCCAGGCGCTCTTGGGAAGCACTGGAGGCAGGCCTTATGTTACATGAAGCGTACTCAGCGCTACTTGCTTTCGCAATAGTACTTGCAATCGGCCCTACGGCTATCAGGCTTTTCAAGGCCCTGAAGGTCGGACAGTCCATTCGGCAAGACGGCCCTTCGACCCATCTTCGGAAGGCAGGCACGCCCACCATGGGCGGAATCATGATTTTCCTTGGCGTCTCCTTGTCCACGCTCCTCTTGGCGCCGAGGACTCTCGACGTGGCGTGGGCGCTCTTTCTTACTCTGGGATTCGGAGCAATAGGGTTGGCTGACGATTTCATCATAGTTGCGCTGGAGAGGCCTCTTGGGTTACGGGCACGGTATAAGCTTGCCTTTCAAGCCTTATTGTCAGCGCTCTTGGGACTATACGTAGCTACCTCCCCTGAGCTTGGCGCTGCCGTAGCTATTCCCTTTACTTCCTTTAAACCGGATTTGGGAATAGTCGGGTATCCGTTGTTTGCGATTTTCGTAATGATATCCATATCCAATGCAGTAAACCTCACTGACGGCCTGGACGGACTGGCAGCAGGCACATCAGGGCTGGCCTGTGTTACGTACAGCATAGTCGCAGCCGTATTAGGAAGGCACGACCTTGGCGTTTTCGCTTCTGCGCTTGCAGGTGCCTGCGTAGGTTTCGCATGGTTTAACTGCCATCCTGCAGAAGTAATAATGGGAGATACCGGTTCACTGGCTCTTGGCGCAGCACTGGGCAGCTTGGCGATTCTTACTAAGACGGAATTCCTTTTGGTTGTCATAGGCGGGGTTTTTGTCCTTGAGGCATTATCCGTGGTAATCCAGGTTACCTACTTCAGACTCAGCGGTGGCAAGAGAGTCTTCAGAATGAGTCCTATTCACCACCATTTTGAGCTGTCAGGATGGAAAGAACCTAAAGTGGTCACTCGATTTTGGATCCTTGGGTTGGTCTTTTCCGTACTTGGATTCTTGGTCTTGTTTAGATTCTAAGCGGAACAGGGCGACGAGGGAGGGTAGATGTCATGAACCGTGAGCGAAAATCCAGTGAGAATTACTCGCCGGACATAGTAATCTTCTTGCTTGCGCTTGCCCTATTGAGCATAGGAGTGGTCATGGTCTTCAGTGCCAGCTCCGTAACGGCGCGGGCAACCTATGGCGACACCTACTACTTCCTCAAGCGTCAGCTTGCATGGGCAGGATTGGGTATTCTGGCAATGGTTATTACAATGCAGATTGACTATAATGGCTGGAGGAAACTGGCCTGGCCTGCTTTCATCGTAGCCCTTCTCTTGCTCATTGCTGTCCTCCTTCCCGGGCTTGGCATGACAATTCGAGGTTCAAGAAGATGGATTGACATAGGCCCTATACCGTTCCAGCCTTCAGAGGCCGCAAAAATCGCGATGGTTCTCTTCATGGCGAATCTCCTGTCAAACCGCATCGGGAGAATACATCAATTCTCCAGGGGGTTACTGGCGCCCTTGATTTTCATAGGGATAGTATTCGGTCTGATAGTGCTCGAGCCGGACTTCGGCACTGCCGGGACTGTTGTGGCAGTTTCTCTTGTTATGCTGTTCGCCGCAGGAGCAAACATCTTTCACCTTGTGTCTTTGGCTGCGTTGGGACTTCCCGGACTTGGCGCCATGGCTATTGCAGCCCCTTATCGAGCCAGACGTTTTCTGGCGTTTCTTCATCCGTGGGAAGACCCATTAGGCTCGGGTTTTCACATTATCCAGTCACTTCTGGCGTTGGGTTCCGGCGGGCTGTTCGGTGTGGGGCTGGGGAGGAGCAGACAGAAATTTCTTTATCTACCCATGCAGCACACAGACTTTATCTTTGCTATTATCGGAGAGGAACTTGGTTTTGTGGGAGCTGCGTCAGTGCTTGTGTTGTATTTCCTTTTTGCATGGCGTGGCCTACGTATAGCCATTGCTACGCAAGACGCCTTTGGGAAGCTGCTTGCAGTCGGGATAACCAGCATGATAGTATTCCAGGCAATAGTCAACATAGGAGTCGTTTCCGGAGCCCTGCCCATAACAGGCATAACGCTGCCCCTCATCAGTTCAGGCGGGTCTTCCCTGGTAACGACATTAGCCGCCATAGGAGTGCTTCTAAACATTTCGAAGCACTCAACCTTGAGGTGAAAACAGTGAAAGTCATAATCGCCGGCGGGGGTACCGGAGGACACATATACCCCGGGATAACGATAGCAAAAACCCTTCTCGGGAGGATACCCGATGCGAAGGTTGTGTTTGTCGGTACAAGAAGGGGACTGGAAGTCGATGTCGTGCCTAAAGAAGGCTTCGAACTGCTCCTCATAGACGTCGCAGGGTTTCAGCGCAAGATATCATTGGATACACTCGCGACTTTCTACCGTGCCTTCAAAGGCGTCTTTCAGGCCAGGGCAATACTGAAAAGGTTCCGCCCTGATGTTGTGGTGGGAACAGGAGGCTATGTGTCAGGCCCCGTTGTGCTGGCTGCATGGCTCCTGGGTATACCTACCCTGATTCATGAACAGAACGCTTTGCCGGGGTACACCACGCGGATTCTTTCGCGCATAGCCAATGTCGTGGCAGTAACGTATCCCGAGTCCGCCGGGTATTTTCCTAAAAACGCAAGAACGCGTCTGACCGGAAACCCGATAAGACGTTCAATACTGGAGACAGAGAGAAATGAAGGATTGGCCGCTTTCGGACTTGATCCCCGGCACCTCACAGTCTTGATATTCGGCGGAAGCCAAGGGGCAAGGGCCATTAACAAAGTGATGGTCAAGATTCTGCCGGAAATTATGAGATCCAAAGACATTCAGGTGATATATCAAACCGGTAAACTCGATTACGGCCGGGTCATGAAAGAATTGGAGGCCGGTTGTGCCCAGGCTTTGAGAACACCGCGTCTTACAGTAAGGGATTACATTTATCGCATGGATTATGCTATGGCTTGTTCTGACCTTGTAGTGGGCAGGGCAGGCGCCATTTCTATCGCAGAAATCACCGGGCGAGGCTTGCCGTCGATCCTCATTCCGTTGCCAAGCTCGGCTGAGGGGCATCAGGAGATGAACGCAAAGGCGCTTGAAGCTGCCGGTGCTGCCTTAGTAATTCACGAAAGAGATCTAAGCCCGGGATCTCTGCTCCGAGCCATCAACCTAATCATCGATGATGAGAGACTACGAGGTGAGATGGCAAGGCAATCCCGGAAACTGGGCCGGCCCGGGGCTGCCGACGACTTAGTGGATGTTGTTGTTTCCTTGTCAATGGGACAGGCCTAGGGGCCTAAATTTGGTGTAAGTAGCACAGGAACCCGGAACAGCATAGGATTAATATACACGGATCTACACAGTATTGCCCGGATCCTTGGAAAGCAGGGTATGGTTTGGAAGAACTTAACTTCACAAAGTCAAAGGGTAGGATACACTTTATAGGCATCGGAGGGCATGGAATGAGTTCCATGGCTAAGGTCCTCCTCGAGATGGGCTACTCCGTAAGCGGCAGCGATATTTCACCTTCTTCGCGACTTCAATGCCTCCACAGCCTCGGAGCTTCCGTCTGCGTCGGCCATGACCCGACAAATGTGGCAGGCGCGAGTGTTGCAGTAGTCAGCGCAGCCATCCCTCGGGACAACGTTGAGATTGCCGCAGCTAAACAAAGCGGAATACCGGTGGTGACCCGAGCTGAGGCACTGGGGAAGCTCGTAGGATCCAAGTTCGGAATTGCAGTCACAGGCACTCACGGCAAAACCACTACGTCGTCGATGATAGGCCTTATGACGATCGAGGCAGGCCTGGATCCCACGATCATCCT
Organism: Bacillota bacterium; assembly: GCA_012512055.1. The sequence goes on along the minus strand of JAAZEW010000257.1, from coordinate 5,319 downwards.
GGGCGAAGAAGCCGAGCACGTGCCTATGGGCGGTAGATACGGACAGGGCGAACTCATAGTGGTGGAAGCAGATGAAGCGTACGGATCCTTTTTAGAGATCAAGCCCAGAATCGCAGTAGTAACGAATATTGACGATGATCACCTTGACTACTACAAGAATTCAGATTCTATCAATGAGGCATTTGCCACGTTTCTCAAGGGCGTTGACGACCATGATTTGGCTGTCTTGTTTGCTGATGATCGCCGGGTCATGCAGGTGGCGAAGGGCCGGAGATGCAGAAAACTTCTGTTTGGGTTCGACAATGGAGACCTAAAAGCCCGTAATCCCGTAATAAGAAGCCAAGGTTATGAATTTCTGGCGGTTCTCAACGAGACTCCTCTGGGAAGTGTGGAACTTCTGGTCCCGGGGAGGCATAATATATGCAATGCCTTGGCATCCATTGCGGTCGGGCTTGAACTTGGTATTCCATTCCACAAAATCAAGTCCGGCCTGGGCAAATTCCGAGGAGCGAGACGACGCCTGGAGTTCATAGGTGAAGTTCAGAACATCTTGGTGCTGGATGATTATGCTCACCACCCGCTGGAGATCGAGGCAACGATATCAGCTCTGAAGGAGACTTATAAGAGACGGCTTGTGGTGGTGTTTCAGCCACAAAGGTTCACCAGGACCAAGCTGCTTTTTGACAGATTCGTAAAAGCATTCTCCTCTGCGGACATTATAGTAATAACTGACATTTATCACCGGGGTACAGGTGAACAGCCCTTACCGGGCGTGACCGGTGAAGGACTTGCCGAGGAAATCAAGAAGAATAGCAACCCTGGGACAATCTTCGTCAAGAATCTGGATGAAATTGCGCGTACGTTGACCTGTCTTGTAAAACCCGATGATGTAGTCGTAACGATGGGTGCAGGCAACATAGACTCCGTGGCCAGAGAATTCGTGCAAAGGATGAGAGACGAGTGGAAGGAATAACCCTGGCAGTACAACTGAAAGACAAGGTGCGCGGGCAGGTGTACGCTGATGAACCTATGTCCCGCCATACCTCGTTTCGCATTGGAGGCCCTGCTGATGTTCTGGTTGTGCCAGAGGATATCCCTGACCTATTGGCGCTCATCAGGATCCTGTCTGACATGCAAGTCCCTTTCCATATCATAGGAGCAGGCACTAATCTCTTGGTCAAAGATGAAGGAATAAGAGGAGTAGTAATAAAAATCGCAAACACTATTTCACATGTCAATCGTTTAGGAGACGGGATATTGCGGTGCGGAGCAGGGGCGCTCTTGCCGTCGGTATGTAGAGACGCTGCACTCAAAGGTCTCTCCGGCCTGGAATTTGCCAGTGGGATACCGGGGACGGTAGGCGGGGCGGTAACAATGAATGCGGCTGCTTTCGGTGGATTCATGGCTAAGCTTGTTGATACAGCGGAAGTGATTACGTACGACGGGCACCAAACAAGACTGGACCGGGAAGACCTTGAACCGGGAACAAAAACCACGCGCGTCCTTAAAGAACCGTTAATCCTCGTTGAGGTGGATTTTGCCTTGAAACCGGATATCCCTGAGCGAGTCCAAAAACGCATGCAGGAATACCTTCAGGAACGTGCATATCGTCAACCTTTGAACCTACCCAGCGCCGGGTGCGCGTTTAAGAACCCCACAGGTGAAGGAGCAGGCAGGTTCATAGATGCAGCCGGACTCAAAGGAGTCAGTAGAGGAGGCGCCGAAGTGTCTCGTCTTCATGCGAATTTTATCGTGAATAACGGAGGCGCCACTGCAGAAGATGTAATGTCTCTCATGAAACACGTGCAAGAAGTGGTCTATTCCAAGTTCCAAGTGATACTGGAACCCGAGGTAAGAATCCTTGGGGGGTAAATATGTGGGGGTGACTCCGCTGTGAAACTGAAGATAACCGGGCTGAGCCCTCTCAGCGGACAGGTCACGGTAGGCGGCGCAAAGAACGCAGCCTTGAAAATAATGGCTGCGTCACTACTGGCCGGAGGACCGTGCAAACTCATGGGTATTCCGCAGATCGCGGATGTGAATACCATGGCAGGTGTCTTGAGAGGACTGGGAGCAACAGTGGATTTTTGCCAGGATGGCAGTATTGTCATTGATCCGTCAGGCGTAAACAAGTTGGAACCCTCTGAGGAACTGGTAATAAGAATGCGTGCGTCAATTCAGGTTATGGGACCCCTTCTGGCGCGGTTCGGATATGTGAAGACAAGGCAGCCCGGGGGATGCAATATCGGGCCTCGTCCAATTGACCTGCATCTAAAGGGATTTTCAGCCCTGGGTGCCGAAATCAGGGAAGAATACGGCTACGTGTCAGCCAAGGCATCTGTGTTGAGAGGCGCCGAGATTCTCCTGGACATACCCAGCGTAGGCGCAACTGAAAACATAATGACTGCTGCATGTCTTGCCGAGGGAACAACTATCCTTCGGAACGCAGCGCGCGAGCCTGAAATAATCGATGAACAGAATTTCCTCAACCGTCTCGGCGCGAATATTAGGGGAGCAGGGACTGATACAATCAAGATTGAAGGCGTGAAAGAGCTTCGCGCAACTACCTATACAGTGATTCCTGACCGCGTGGAAGCAGCGACCTTCATGACTGCAATAGCGGTGGCAGGAGGCGAAGCCCGCATTGAGAACACCATTCCTGAACACCAGCAAGCTCTCATTGCCAAACTTCGGGAAACAGGGGTAGAAATCATAGAAGGGGATAATCATGTGATTGCCAGGAAGCCCTGGCAAAAACGGTTGCGTGCAGCCAATATTCGAACCCTGCCCTACCCGGGGTTTCCCACAGACGTGCAACCTCAGTTTGTCGCTGCAATGAGCTTGGCAGAAGGCACATCCGAAATCATTGAAGGCGTTTTCCCATTGAGATTCAAGTATACTGAAGAACTGACAAAAATGGGCGCCAAAGTGACAGTGGATGGGAAGAAGGCTGTGATAACCGGCGTGCCCACTTTGCATGGCACTACGTTGGAGGCGCCGGATCTTCGAGGGGGCGCTGCGCTAATCCTCGCAGCTCTTGCCGCTGAAGGTGTTACCGAACTCAGTGGAATTGAACACATTGATCGGGGATATGAAGATCTCCCGGGGAAACTGAGCCTCCTGGGCGCGTCAATTGAAAGGATAGGCATGACGAAAGAGCGCCAGGCAGGATAATAGGAGTTGCGCTGTGGACCAACTTGATCTTTCCGGAGAAGAGAAAAGAGCGCCTTCGAAACTGATACCTGTTGCCCTGATTCTATTGTTTTTGGCGGGTACAAGTTTCGGATTTCTCAGATCCTCATTCTTTCTCGTAGAAGAAATAGAAATCTCGGGACTTGCAACCATCCCATCTAATGAAATCACTGTTCTTGCCGATTACGTCAAGGGCACAAACATCTTTGATGTGGATTTGATCATGCTGGCCGAGAGGATTGAGGCCTGCCCAAGAGTGGACAAGGTTATTGCAAAACGCAAGCTTCCTTCTACGCTGGTATTAAACGTGACAGAGCGGGTGCCGGTTGCGGTCATGCCCTATTCCGGATACTACGTCCTTGTGGACGCGGCCGGCTTTGCCATTGCGATTGCCGAGTCTTATGGAGCGAAAGACCCCCCGCTGATTACCGGTATCAGGCCGCAACAAGTATTGGTCGGAAAACGAATAGAGCTTCAAGAGCTTGATTCAATGCTTCTCGTTGCAACCACACTCCCTCCGCATCTCGTCAAAGAAGTCTCTGAGGTGAGCTACGGAGATACCACCGGTATCTCGATTTACCTGCAATCCGGCACCTGGGTGACCCTGGGATTGGGGACTGGGAAGGAGTATCTTGCACGCCTGGATGTCCTGGACTCCCTGTTGCTCAGGTTGGATAAAGAGAACCGGCATGCCTCATACATTGACGTACGGTTTCCCACGAGGCCTGTAATAAAATACAGCAACTAGTGACAAATGCCCAGGCTATAGTATAATCTACAGAGGAGACTGAGTAGAGCACCATAAGTAATCGCCGGTTCCAGAAAGTGTACGTACCGTGCGGGGTCACTCAAGACCTCAGAAAACGAGCGAAGACTAATGGACTCATACTTAGGTTATTGCTGGGGGGTAAGAGGTGAGAAGGGCTCGGGCGTTTGAGTTATATGTCGCCGGAGTATGCGTTATCCTGGGCATATTGCTTGTGGGACAGGTCAGAACACAGGAGTACATAGGGAAAAGTCAGATACCTTCAAGACGGTTGGAAGACCTAAGCGATATGCTACGAAGAGCTGACGCAGAAAGAATGATCCTGGAAAAGGAAGTTGAAGTCCTTAGGGAGCAAATGTCTAAGGTTGCAGAGGGGGAAAAAACCGCAGAAACCATTCGAGCTGAGCTTGCAAAGGCAAGGATGGCTGCGGGACTTACATCCGTTGAAGGCTCCGGCATAATCGTTATATTGAATGACAGCAGGCGCCAAGCCGGGCCGGGAGAAAGCCCGGAGCTTTTCCTTGTCCATGATAACGATATCCTACAAGTAGTCAATGAGCTGTTTGCTGCAGGGGCTGAAGCGGTATCTGTAAATAACCAAAGAATGGTCGCCACTTCTGAAGTCAGATGTTCCGGCCCTGTAATCTCCGTCAACAACGTCCGGATTGGACCCCCCTATGAGATACGTGCAATCGGTGACTCTGACGCGCTGGACAGCGCGTTGCACATGAGAGATGGAATACTGGATACTCTCAGAGCTTGGGGCATCGAGGCGAAAGTTCAGAAATCAGCTACCGTCCAAGTTTCAGGTTATAAAGGCGGTTTGTATTTTCAGTACGCCAAACCGGTATTGGAGGGAGCACATAAATGATGCTGCCTGCTATCGGACTCATCATAGGTATCATAATTGCCCTACTCACACCTTTGCGCTTTCCAATAGAATACTCACAGTATATCGCCATAGGTATTCTGGCAGCGCTGGACTGCGTGTTCGGCGGAATTCGCGCAGGATTGCAGGGATCATTTGACAAGACTGTCTTCATATCAGGATTCGTGGTAAACACAGCGCTTGCCGCAGCGCTAACCCTGGTAGGAGATAAACTCGGAGTTGACCTCGTTTTAGGCGCAACTGTGGCTTTTAGCATTAGAATCTTTAACAATGTAGGCATTATCCGAAGATATGCCCTTGACAGGTGGTTTAAAAGAAGGCCCCAAAGGGAAGAGGAGTCATATGAAGTACGTTGAATTCTTTGTGTAGTAGATGCAGGAGGTAATCTATGTCTCATAACAGTATTATTGCCGGTTTGGATATCGGCACCACACGCATATCCCAAGTCATAGCCCGGGTAAGCGACGAGGGT
>JAAZEW010000256.1 GCA_012512055.1 Bacillota bacterium | reverse complement strand
GAAAACTAATGAGCTCATACCTAGACTTGTCCCAAAGCTAAGCATACCGCCCCAACTAAACCTGCTTCAGATGCAAGTTCCGCCTTAACTATCCTTACTTTTTCGAAAGCCGCCTTTATCGCACGTCTCTCCGCTGCTCGGCGCAGTGGCGTAAGAAGGAGTTCTCCCATGTTTGAGACGCCTCCGCCAATTACTATCGTATCAGGGTTAATGACATTAATCAGGTTAGCCACTCCTATTCCCAAGTATTCCCCTGTCTTGTAAATTATTTCTCTCGCAGGAATATCGCCGCGGGCAGCAGCCTCGCCCACTGTTTTCGCTGTAATGTTCTCAACACAGCCCCCCACCATGTCTTTCATTATCGTATCCTCGCCGTGTAATATGCAAGCCTGTGCCTTCCTGGCAATTGCAGGTCCTGCAGCCAAAGCTTCAAGGCACCCTTGATTCCCACAACCGCAGAGCGGCCCGTCGTTGACAATGGTCATGTGGCCTACCTCGCCTGCCATACCAAATGAGCCGGCGTGGATTTTTCCGCCCAGGATAAGGCCGCCCCCTACTCCGGTACTGACAGTAATGTATACCATGTTCTTGGACCCTTTACCCGCCCCGAACCGGTACTCGCCGAGCCCTGCAACATTAGCGTCATTTTCCAGGCATACAGGTAAATCCAGGATTTCCGTGAGCATTTGAACGATCGGCACGCTATGCCACATAAGATTCGGCGCGAAGATTACTGTGCCTGACTCCGGATCAACCGGCCCCGGGCTTCCGATACCGACCGACCTGATGTCCCCCATGGAAGCTCCGGCTGAAGCGGCTGCTTCCTCAACACTCGCCACAATTGAGTCAACTACGGCATCCACGCCCCGCTGCGGGCAAGTGGGCTTGATCACCTTTGAAAGGAGCGAGCCCCCAAGATCTGCAACAGCAGTCGCTATCTTTGTTCCGCCCAGATCGACACCTGCTACAAGCGATTTACCCATTGCCGAACCAAAACCCCTCTCCCGCCTAATTCAGGTAGTCTGGTCCTTATCGTTTTGATTGGCCAGACGGTCTTTGAGATAATCGATAGCCTTGATAGGTTCAGGATCCTGATTGTAGAGAAATGCCAGGTACAGACTGACGAAATCCCCTATATGAATCAAGGACAGGAGCCTCGCCTCTTTCGTCTTTCCGTGGCTGAATACCTCACTTACTCCTGATGCTTCTGCCATAAGCTCCTTTGTTATCTCCATCCTCCGCTCGACTCTCTTGTCATCCTCTTTATCGCGCAAGAGCACAACGTGCATGCCTCTGGATATGTCCGGCCTTGCAGTCCAACCCACAACCTCATTATGGTTTAACTCGGGGAAAACGTTCCAAAACGCGTGTGCTTTGCTGTTCTCGTTAATCTGCGTCTTCCATCTGAGGGCTGCCACGGATGTTATGCCGGAAGATCCGTATATCAGAGGCACTTTCCCGTACATTGCCAGTGCCATGCGTTTTGCCTGATTGACTGATGCCGGCGCTTCCACGTGCACAACTGTTGTGAGATCCTCTATCAGTTGAGCAGCTTCCTCCAAGGCTCCCCGTCTGTCCTCTATGTATCCCAGCGATCCCAGACTCACCAGGATAGGAGTTGCCAGGTATGCCAACGCGCATCTGGGTGGAAGGCCGCACGGGACAACGACTACAGGGACGTCGTCGGATGTTGCTGCCTCGAGGAGCCGGCCCCCGCTTGTGACACAGATGACCCTTGCGCCTCTCTTACGCGCAACTTCATATGCGCTGAGGGTCTCTTCTGTATTTCCCGAGTAGCTTGAGATGAAGACTAAGGACTCCCGGCTGACGAAAGCCGGCAAATCATAACCTCTCACCGCCGTCATAGGGACCTTGACTTCATGACTTATCAATTCCCGTACGACATCTCCGCTTATCCCTGAACCGCCCAGGCCTGCTGTAACGATATTCCTAAGGCCTCCAAGATCCTCAGGCAGCCGCACATTTGCCGAGATCCTAAGCGCTTCCTGAAGTTGGCCTGAGAAACCCGCAACCAGGTTCAGAATCCCGCCCGGATCCAGGCGGCTCATCTTATCTATGTCATCAAGAAGGAGTTGTAATTCGGGTTCCACATGCTGCATCATTACCACACGACCTCCATATGCAATCTAGTCTGGCCCTAAATTGTCAAAAGGGGATAGCGGGTGTTTACCCCAACCATCCCCAGGCGCGCTCCAGGGTCAGTTACCGGTGGTAAGCCGGCTATTCTTCGGGCTACCTGATGGAAGCCTCTGTGTCTCTGCAGAATAGGTGAGCCTTCTCTGTATTGAAGACTACCTTGTGTGTTGTACCAGGCCGTGCTCGGGTATGAGCGTCGACTCGGGCGATATATGATTCCCTTCCTGCCGAGAGGTAGACATAGACTTCAGCGCCCATAGGCTCTGTCACATCTACATTGGCAGTAACGACCAAATCAGGGTCTGCATCCGGCGTGAAATCCAAATCAAGTATGTCTTCAGGCCTGATGCCGAAAATGACCTCTTTGTCGATGTATTCCTCTGCAGTTTCAAATCTCGTAGGAGGCAACTTCACCTTGAGGCCATCAGCTTGAACCCAGAGATCGTCACCTTCCCGCCTGAGCACAGCATCCATGAAATTCATTGCCGGGCTTCCGATGAAACCTGCAACAAATGCATTGTCAGGGTGGTCATAGATCTCCATTGGCGCCCCTACCTGCTGAATCACGCCATCCTTCTGGACAACAATCCTGTCGCCCATTGTCATGGCTTCAGTCTGGTCGTGGGTCACATAGATTATTGTCGTCTGGAGCCGGTCATGGAGTTTCGCAAGCTCTGCCCTCATTTGAACTCGAAGCTTTGCGTCGAGGTTTGAGAGAGGCTCATCCATGAGGAAGACTTTAGGCTCTCGCACAATAGCCCTTCCCAGGGCCACTCTCTGCCTCTGCCCTCCTGAAAGCTCTTTCGGCTTTCTCTTTAGGAGGCTCTCTATTCCTAAGATTTTGGCAGCTTCGTGGACGCGTTTGTCAATTTCCGCTTTTGGGAATTTTCGGAGCTTCAAGCCGAACGCCATGTTGTTATAGACGTCCATGTGAGGATACAAGGCATAGTTTTGAAAAACCATGGCAATGTCTCTGTCCTTCGGAGGGATGTCGTTGACAAGGGTGTCTCCGATATAGATATTGCCTTCTGTGATTTCCTCCAGTCCTGCTACCATTCTTAGCGTTGTGGACTTTCCACAACCGGACGGGCCTACGAGGATTAAGAATTCTTTGTCCTTGATTTCAAGTGTAGCATCTCTTACTGCAACAACATTACCGAACTTCTTCCACACATTTTCCAGATATACTCTGGCCATTCCAGAATACCCCCTAATGCCATCTCCCGGAACCGTACGAATCGAATTCCCAAGACAGCGTACTTGGCATAAAGCCGGGTATAATACGTGACCCTGGACATCACGTCCGCCTTGGGCCGGTTTCTTAATTGTTGCCGTCTACCTCCGGCAACTCCAGCCCTTCTAAAATTATTCGACGGCCTTTCCGATAATCCTTCTTATTCGCTACTCCTTGAGTCCTCCAAGAGTCAGGCCGGATATTAACCACTTGGAAGAATAGAGGAACAGCAGCATGGCAGGGATTGCCACAAGGACTGACGCTGCTGAGAACACGCCCCACTGTGTCGTGAACTGGTCCCTGAGCTTCTGGAAGCCCAGCGGCCACGTGAACATACTTGCTCTCTGCAGCATCACCCTGGCCATCATGTATTCATTCCAGGCTGTCATAAAACTGAAGAGGCCGGCAATAGCTAAAGCCGGAGCAGCAAGAGGCAGCACAATCCTGTAGAACGTAGTCAAAGGATCCGCCCCGTCCACAAGTGCAGCTTCCTCCAACTCCTTCGGGATTGTGTCATAGTACCCCTTTAGGAGCCATATGGAAAACGGGACCGAACCCACGGAATACGCGATGATCATCCCTGTATACGTGTTGAACAAGTTAAGTCTCACGACCATGATGTATATGGGGAGAAGCAACATCCCAGGAGGCACCATTTGGGTTAAGAGGAGGAATACCAGGCCCTGTCGTCGTCCCCGGAATTTCCACCTTGAAAAGGCATAAGCTGCGGTGGCAGCCAAGAGCAGCCCAATGAGAACTGTGGCCACAGATACAATCAGGCTGTTCCAAAGCCATACCGTGAAATCCTTGTCAAGTATCAGAGTCCGATAGTTGTCAAGAGTCGCCCCTTCAGGAATCAGGGCCAGGCTCGTCGAAAGCAAAGCCACACCGGGACGCAGCGATATGCTTACGACGCGCAAGAAGGGATACACAGCGATGATACACGCAACTATGAGGACAAAGTGGATACCTGCACTTTTCAGTAAGGCATTCCTTCTGGTTTTGCTGTGAGTCCTGAATCCTGTCGTAAGTAGCGTAGTCTCTTGTGGTTGCATAGGTGTCATGCTTCCCACGCTCCTTTAAAACCGCCGCTGATTCGCAAGTATATCACGCTGAACACCAGTAAGAACAGGAAGATGACCAGCGAATACGCTGCCCCAAAACCGTACCTATAGAACTCGAATACCGCCTTATAAAGGGACGTCACCAGGATGTCAGTGCCTTCCATCGGACCGCCCCCTGTAAGCAGGTAGATGACGTTGAAGTTATTGAATGTCCATATTACGCCAAGGATGATGGCAGGCGTAAGAATGGGATTGAGCAAAGGCAGCGTTATGAAACGGAATTGCTGCCAGCCGCTGGCGCCGTCAATTTGGGCGGCATCGTAGTAATCCGGTGATATGCTCTGGAGACCCCCTAGAATCGTAACCATCATGAAGGGAATTCCAAGCCATATATTTACGATAACAACGGCTATAAAAGCCCAGAAAGGGTCAGACATCCACTGAACCGCTTTGAAGCCCAGCTTCTCCAATAGGATATTGACGAACCCGTATTGATAGTGGAACTCGCACTTCCAGGCAAGTGCAGCTATGACCTGGGGAATAGCCCATGGCACAACCAGGAGTGTCCTGTAAATCCCCTTCCCCCTCATTGGCCTGTTGAGAAGGATCGCCAGGATGAGACCGCCGAGGACATGAAACACTACGTTGATAACTGTCCAGATAAATGTCCTTAAGAACAACTGAAAAAACGTAACCCTCTGCAAAACAGGCACCCTGAAAACATCGAGCAAGTTGGAGATTCCATATTGCAGTCCCACGGAGAATTCTTTGAACCTGTACATGCTCATGTTGCTAAATGCAAGGTAGATGTTGAATCCAAACGGATAGAGTATGAGGATCGCAACACCGACAAGCGCAGGCAGCATTAGCATAAAAGGCAAAGCGTTTTTGAATTTGAGCCACTTGACCAGAATAAGATATGCCACCACTTCCAGCAAAACAACGGCTATGGCGACAAAAAAGATTAGCTTACCGACTTCACCTATTCCTTGAACTACTATATCCCAGGTAAGGGGCAGCAACTCCGACACCCCCTTTATGAGCCTATGGGCCCGGACCGACATTAACACTTAACGTCTGATCCGGGCCCGGAAACTTAAGGAATTATCCTACTTCTTCATCTCGCGAATGAGGTTCTCACATGCCTCCTGCATGGCTTTTGCTGCGTCCGCCGGCGTAGCCTTACCGGCCATAACAGCCTCTTGGTTCGGCCTTATGGCGTCCCAGGCCGCCCTCATTTCAGGAACCGTCGGCATAGGCTTGCCGACAACCATCTGGTCGCTGGATCCCTTGACAATGGGGTCATCGGTGACCAGAGGGCTCTTGAGAGCTGACTCAAGTGCAGGCAATCGCATATACTTCTCAAGGAACAGAAGCTGGATCTCTTCGGAGCAAATGTACTCGACGAAATCCTTTATGACTGCTTCCTTGTCCGCGCTGACGTATTCAGGGAACATGAAGTATATACCGCTTGTCATAGGAGACGGCCATAGGCCTGTCTGTGTTACCTTAGGAATTCTGGCAACGCCGAGTTCTACATTCTTCTTGACTTCATCCGTCAGGTAACCTGACAGAGACCAGTCTCCGTTTATTATCATAGCAGCCTTGCCCTCTTTGAAAAGTGAGTCTGCAGCGTCATAGTCGCACTCCATCGGGACAATCTTGTGGGTGAACTTCAGATCATAGACGAACTGAAGGGCCCCGACAGTGCCAGGGGTGTTCAGCGTTGGCTCTGTCCCATCCAGCGGCCAGGCGCCGAACCCGCCCATCCATGGTGCGAACCAAAACGGCTCGTTCAAGTTGTATACAAGAGCGTACTGATCAGGCTTGCCGTCACCGTCTAAGTCTTTTGTGAGTTCCTTGCCTACTTTAATGAGTTCATCAGTGTCTTTAGGCGGATTTGCTATAAGCTTCTTGTTATAGAGGAGCATCAGGTGGTTTCCGACACTGAGGGGGACTCCCCAAACCTTGCCGCCAAGCTCTACTGCTTCTACGCCCGGCTTGACAAACTTGTCTATGTATCCCGCTCCGAACAACTCGTCTACAGGCTTGACGAGCTTCATCGCCTCGAAGGGCCCCGCATGGTCGGACACAGTCCAAAGAAGGTCAGGGCCTGCGCCTGCAAATGCTGCGGATTGGAAATTCTGCCTCAGGTCTTCTACGCCGTAGTTGACTATCTCGAATTCAACTCCGGGATGGGTCTTTCCGAATTCCTTCGTAAGATCAATGATCTCCTGAAGGACCCCCTCTGCCTCACTCTCTTTAGTCCAAAGGGTTATCGTCATCTTCTTCTGGGCAAATGCGCCGAGGGGCACTATCATGGCAAGCAGCATCACGGAAACCAGCACTCGCACGAATACCCTTTTCATTTTTCAACTTCCTCCCTAACTTGACAATTATTGTACAAGCGTTCACTGCATTAGTTGCACACTCAACCAAAACAGCAACCTAACGTCAAACACCTGACACTACTTCCGCACCACCTCCTACGTGACAAACCTTACTTCCTCCGCATGATTCACGAATCACCAACTCAGTTGAGAGCACCTGTTTACAAGGTTTTCTATCCGGATATCTGATAAGCCTCAGAAGTTCACGGGCTGCCTTCTTTCCCATTACCTCCCCTTCCTGCTTCACGGTGGAAAGGGCAGGCCTTACGTAGCTTGCGAATTCTATGTCGTCAAATCCGACGACGGCTATGTCATCCGGGATTCTTAGTCCTGCCTCTCTTATGGCTTTTATCGCACCGACAGCCATGAGATCGCTGCCTGCGAATACAGCCGTCATGTTCGGGTAATCCTCCAGAAGCTTTGCTGCGACGTCCCTTCCGCCCTCTTCAGTGAAATCTCCCGGGCGGACCAGGCCTGCGTCAAAAGGTATTCCGTTCATCTCCAATGCCTGTTTATAGCCTAAAAGCCGCTGGTTTGAAATGGGAGATGTGACATGTCCGTCAATAAGCCCTACACAGGTATGTCCTAAAGATATCAGATGCTTAGTTGCGGTCATCGCACCCCCGATGTTATCTGACGTAACGTAGGTAGCTCTCGCGCTTTCAGAAGGGATATCAATAAAGAGCGCAGGCATTTGACTTGATTCTATCTCCTTTAGCACCTCAGGGCCGGGCAATGTCCCCATGACGAATATTCCTTCAGAGCGTGATTCATAACACCGCTTCAGGCTGTCTCTCCATTTCTTATCACGGACATCCTTTATGCTGAGGACAAGATCATACCCGGCTTTCTCCGTTTCCGCGGTTATGCCGCATATGACTTCATAGAAGAAAGGATGT
>JAAZEW010000255.1 GCA_012512055.1 Bacillota bacterium | reverse complement strand
CATCACCGAAGCACCAGGCGAGGAAGTCGAAGTCATGTATTGAGAGATCCAAGAGGAGACTGCCGGAGCGATTGCTGTCTGAGTACCAGTTTTCCCAGCCTCTGGGGAAAGGCCCTGTGCGGGACATCCGGACTACACCGATCTTGCCTAACCTTCCTGAGGTTATCATGTCATGGGCCATCTCATACTCTGGGAAATAACGAAGAACATGACCGATGCCAAACTTCACGTTATTCGATTTACATGTCTCTATCATTGCTAAAGCGTCATCGCAACTAAGGGCAATAGGTTTTTCGCAAAAGACGTGTTTGCCTGCGTACGCAGCCTTTTCCACACACCCTCTATGGAGGTATGTAGGGAGACATACGTCAACTATATCGACTTCCGGGTCTTTGAGGGCTGCGTCAGGATGGACTTGGGGTATGGCTCCGCACAACGCCGCGATATTACGCGCTCTTTCAGTGTCGCTGTCGATCACATACTTTACATGAGCTTTATCGCATTGGTTATAGCAGTTAGCATGCGTCCTTCCCATTGAACCTGCGCCCCAAACAGCTACTGTGTGCACATTGCAAACCTCCTCTGAATATCGTAATACCCGGGTTTACCAATATTATAACTTCGACGTAGAGGGTTTCGACACCTTTCTTCGCCAGCCGATGGAAAGCGGTCTTCCGAATCCCAGCTTAACCAGGTATTGACACTACACGAAACAAGGTTACACGAATGGCCCTGTCGAATTCGTTCTCTGAGATTCACCTCCGGCACTGTCACTTGATCTCTTCTGAGGGGGACAGCTATTGACACGGAAGACATTGGAACTTTCTCTCGCACTTTTCATGCTCGTCATCGGTGTAATCCTAACCGGCGTAGAACCGGGTATGAGGTTTGACAGCCAGGGTTCTGTTCCTGCGTATTTGTCTTACACACGTGGACATGGCCAGGTGGATAATAATGGCATGGCAAGTCATGGCTCGAAAGTAGGGGATAGGAGAGCCGGCTTCCAGGAACAGCCGGGGGAAAGAAGCGCGAGTGAATTGAAGGAGCAACCGGCAGATCAAGCGGCAAACTCAGACTGCATAGTTCGGCGCGAGCCAGGCGCAACTTACGTGATATACATAAATTGGGATGGATTTGCTTACCGGTATTACGAGTGGGCAAACGGTCCTGGCGGGCCGGGGACTCCCATTTTGAACTACCTTGCTTCAAGGGGCGCGATATTTGCCGACGTGCACAATGGATTTCCCGGGACAACAGTCCCGATGCAAACCAGTATCGTCACAGGGGCTTGGCCCGCAGTGCACGGCAATACCCACCTCTATTACGATCCTGTTGAAAACGTTGTGAAGCAGATGAATCGGGAAAACTCATCTGAGACAATTGGGGAGGTAGTTGCCGAAAGCAGCCTTTCATCTGCTGCTGTCCAGCAGTTTGCGCTTGAAGGCCGTGGCACATGGACTGATGACCCTCGTCATCTATACGTGCAGCCTTCCGGATCATGGCATAACAGAGTGGCTGAAGCCATAAAGATCCTCAAGCAGGAGGAGGTTAAAACCGGCGATAGGCAAAGAGTAATCGTCCCTGAGATTCCCAGGTTTTTGGCTATATACGCTGACGACTTGGACGCAACCGGCCACAATCTGGGAATCAGCTACGGTTTCTCCCTCGCCCTTAACTACGAGGCATGGAAGGCGAACCTCATCAGAAAACTCGCATATATGGATTCAGGGCTGGGGCTTCTTGTAGATGCGCTGGGTGAGTTAGGAATCCTGGATCAAACTGCAATAATCCTCACGAGTGATCATGGGATGTCCCATTTTACAGGCAAGACAAGCCT
>JAAZEW010000002.1 GCA_012512055.1 Bacillota bacterium | reverse complement strand
CTCACTTCATCATCTGATAAGGGACGAACGAATCGCAATCTACATAACCCCCTGTCATCAAATAGGCGTTTACCAGGGATTATACATCGAAAACAATGATCTGTCGATTATTTTCGGACGCTTACTTGGATGACCTCCTTCGCTACTTCGTCATCATGAGAATCATCGGGCATACAAAGCGTTACCTCAGCGTCGTCATTCACATACGCTAAGACTGGGTGTCTATAGGCTATGCCGTATACCCATATAACTACGAAAACCGCCATCCTGTCAATGCTCAGGTTTCTTGGCTGGTAGGATCCCAAGTCACTCGGCTACAACAGGGGAAAAGCAGTCTTTGCTCTGGTTGGCTAAGGATTAGGCTCACCGAGAGTGAAATGATCATCCTTTTCACTCTGATACTGAAAGTGGCATAGTCGAGTCAGCCCGCACCGCTGCTACGTACGGCGGAATGCATCGAAATGTGCATCCGGTTGCAGGGATTACCAAGATATGGGGCGAACAAGGATGCAAAAGAGTTTTGTGTGAAAGTCAGAGGTGTTCTCTGTGGGAAACATGGATGGTACTGCAACCGAGCTCACTTTCTCTGCCAAGTGGGGAGTGTTTACGCTGAACAGTGGGGAGAACAAATGAGACTGCGAATTCTTAAGCTTAGGTTATTTGAAGGAATATCCAAAATAGAAGCGAATTTACTACATGTCATCTGACGAAGATAGGCTCGAAGGTACTTATCATGTAAAGCGACTGTGTAATGCCAGAGCATAAGGAAGCTTATTTGGCTGGAGGCTGGGTTTATCGCTTAATCCATAGGAAAGGCTGGGCCGGTGATGCTCAACACGGGGCAGAGTCTGGTTATCTCGGTTCATGGTGAAGAAGTCAGGAAAGGGGTGCCATTATCGCTTCTTTCGGTTATTTTCAGCGGTTTGCAGGAGACGGTTTATTTCATTGCGACTGCGGAATCTGGATTCGAGTGGAGACCAAGGATGCGTGTGTCTATTGATATCCAGGAGGCATACCAGTTGATGAGGGTAGGTGAGCATAGTAGCGTTTATACTGTTGAAGTCGCCTTTGCAGAACCTATTCAAGCCCGTCTGCCTTTAGAACCTGACGAAAGCGATATGGTTCTTGACAAGTATTTCTCTCTTCTAGATGCTCTTTCGGACTCGAATAACGAAGGAGTATTCGCTCTACTCCCTGATATTTATTGGCGGAGGAGGATTCTGCATTCAGTACAGACTTACTGTCCCAAGAAAGAGGATCAGTGGTATCTGACTGTCAATCGTGAAGCTACAGGGCGTGAGGTGAAGGTATCCGCTAGAAGCAGAGCGCGTATAGGGGAACTGCTTTCCAGGCCTTCCGTTGAAGAGACAACCGTAAGTGGGGAGCTCTTACGAGTTCATTTGGACGAACACAAGATTGGAATCCACCATGAAACTGCAAAGCGTCTTCTCGACTGCTATTACAGCCCAGACCTGGAGGATTTCATTGTGGAGAATCTCAAAGGCATTGTTCACGTAACAGGCAGGGTCGAGCTTGACTCCGACGGTCTGCCTCACAGGATTGTGGATGTCACAGACATTCGTGCCCTTGATCTGTCACCGCTTGTATTGAAAACCATTGAGACGCCCAAGGAGACGCTTATTCTTGGGGAACGTCAAGTAATAGAACCTTCATTTGAGGACGATCATGTGGTATTTAAATTGCCGGATCTAAACATAGTCGCCACGGGGGAAACTCGGGATGATGCCATAGAAAAGCTATGTTCGGATTTTGCTTGGCTATGGAAGGAGTACGTCTTGGCGCCACCAGAAGGTTTGTCCCAGGATGCGAAAGACTTGGCAGAACACCTTCGTGCAATGGTTAAGGACTAAGGAGGTTTAGGTGACAAGTGGGTGGTGAGAGCCGGAGAGTCGTGGAGGATGCGCTTTGCCGGAAAGGGTTTAGACGATCAGACGGGAAACATCGCAAGTTCATATTCTATTTGCCGAACGGCAAGAAAACGTTGATATGGACTGAGACAAGTCACGGTTCTAAGCATAGAGACATCTCAGAGACCTGTCTCCACTGGATGGCGGAGCAGTGCCATCTATCATATAGGGAATTCAAAGGGCTTATTGACTGCCCTCTGTCACGAGAGGACTACGAGGACTTGCTTGCACAAAAAGGAATCATTAGATACTAGAGAAACCTACTTGCTGCTACCGTTAGAATAGTATTTGCATGGGTAATCCTACCCGGCGGGCCTGTTGTTGGTTTTGGCGCGCCGTAATTGGCCATGCTTCTCAACCTATTGCGTAATGGGTCAAATGATGAAGGGCTTTTTTTTGCGGCGTTGGCAAGAGGAAGGACATGTCTGCAGGGCGGGGATATATGGCGTTGGCGGCATGCATATTCGGCGGTTGGAATCCTCTGAAAGGTTTGGGCGCAAGTTTCTTATTTTCATTTACAGACGCGATCCAGATGCGTATGCAAACTTTCAAGCTGCGCATAGCAACAGAATTAGTGGAAATGATCCCCCATATTCTTACGATTCTGATCCTTGCAGGCGCAGTGGTCCGATCCAGGCCTCCTCAAGCCTTAGGCGAGCACTACGAGTCCGGACAGGCAAGCAAATGGGACTCCTCCTATTTCAGGGCTTATGCTTGCCCTTAAGCCCGGGCATGGCTATGCCTTCAATGAATTGACGCTGCAGAACGAGGTGAGTCAATATCACAGGAACTATGCCACGATAGAGTCTGCCGTCTGCCGGTTCAGGAGTCTTTGGTTTACGCTGTCGGCATTCTCATGGCAGATCAAATCACCTGTTTACCTGCAAAAAACCGGGATAACTTGGGATCGTCCCAAGAATACGTATTGTAGGCCCACAGGCTCCATAAATGTAGTGGACGTAATTCTAGGCGAGGAGGAAGAGAGATTGCTTTCTGACGGTAGGAATCCGAAGCAAGGATCATTTGCTCAATTGTGTACTTCACGAAGACTCCCCGGTAATCCCCTACAACTTATCCTAATTCCGCTCATGATTTCATTGTTCCTGAACCTTGCTGGCACAACGGCATCAAAGTGCCACGCTGCAGGATCCATAGTCGAGACACCTGAGGAAATTCATGAACGCGCATGGAGACAGGCTGCAGAAAGCGCAGTTAGAGCGAGCGACTTTCAAAAGTACGCCATCTATTCGTCCAGATCGCTTGCAGTTGCAAACCCTGAGGTTTACCTGCAGGCAGACGAAGCCTGGATGAAGATGATGTATGATTACGGCGGGTGGGGCGCCAACTACCTTGCCCGGGATCGCAAACTCACGAGGGAAACAGGCTGGTATGAGCAGGTTTTCTATAAGATAAATGATGGATTACGGAGCACAGAGTCTGACTTGCCTAAGGAGGCCTTTGACTGGAAGGGATTCCGGTGGACGGAGCATCGTAGGAACGCTATGGATCTCTTCGATTTGTATGAAGGCGCCCCCGTGTTTAGTGTCCTGGATCATCGGTTGATGTTTGTCTGGAGCGCTATGAAGGGTATGAAGTGGCAGATGCCGTACACATCGATGGCTGAGGCTAAGTACCTTGAAATGGTGTCACAAGGCAAGAAAGCCTACTTGCTCATCACACATGACAGAAAGGGCTTTGTCGCTGAGGCGCCTCTGTTCGGCCGGCCGAAGCTGTATGATGCTCTCACTGATTCTGTTGTTGAAGAAATCGGGTCAGATGTCTTGTTGGTCATGAACAGCAAGTGTGTCTGGTATCCTCTGATGGAAAGAGATGACACGGGACGAGACTCAAGGCTGAAGAAGGTCGTTGACACTTACTGCAGTTTATCTTCTGTGCCAAGGCTCGATGCGGTTGAGGCAGCGATTCTCTCAGATCTGGCCGAAGGGACGAAGTTGGCGACCGGTGACGATTTTGCCGCTGCCACCATTGTTGCCATGAGGATAGTGAACCAGTTTACGTGGAGGGTCAAGCCCTTGGTTGACATCTCAGAAAAGGTATTCATCCAGCAGTATAAGGAGGGTCACCAATTTGGAGATTCTCCGTATGAGCAAGTATGCATAGGAATAGTGGTTACCGAAATGGGAAACCGCCTTTGTCCGATCACTTCGGTATGGGCATCAGACGTTCAGGCAAATGCATTTAACCCCAGGACGGCCTTTGAACGGTTGGGAAGCGCCTACCATGAGCGCTTTCACAGAACAGACCATCACTCCGAGTGGGTGTACGGTGATTACTACAGGTGTTGGCTACCGAACCTCGATGACAAGTTGCTGTCTTGCTTTGGGGATTGCGCTGTTGAGGCAAATAATACCATGTCCGTGCTTACCCTGGCTGATGTAAGCGACTGGGGAGTGTTTGAAGTAAACTGGTGGAGAATTGGCGGGGGAGGGGGGCATGTGGTATGTGGCGCCTATACCCCTGAAGGCAGCTTCACACTGAGTAATGGCCTATTCGATCCAGGTGATTGTGGCCTGCGAGGCCCTCTCTGGGACATCGACGGACGTGTGGCCTTTGTCATAATATACGAGCCCAAATCCGGATTCATCACGACTGCACAGACGTACAATCCCAAGAGGTTCCCCATGTTCGAAACCCCCTACACAAATATGAACTTTGAGGAGACTGTCGCTTTCCTGGAGAAGATTGAACTACTGGAGAAAAATATCTCATTTGTGATCGATAGCCCCATGCACAAGAGTCTTTCCGAATACATCAAATACATAGCTTCAAACCGGGACAAATGGGAAAAGAACATGACCAAATGGAACTGGTAGAGCATGATGATGTTGCTCGCTTGACACAAACGGTGAGTGACGGGATGAACTCATAACTTGATTAAATTGATGTTTTGTAAGCAGGGGCGAAGGTTTTCTTCGCCCTTTGCCGTTTGGCCCATCAAATATGGATACGAGTCCTCAGGTCCCTGCAGCAGGCGACGTGGTTCAGTTCCAGGCGTTCATTTACAGTCCAATTCCAATCGGATTCAATCGACTGATT
>JAAZEW010000254.1 GCA_012512055.1 Bacillota bacterium | reverse complement strand
TGTTCAATTCTTGGCCCAGAAGGAGCGAACACAGGAGGAGTTTTTCCATACTTTCAATACCTTGCACGAAGCAGGGAAACAGATAGTCATCTCCAGTGACCGTCCTCCAAAGGAGATACCTACGCTTGAAGATCGTTTGCGCTCTCGATTTGAATGGGGCTTAATATCTGATATTCAGCCACCTGATCTTGAAACCAGAATCGCTATCTTGAATAAGAAAGCTCAACAAGAAGGTCTTGATATACCTCACGACGTTATGGACTACATAGCAAACCAAATACGTTCCAATATTCGTGAATTGGAGGGAGCACTAACGAGGGTTGCTGCTCATTGCTCAATTCATAATCGTCTAATGACGGTTTCAGCAGCAGCAGATTGTCTAAAAGATCTAATCCCGTCACAAAGGCCGAGACAAGTATCTATATACCAGGTGCAGCA
This sequence comes from Bacillota bacterium, assembly GCA_012512055.1. The sequence continues at coordinate 27,872 of JAAZEW010000254.1, read as the reverse complement.
AGCAGTTGCCCAATACTTTCGAGTATCAATAGACGACTTTAAGTCTAAAAAGAGAACCAGAAACATTACGTACCCACGGCAGGTTGCTATGTACCTTTCCCGAGAGCTCACCGAGGCATCTCTGCCCAGGATAGGAGATGAATTTGGCGGCCGTGACCACACTACCGTAATGCACGCATGCTCAAAGATTCAAGATGAAATACAACAAGACCATGCTCTTGCCACCTCTGTCAAAGACATCATATCAAAGCTCAAAGAAATGACTTAGTATGTGATGACAGAGAGAACTTCAATTGTGGACCATATGTTAGCAACGTGTTGAATACTTGTGGAGATTATGTTCATAATTTCACGAAATAGATCAGCCTCTGGATTATGTGGACAACCTGTGTCGAAAATCCACATGCTTGTCCACACGCAAACTTAATTGATATGCTTACAAAATAGTGAGTTATCCACAAATCCACAGGCCCTACTACTACTACTACGAAATTGTACAAGTATATATATAAGATCGTATAGTAGTAGTGCTTGTGGAATAAATATGGTAAATAATTACACTGCAGCAAATTAGTGTCGCTTCTTTTCCAATAGATATTCATTTATGTTCGACCATTCAAAAAGGAGGAACCTCTGCATGAATAATGTGCCGAATACCGACTGGGAAAATCTTGACTCAGGTGCTGTATCCGCTATGCAGAATAATGTCATTTCCTGCGACAGGGAGTTGCTCGCAAAAGGAGTAGGTACAGTGCAACGGGCCGTGTCGCCCAGAAGCACGTTAACTATTCTTCAAGGTGTGTTAATTGAGACATCTGATAAGGGGCTTCATCTAATCGGAACAGATCTTGAGTTGTCGATAGAGACGTATGTTCCTGTCACATCTGCCGGCAACTTTCAGATGGTTCTTCCAGCTAAGTATCTTGCGGATATAGTGCGCAGACTACCTGAAAGAGAAGTAGTAATTCAGTATGACACTACAAAGAGGGTCGCGACGATCTCAAGCGGGAAAGCTGTATATGAAATCAATTCCATGGAGCCGGGAGAGTATCCTTTGTTCCCTGAAGTACCGGATACGCCTTGGTGGAAAGTCACCGGGAAGAAACTTGCCAATTTTATTAAGACGACAGTCTTCTGCGTGGCGGTTGAAGAAACCAGGCCGTTCCTAACCGGCGTTTTCATGGAATTTGATGAAGATGAAGTAAGGCTTGTTGCTACTGATTCGTTTAGACTGGCTTTGACGCGGATTCCTTCAGGTGACGGTGTTTCTGAGAAGAGGGACAAAGGATTACTCGTTCCTGCCAGAACTCTGAGCGAAGTCGCAAGAATAGTCCAAGGATCTGACACCGAAGTGGAGGTATATGCGTCAGAAAATCAAGTAGCTTTTAAGTGGGGAGAAACGACGGTGGTAAGTAGGCTAATTGAAGGTCAGTTTCCAAACTACGATCGGGTAATTCCACAGCAGTACACCACTCTGATAGTTGTCGAAAGGGAAGCTTTCCAGGAAAGTGTGGATCGTGTGTCAATTATGGGGCAAGATGAGTTTGGGACTATTCGTCTGAATGCCACCGGCGAAATACTTACGGTAAGCGCTAATGCACCCCAAGTCGGAAAGGCTCTGGACCAGATTGCAGCGGTTCAGATTGAGGACGGAAACGGAGAAATAGCTTTAAAAGCACGATATCTTATGGACGTTTTGAAGGCTGTAGAAGATGAGCAAATATCCCTTAAGCTAACGGGAAGCACAAGTCCGATGATTATTACTGATGTACAGGACGACTCCAGGCAGTCAGGAGGGTTTCTCTATCTGATAATGCCTGTAACACTAAATGTGTAGAGAGGGTAGAAATTGGGTTGTATTGACATGGACAAGACTAAATCTCACACGTCTCACACGGTCAGAATAAGAGGAAATGCAATCAGGCTGGACCAATTCCTGAAGTGGGCAGGTATTGTCAGCACCGGAGGACAAGCCAAAGAACTCATACAATCAGGGTGTATTTTCGTAAACGGAGTAGTGGAGACTCACAGAGGCAGGAAACTCAATATCGGAGATAAGGTCAGTGTTAAGAGTATGAGAAGGCTTCTCTACGAAGTTGCGGGGGACGAAGAATATGCTCCTTGAGAGGTTGAGGCTGAGGAATTTTCGGAATTATGCCTCCCTTGATATTGAGTTATTTCCCGGGAAAAATGTCTTGCTGGGTAATAACGGACAGGGAAAGACAAACATAATAGAAGCTATCTACCTATGTTGTATCGGAAAGTCATATAGAACGTCCCGCGATACGGATCTTATTAAGTGGGGAGAGTCAACCTTCTATACGGCTTCGCGGTTTCTCCGCAAGAACGGAGAACTCCTTGTGGAAGTCGCATGCAGTCAAGAAAGAGGAAAAAGAATTCGCCTAAACGGGGTTCATCAGGATACGGGTATTGAGTACATAGGCGCTGCAAATGTTGTAATATTCGGCCCGGACGATCTCAGAATTATTAAGGGAGGACCGGTTGAGCGAAGGAAGTTCCTGGATTTGGAAATATCCGCAGTCTACGAACGGTACCGTAAGGATCTGGCCAAGTACAGAAGAATCCTGACACAACGCAATACATTTCTGAAGGATTCACGCCATTTAGTAAGCTCCATGCACGGCAAAGCAGCGTTGGACGTTTGGGATGAACAACTGGTTTCTGTCGGCGTTAGGGTAATGGTTAAGAGGGCCGGGGTTATAGAGGACCTTTCCCGCTTGGCACAGACTGCTTACAGAGAGATTTCCTCTTCCGGCCTTCTTGAACTCACGTACCGGCCGTCGTTTGATGTTGTGCCATCCTGTCCTGATGATCAGCAGGGAACAGTTGACGCATGGTCAGCCTTGTTTCACAGAGAGCTCCTGAGACTAAGACAAGCCGAACTCATGCGAGGAGTCACTCTGGCAGGCCCTCATAGAGATGATATGATGTTCACTCTTGACGGTGTTGACATGCGGGCTTTCAGTTCGCAAGGCCAGCAAAGAGCGGCAGTGCTGGCTCTTCGTCTAGCAGAGCTTGACTTTGTCAAGAATGAGATGGGAGAAGACGCTATTCTCCTCTTAGATGATGTGTCAAGCGAACTGGATCCGTCTAAGAGAGCCCATCTCTGGAAGTATATTGACAGGGGAATTCAGACTGTTATCACTACGACGGATGAAAAGGCTCTTGATGAGCTTTCGAAACCTGGGAAGGTATTCAGAGTACAATCCGGCTCTGTCCAGGAGGTCAATGAATGACAGTCCGAATTAACGTAGCTATTGAAAGTAGCTTACGTAGATTTGGGATAGTGAGGAAAGTAAGACGCTCCCAGGCTGTGTTCATGTGGGAGGAAATAGTAGGCCCTGCTGCTGCCAAGGTCTCCAGTGCAGTTGTCTGCAAAGACGGGATACTATTTATTGAGGTGAAGAACTCTGTCTGGGCACAAGAGCTGTCATTGCTGAAAAGGGATATCATAAAGAGACTTAATCGACGTTTGGGTAGGGGAACCATAAAGGACATAAGATTCCGTGCCACAGGAAGGAGCTTTCAAGAGCACAAAGCAAAACACGGTAAGGGAGAGACAGACGCGGACCGTATTCTTCAGAAACAAGCTCTCCCAGGCAGTGAAATCGCAAGGATAAGGGAATTAGCCCTAGACATTAAGGATCCTGCAATACAAGAGGTTTTTGTGAGATTTGCCATTACAGCGCAAGAGACTCGCAAGTCACGCAGTAGAGCTTCAAGGGGTTGATATTCGTGTTTGTTCACTTAGGAGCTCAGATCAGCATATTTGATGAAGATATCATAGCTATCATGTCCATGGAAGCCATGGATAGATCCAAACTGAATATGGAGTTTCTCAACTTCCAGAGAAGTCTGGGCAAGGTAACGCCAGTGGATATGAGCAAACCTAAATCTGTTGTCATAACTCCGTACTCTGTCTATTTGTCTCCCATATCGGTTTCAACTCTGAGGAGGCGCTGCAACGCAGGTTGCCGAAAGCTCCCTTCTCCGGTCCCAAAAGACGCCGGCAGGTCAGATGAGCCGTACCGTTGACACAGATTCTCAAGTATAATAACATTGATTCGTGAAGAGTCACGTTTATGGAAATACTACGAGACGCGGACAATTCGTAGGCCTTTAGGATGTCCCCGAGGTCACAGATATCACCAGGACGCAGGGTTGACTACGAACCTATGTTTGCTATAATTCTTAATAGAGAAGCAGTTGGCTGAGGAACCGTGGTGGACTCCATCACGGTTCTTACCAGTCTGAACAAAGGCCCGTGTCTGATTGACTAACTGACGCAGGTGTTTTCAAGTGGTCTTGGCGAGAAAGCAAGTCGCCGACTTCCTGCCGGAAGTCATTTGCCTTGACAAATACGGAGGTGACGGCGTTTTCATGGGCAACACTCCGGATAACCGAGGAACAAAGAATAACCAGGCTCCAGTGTCCGGCAATCTACCGCAGCATCATTCTCTTGAGACCCCGTATGACGCGGCTAAGATCCAGGTTCTGGAGGGGCTTGAGGCTGTCAGAAAGCGTCCGAGTATGTATATTGGCAGTACAGGTCTGCGCGGCCTCCATCAGCTCGCTTTTGAAGTCATAGATAACAGTATCGATGAGGCTATGGCCGAATACTGCAACGTGATAGAAGTCACTGTCAGAGAGGATGGCTCCTTAAGAGTGGCTGATAACGGTCGAGGGATACCTGTTGACATCCATCCGAGCGCAGGCAGGCCCGCAGTTGAGGTTGTCTTGACAGTACTACATGCCGGAGGTAAATTCGACAGCGGAGCTTACAGAGTCTCCGGCGGCCTGCATGGTGTGGGCGTATCAGTTGTGAACGCACTTTCAGAATGGTTGGAAGTTGAAGTTCGCTCCCACGGGAAGACATACAAACAGACTTATGAACGAGGCCGTCCTGTGACTGACCTTGAAGTTGTCGGATCTTCTGATACCACAGGCACTACCATTACGTTCCTGCCGGACAAGAAGATCTTTGAGATAACTGAATTCAGTTTTGATACGCTGGCGCATAGATTGAGGGAGCTCGCCTTTCTCAACAAGGGTGTGAAGATCTGTCTTGTTGATGAAAGAGACGACAAGTCCGTTGACTTCTTATATGAGGGCGGAATAATATCCTTCGTTGAGCACCTTAACAGAAACAAAGACCCTATCCACAAAGAGATCTTCTATATTTCAAAGGAAATCAGTGATTCTTTTGTTGAAGTAGCCCTTCAATACAACGACGGGTATATCGATAATACTTTCTCATTTGCCAACTACATTAATACTACTGAAGGCGGAACTCACCTTGCAGGTTTCCGTTCAGCCCTGACACGTACGATTAATGATTACGCTCGTAAGGCAGGGCTTCTCAAAGAAAGCGAGGAGAACCTCACAGGTGATGATGTGAGAGAAGGCCTGACCGCAGTTATCAGCGTGAAGCTCGGCTCTCCTCAATTTGAAGGCCAAACCAAGACTAAGCTGGGTAATACTGATATGCGCGGTTTAGTCGAGTCTGTTGTTTCTGAGGGCCTCACTGACTTCTTTGAAGAGAATCCCCAGGCTGCCAGGTCAATTGTAGATAAGGGGATCCAAGCATCCCGTGCCAGGCTGGCTGCAAGGAAGGCCAAAGAACTTACTCGTCGAAAGGGTGCACTGGATGGAGCTGCACTCCCCGGTAAGCTCGCAGATTGCTCTTTCCGCGAGCCTGAACTGTGTGAGCTGTTTATTGTCGAGGGAGACTCAGCAGGAGGCAGCGCGAAACAAGGGAGAGACAGGCGCTTTCAAGCTATCCTGCCTTTACGGGGAAAGATTATCAATGTGGAAAAGGCACGGCTTGACAAGATTCTGGGGAATGCCGAGATCCGTGCAATGGTCACAGCGCTTGGAACCGGTATTGGAGAGGATTTCGACATAGAGAAGCTTCGTTACAGAAAGATAGTAACCATGACTGACGCTGACGTAGACGGCGCCCACATAAGGACTTTGCTTCTTACCTTCTTCTATCGATATATGAAGCCGCTGGTGGAGGGTGGCCACGTTTACATTGCCCAACCTCCGCTTTATCGGGTCAGACAAGGGAAATCCGAGTGGTACGCATTTAGCGACAACGAACTTAGTGAGATTCTTGAAAAATCGGGACGCCGGAATATCAATGTTCAGAGATACAAAGGCCTTGGAGAAATGAATGCAGATCAGCTTTGGGAGACTACAATGAACCCTGAAACTCGAACTATCCTGCAAGTCTCGCTTGAAGACGCTATGGCGGCTGATGACATATTCACCACGTTAATGGGTGACAAAGTAGAACCCCGGAGAGAATTCATCCAGGCCCATGCGGGAGAGATCACGGAACTTGATATTTAGGACCTTTAAGGAGGTCATAGCCTTTGCTTGAATTCACTGACGGCAAAGTAATCCCAGTAAACCTGGAAGACGAGATGAAACACTCGTACATGTTGTATTCCATGAGCGTAATAGTAGGGAGAGCCCTTCCTGATGTTCGTGATGGCTTAAAGCCTATCCACAGGCGTATTCTTTATGCCATGAATGAGATAGGCCTTACTTCAGAGAAACCACACCGCAAGTCCGCTACAATTGTAGGAGAGGTTATGGGCAAATACCACCCCCACGGGGACGCCGCCATCTATGACGCACTTGTGAGGATGGCTCAGGACTTTTCACAAAGATACATCCTAATAGACGGACACGGGAACTTTGGCTCAATTGACGGGGATCCCCCTGCTGCAATGAGGTACACCGAAGCTCGAATGGCTAAGATATCCCGTAACCTCCTGGCTGACATAGATAAAGACACAGTAGATTTCACGCCTAACTTCGATGAATCATTGAAAGAGCCTGAAGTGCTCCCTTGCCGTTTCCCAAACCTCCTTGTAAATGGGTCTTCAGGGATCGCTGTAGGAATGGCCACGAACATCCCTCCTCACAACCTAGGGGAAGTCATTGACGGGACTATTATGCTTATAGACAACCCTGACGCCACGGTGGAGGATTTGATGGCTGTCATAAAGGGGCCTGACTTCCCAACCGGCGCGCTGATCGTGGGAAGGGAAGGGATACGGGATGCATATACCACAGGCAGAGGTTCTGTCCGAATGCGAGCCCGCGCTCAGATCGAAACGCTTACCGGAGGAAGGAACCGCATTGTAGTTTCGGAGATTCCGTATCAAGTGAACAAATCGAGGCTAATTGAGAATATCGCGGAATTGGTCCGTGATAAGAAGATCGACGGCATTACCGACCTTAGGGACGAAAGCGACAGGGAAGGGATGCGAATCGTCGTTGATATCAGGCGAGATGCAAACCCTCATATCATACTGAATCAACTCTACAGGCACACTCAGATGCAGTGGACCTTCGGAGTTATTATGTTAGTTGTCGTTAACGGAGAGCCTAAAATCCTTGACCTCAAGAGCATGATTCACTACTACATCAAATACCAAGAAGAGGTTGTAGTAAGACGAACAAGATTCGATCTCAACAAGGCTGAGGAGAGAGCTCATATCCTTGAAGGCCTTAAGATAGCCTTAGATAACTTGGATGCGGTCATTAATCTGATTCGTGCATCCCGAACACCGGATATTGCCAGAGAAGGCTTGATGAAGACTTTCAACCTTTCGCAAAAACAAGCCCAGGCTATTCTCGATATGAGGCTTCAGAGACTGACCGGCCTCGAGCGAAAGAAAGTCGAAGACGAACTCAGAGACGTTGTGAAGCTAATAAGAAAACTCAAAGGCATTCTTGCTGATGAGCGAAAAGTGCTTCGCATCATCAAAGACGAATTACTGGAAATCAAAGAAGAGTTCGCTGACGCCAGAAGGACAAAGATTACTGTCGGGAGTTCGAAATTCGACGTTGAAGACTTGATAGCTGAAGAAGATATTGCGGTGACCCTGACTCACCAGGGGTATATCAAAAGGCTGCCTTTGAATACCTACAGAAGTCAAAGGCGCGGCGGCCGAGGCATTACCGGCATGAACACAAAAGAAGAGGACTTTGTTGAGCACTTATTTATAGCGACAACCCTCAACTACATCCTTTTCTTTACAGATAAAGGAAGAGTGTATTCGCTAAAAGCCTATGAGGTTCCTGAAGCAAGCCGTCAAGCCAGAGGTACTGCAATCGTGAACCTGATACCCCTAATGCCTGACGAAACCATCAGGGCAGTGATACCCATCCGGACATTTGCACCTGATAGATACCTTCTCATGGCTACCAGGTACGGAGTGGTAAAGAAAACGGCTCTGCCTGATTTCGATACCAAGAGGAAAGGCGGGCTTATAGCAATTCGCCTCGATCCGGAAGACAATCTTGTCAGTGTGAAACCAACTACAGGAAATCAAGAGGTAATAATTGCGACAGCCCAAGGTTGGGCTCTTAAGTTTAACGAGAAAGACGTTCGGTCAATGGGTCGCAATACCAGAGGGGTTATAGGGATTCGCCTTGCAAAGGGAGATACGGTCATAGGCATGGATGTGGTCAAAGAAGATCGTGACTTCCTCGTTGTGACTGAGAATGGTTTCGGAAAGAGGACGCCTTTGGATCAATACCGCACCTATTCTTCCCGGGCCGGGAGAGGCGTCAGAACCATTAAGCTCACAGACAAAAGCGGTCTGGCAGTTGCGGTTAAAGTCCTCGATGGCGATGATGAGCTTATGTGTATCTCTGCCGAGGGGATTATCATCAGAATGGACGTGGCTGATATTCCTCAACAAGGCAGGGCGGCACAGGGTGTTCGAGTGATGCGGCTTGAGCCGGGAGACCAAGTCGTTTCCATAGCACAGGTTGTGACGAGAAACGGTGGGTAAGGTCGGTATGGAGCCTAGATACGAGATCTTTGAACACACGGCGGATGTAGGCCTTCGTGGATTCGGTGAGACTCCTGAGGAGCTCTTCGCTTCCATGGCCATAGGGATGATCCGGCTTGTCCTATCTTCTGACTCTCATGTTTCGTGTGTGGAAGAGAGACGCATAGAAGTTGAAGGCCATGATCCGGAGAGTCTTCTGGTGGCATGGTTATCAGAGCTGTTGTTTCAGGTTTACTCAGAGGGTTTCTTGCCGGGCGCCGTTCAAAGTATAAGAATTCAAAAGCCTAGGAATTCCTCCGCTGATTCCTACGGGTATTCCGTATCTGCGGTAATCAGCGGAGAGGAGTTCCGACCTGAAATACATGAACTGGTTCTGGAGATTAAAGGCGTCACCTACCATATGCTCAAGGTGGAACGTCTCGATGGGCCGGGACGGGGCCGAGATCATGAGGCCGAATGGTATGCACAAGTGATACTGGACATATAGAGAAACTAAAGATCCAAAGCTTATTCCTGCTTCTGCTTCTGTAACCAACCTTTCATTCAGTGAGTATGCCAATAGAGCGCCTTGCCGGCTTTTCACGCCTGACTGACATTAGGGGGTGTCATACTTATGAGCGATAGATGGAGAGGCCCTCTTGAGAGAGTAGACCGGTTCAGATGGAGGATTCCCGAAACGTATAAACCCGGTATGAGGGTGCCGGGATTGATCTACGTGGACGAGGATGATCTTGACGTCATGCGTGAGGATCAAGCTCCTGAACAAGTGGCAAACGCTGCACATCTTCCCGGAATAGTGGGCGCATCTCTCGCCATGCCGGATATTCACTGGGGATATGGCTTTTCTATAGGTGGTGTGGGCGCGACCCGCCTTGATGACGGTGTGATATCTCCGGGAGGGGTAGGCTTTGACATTAATTGCGGAGTCAGACTCCTTAGAACAGACCTCCGGGAAGAAGAGGTGCGCCCTCAGCTCGAGCGACTGGTAAATCAGCTTTTTAGGGATATTCCATCAGGAGTGGGCTCGGAAGGCGCTGTCAAACTCAAAAGGGATGAAATCGTAGAAGTCCTGGAGAAGGGCGCCGGCTGGGCCGTAGAGAAAGGCTATGGTTGGCAAGAGGATCTGGACATGACTGAGGAACGAGGTTGTATGAAAGAAGCCAGGGCGGATAAAGTCAGCGATAGAGCTTGTAAGCGAGGCTTGCCGCAACTGGGGACACTGGGCTCAGGCAATCACTTCCTCGAAATTCAGGTTATCGAAGAGATATTCTCGGAAAATGTTGCGGATACGCTTGGGCTGTTCAAAGGCCAAGTCGTAGTCATGATCCATTCGGGTTCGAGAGGATTAGGCCATCAGGTGTGCACGGACTACTTAAGAGTGATGGAGCGCGCAGTTAGAAAATACAACATTGATATTCCTGATAGGCAATTAGCTTGTGCTCCTTTTGCCTCCCAGGAAGGACAAGATTACTTTGCAGCTATGGCTGCAGCAGCCAATTATGCCTGGGCTAACAGGCAAGTGATCATGCATTGGACGCGCCAGGCTTTTGGGAAGGTATTCCGACGACAACCCCGGGATCTCGGTTTGGAACTCATCTACGATGTAGCTCACAACATAGCCAAAATCGAAGAGCACACGGTAGAGGGGAAAACCATTCGTGTTTGTGTGCATAGAAAAGGCGCCACCAGAGCGTTTCCTCCTGAGCACCCGGACATTCCAGAGAAATACAATGACATCGGCCAACCGGTGTTGGTTCCGGGAGATATGGGCAGAGCCTCGTATCTTCTTGTCGGGACAGAAAAGGCACTACGCGAGACATTTGGTTCCACATGTCATGGAGCCGGGAGACTCCTCAGTAGGACTGCAGCTAAGAAAGCTGTGAGCGGAACAGCCATGCAGTCTGAGCTAAGGGATAGAGGGATCATTGTTAAGGCTGCCACCCGCGGAGTGTTGGCTGAAGAGGCGCCGGAAGCCTATAAAGATGTCAACCAGGTAGTGCGGGTTTGTCACGAAGCAGGCATTTCTCTTAGAGTTGCGCGTATGCGGCCTGTCGGTGTAATCAAGGGATAAGTAAAGCAGGGGGAAGCGTTCTTCCCCCTTTGTATGTTTCTTCAGCCGGAAGTCGGACCGCCGGTCGGAGCTAACTTGAAGTTCTTGGCGATGGTTCTGAGTTCCTTGATATCGTTCTTTGCGCCGGTTTCGTCCTTTTGCCTGATGTTTTCTTCGAGTTTCTTCATGGATGCTTCAAACATCGAGGTGTCTTTCGTTGTGTTTTGGCTGGTTACCCGGGCACGAAGGCCCTCCCAGGCAGTGCGAAGCACCGATAGCTCTCTGGTTGCAGCGCTCCAGTCCTTCCTCGTTACAGCATCCTCGACTTTTGTTATGCTGCGGTCGAGATCTGCAGTGGTCGGCGCGGGAGTTGTGGGCGTGGGAGTAGGACTGGGAGCAGGAACTGTCGGCGCCGGCCTAGTTGGGGCAGGAGTCGGTGGCGCCGGGACTCTGGCGAAGCGAAGCCCTGCAAATACCGCGACTACCACGAGTAGCGCCCCAATCAGCCATGCGCTGGTGTTAACTCGTCCGCCTCTGGTTCTTCCGTTTCGGTCACGATCTCCTAGACTGCCGCCTACATCTACATCGCCTGACCGGTCATTTGGGGACATCTGATCGTCCACAAAATCACCTCCTCGGCAATTAGTATCTGCCAGGAGGTAATCGATAATGCGTATAATAGTCAAGGAGTACTCGAGGTGTATTGCCTGCTCAAGTAGTCACGCGCTTATAATCTTCTATAGAAGATACACCTGTAGTCATGCAAATGTCATAAATCTCTTCTGCATTCTGCGCAAGCATACTGACAATATCTGGGTCTAAACCCCCCTTCCTGGCCATGTTTTGCACAATTTGCAGTGCATCTTCACATTGCATGCTTGTGCGATAAGGACGGTCTTCCGTAAGAGCCGAAAACACGTCTGCCACGCTCATAATGCGAGAACCAAGGGGCAGGTCAGCTCCTTTGTGTCTAAAAGGATAGCCTTTTCCGTCCATACGTTCATGATGAAATGATGCCCATTGATTGACCGTGTGAAGCTCATATAACGGCTCCAAGGCCCGATAACTGTGGAATGTATGGCTTTTCACAACACTAAACTCAGATTCATTCAGCTTCCCGGGCTTTCTTAGGATTTCACCGGGCACTGCCAGCTTTCCAAGGTCATGGATGTATCCGGCAACTTCGATCATGTTTTGCTCCCGTTTTGAAAACCTTGCGATTCCGGCCAGAGCCTCGGCAACAGAAGCTACTCTGAGGGAATGGCTGGCTGTAAACGGAGCACGAAAGTCAATAACACGGCGGATCAAGTTGCCTAAACCAATGAGCTCTGTCATAGAGAGCTCAACGCTTTGAGGCGACAAGGTTTCAGATACAACCATAGCTATTGAAGTAGCCGGAGAAGCCAGATCAAACCAAAAGTATTCCCTGGCGCTAAGATCACAGAACGCGCTTACTATCTCAGGAACAAATAGGCTTCCTGAGCGGTCTTCAATCTTTTTTCGAATATCCTCAACCTGACTGAGAATAGGCTTATCATGCTTTATTAGGACTGCAACACGGTCAGCCAAATTCAGGATATGACTGGAGAAGGGGATTGCTTCGTCATTACTTGTTAAGCCTTCTCCGTAGTTCCATGGCGTGTGATGATGCCTAATGTGTTCAGCTACATGTGCGAGGGGGTCAAATACCTTTAGATAATAGTACCCTCTTTCGGCGTGCCTCTGGGAATCAGTGAAATCAAATTTCAAAGATTCCAGGCGTTCCTTGAGGGATAAAGCGCCAATATCGTGGAGTAATCCCGAAATCGCAAGTTGAGCTTGTTTAGGTTGGGGTAACCCCAATTCTTCTCCCAGCTTAAGAGAGATGTAGGCTACGTGTGAATGGTGGTTGACGACTGTCGGGCTAATAAGGTCAATTACATTTGACAAACATGTTATGAGATCAAGCATAGACAGCCGGGGTTCCATTATCATGTACCGAGGATCCTCCCCACACTACTCTTTGGAACGTACTTCTTACAGAAGCCGAGGTACGCTGCACATAATACCCAATTTTCCCATAATTGTCAAGAGCCTGGGAGTCTCGTTGTCGTCTCAGCAACTCTCATGTCGAAAGAGCCGTCTGGCTGCAGAATATGGCACCTGATGGATTAGCTTGAGAGCTGCGGGGATAGGGGCAAAAGGCGCGGCAGGAGATAGGCGAATCTCAGGGAATGCGTCTTGCGACTGAGACTATAGTTTACATAATGTGCTCATCTGTGTTATCCTTCATAGTTAAGCCTGCTGAGCTGCACATATGCGAAGCTTTATGGGAGGGGACGATGCGTGATTCCGAGGCGGGATCCCACCGGAGGGACTGTCAGTTGCCATGGATTTCTAAAGCTCAAGCTGATGTTAACGGTTCTGGTCATCATAACCTTTGCCTGTTTCGGCAGATTGAAGCCTGGTCACGGTATCACAGAGAAGATCATGCCCGAGGGATACAATCCTTCACCTGGCATGGAGATTGGCGACGGGGATGGCTTTATCCCATGGTTCGAGAAAGACCTGGATCACGTGACTCGCATTGTGCGAGAGAATGGCGGGAAGCGCTATGGGCTATCCGGGTTGAGGGATGCCAGGAGAATAAGGCTAGAGGTTCGGTTCCTGGAACGTGAGATTGGAAGGCTACAGGACAATCCCACTTATACGCACCCTGCACTGGGTTTTCACATATACGATACAGCCACCACCGGTTGGCTGCATGTACTACACAAAGCAGCGGATGTTCGAAGGAGTCTCCTGGCTTCTCACCTGGATCCGTCAGTTGTGGACGATGTAAACATAAATGAGCTTCCGGACGGAACCCCTCTCTACGAACCTGAACCATGTAGACTGCCGAAAGTGGAAGAGGTAGCTGAGACACTGGAGGGGATGGCGCTTCCTCCCGAGGCTTTTCATAATTACAGAGCATACATTCTCCCGTTTTCCCTGGGCGAGATAAGTGGGCTTGGATCCAAAGGTTACACGCTCCTGGGCGCTCCGCCTGCCAACTGCACAGTCATGGAAGACCAAATGGCTTTCACTGTCGCACATGAGCTTGGACACCACATTCATATGACTTTCCTGGGGGCTTCCTATGAAGAAAACCCAAGGGGGTGGGACGAGTACATGAGCATCCGCGGTATTCCTGTATGGACTGCTGACGGTGAAGTCAATTCCGAAGACTGGTTCGAGTCGACGGAAGAGACATTTGCTGAGGATATAAGGGTTCTCTTTGGAACTCGGCAGGCTGCATCCTGGCCTCATAGTACAGTCTATGGGGATCCACGAAGAGATCGGGTGGTTGCGGAAAGACTGAGGGAGTTTATCATTACAGTATCAGGCTCGGTTCTTACAGTGGGTATCCAAGAGATGCTGAGAGCCTGCGACATGCGTCTCTGACCAGAACGCCGAACTCCTCCATCTGTTTTCGCGTGACTCTAATAGTAGGGCCGGAGACGCTGAGTGCTCCGGCTACGCGTCCGGAGTGATCTCGCACCGCAGCTCCGGCACAAACAATACCTTCTTCGTGTTCTTCATCGTCTACGGCGAATCCTTGTATCCTGACTTTTCTCAAGCATTCCTTGAAAGCCAGCGGGTCAGTTATGGTGTTTTGAGTGAAGCGTGTAAAGGGCTGCTGCTTGAGCACGACGTCGACTTCATCATCGGGTAAAAAGGCAAGTATGGCTTTTCCCAAAGCAGTGCAGTGAGGGGATACACTATAGCCTATTCTAGAGCGCATCATTAGGACTTGCGGCGTATCAACTTTGTCCACATATACTATTGACCCTCGATCCAGCACGCCCAGGTGCGCGGTTTCTCCTGTCTTCTGAACCAACTCTTCCAGAAAAGGCCTTGCTTGGGCTCGAACATCGATCCTGTCCAGTTTGGACCTGGCAAGTTCCACTACGCGCATTCCGAGAGAGTACTTTCCGGTTGCGTTGTCACGCTGCACGTATCCTTTGGATTCCAGAGTACCTAATAGCCTGGAAGCAGTACTCTTATGGACTCCGAGAACCTGTCCTACCTCGGTGACGCCTACATTTTCCTGACACGATTCGAGATAATCGAGCATATCAAGAGCTCGTAGAACAGACATAGTGTGTTCACCGTTTCTCTTCCGGCGTTCTAATTCTCCCCTGGAATTGGCTTTGACGCTCGGCATACTGTCACGACACCTTCTTCCCAGGCTATCCTTCCTGTTTAATTATATATGCAAACTCATAAAACGCAACTGAGTTGCGGGGTTAGGATTTTTTCTCTTAGATACAGTTCTTGAAGAAGGAGTCAACGATGAAACGGCGAATAATGCAAACAACCGCATAGTGAGCAACCATGTTGCACATGGCGCAACCATGGGGCTCAATTGCCTCCAGAAAGTATCGTGTACCCTGAACCCGGCGATGAGGGGGACTGGACAGTTGGTAATACAAGGTTATGACGTACTGGTAATTGGTTCAGGTGGGGCGGCTTTAAGAGCGGCTATAGAGGCTAAGGAGGAATTCCCGCAAGGTTCTGTTGCTCTCATAACCAAAGGTAGGCTTGGCGAATCAGGTGTGACTGCGAAAGCGTGTTCCGATAGGATGGCATTTCATGCCACCTTAGAATACACAGAACCCGGAGGGACTGATAACTGGCGGTATCATGCAGATGATGTTTTTCGTATCGGTGGCTACGTATCTGATGAAGATCTTGCCGTCATCTTGGCAAAGAACTCTGCCAATGCAATAACGTACTTGGCAGACCTGGGTGTTTCGTTTGCCAAGAAGCCTGACGGAAGGATTGACCAATTCGTAACTGATGGATCGCTTTACGCCCGCGCCGCATATACAGGGCCATATACCGCTGTTGACATTGAGAAGGCGCTTGTAAGAAAAGCTCGTTCCCTGGATATCAAGGTGTTCGAGGATCACCTGGTCACCTCCCTTCTTACCAACGGTACCGGACGGGTGGTGGGCGCGGTGGGGCTTGGCACGGATTCAGACTCAGTAGAGAGTCCGGTTCAGATCATGTCAAAGTGCGTTATTATTGCTACAGGTGGGGCAGGCCAGGTATTCCAGGCAAATGTGTTTCCTCCGGAAAACACAGGGGATGGGTACGCTATGGCCTACGAAATAGGCGCTGAATTGACCAATATGGAGTTCATCCAGATAGGTATTGCTTCAGTTGCCACCGGTCTTGCTTGTTCGGGGTCTGTGATGAGATGTATCCCCAGGTTTGTAAATGATGAAGGCGAAGAGTTCCTCCTTCGTTACTTGTGTGATCTTCCTCCGGAAGAAATCTACGACTTGGTGTTTGAGAAAGGCGCCACCTGGCCTCTTCAGTCCGAGCATCCCGGAAACCGTATAGATGTTGCGGTCTATAGAGAGGTTAACGCCGGGAAAAGGGTATTTGTGGATTTCTCTCAGAACCCACGTGGTTTTCATTGGGATAAGCTGTCTAGTAAGTGGAAAGACAGGTACATGTCAGAGGTCAGGCAATCTCTTGGGGCGGCCCGTCGGTATGAAAGCCCTATTCTTCGCTATCTGGAAATCAACCCCAAGAGCGTTCAGTGGTTTAAGGATGCAGGTGTTGATCTCGTATCCGGGGACCAAGTGGAGATCGTAAATGCAGTGCAGCACTTCCAAGGCGGAATCAGGATTCGGACGCGTGCCGAGACTAACATTCCCGGCCTTTTCGCTGTAGGAGAGGCTGCCGGAGGACAGCACGGCGCAAACAGGCCCGGGGGACATGCACTCCTTGACTGCCAGGTTTTTGGAAGAATTGCCGGAGAGGAGGCGGCCAATCAGGCAAAGTCCATGACAGGACGTTTGCAAGCTTCTAATGCATCTATAACCCAAGCTTTGGCCCGTATTACACGGCTAAGAAACGGCCCAGGCGTTCCCGCTCATGGAGTTCGCCTCCAATTGCAGAAGATAATGTCAGACTCTGCGTCTGTAGTCCGGACTGACAATGGTCTTGCTAAGGCAGTCTCGGATCTGGCTGAGCTCCAGTCAGCAGGGGTCAGAACAGATGAACGGGGAATTGCCTATGCCGTGGAGACTGAAAACATGCTCAGAGTGGGTGAGATGATACTGAGAGCTGCCAGGATGAGGCTGGAAAGCAGGGGCCCGCATCTATTATTCCCATCGTATGATTCACAGGTTCACATGCCCCGGGATGATGATTGGAATAAGTACATTGTGATTTACAAAGGCGAAGACGGAAGCATGAAGCTTACAGTGAGACAACCGGTTAGGGTCAATGCCTGGAATCTGAAATGATTCCGGCGATACTAGATCAGGCAATAATATTGAGTTCTTAGCATCTACATGCTGTTAGGGGGTATGAGAGTGGACAAGGAGCAATTACTGAGAGAACTCATTGATACCGGGGTTATTGCGGTAATAAGAACGAAAAGCGGAGCAGAACTGGTAAAAATCTGTGGAGCACTGGTACTCGGAGGCATCAAGGGAGTGGAGATAACGATGACTTCACCAGGAGCCATAGATGCCATCCGCGAGGCATCAGAAATCCTGAGAGGGAAAGCCATTATCGGGGCAGGTTCTGTCCTTGATTCCGAGACCGCTCGTTCAGTGATACTGGCAGGCGCAGATTTCGTAGTAGGTCCTGTGGTCAATTTCGACTTAATTAGAACGTGTAAACGCTACGGTAAAGTAGTTATTCCAGGCGCCTTTTCGCCCACTGAGATTCTGCAGGCCTGGGAGGCAGGCGCAGACGTAGTAAAGGTATTTCCGGCAACGCGACTGGGGCCTTCTTTCATTAAGGATGTGCTCGGACCTCTACCTCAAGTGAAACTCACACCCACCGGCGGCATCAACCTGGAGAATCTGGGTGAATTCCTGAAAGCGGGAGCTGTCTTTGTTGGCGCAGGTACAGCACTTGTAAATCGGCAACTGGTGGCTGATGAGAATTGGGAGGGACTTACCAAGCGCGCGGCGGAATTTGTGGAGGCTGCGAGGCTCGCTCGTGCCAAGTAAGGGGGATTTATTATGGCTGGCAAAGTCGTGACTTTTGGTGAGATCATGTTGAGACTATCGCCTCCCGGGTATCAGAGATTTATACAGGCCTCGTCTTTTGATGCAGTATACGGAGGCGGCGAAGCTAACGTAGCAGTCTCATTAGCGAACTATGGACTGGATTCGTACTTTGTTACCAAAGTGCCGTCCCACGAGATAGGGCAGTGCGCCGTAAATGCATTGCGAGCTCTCGGGGTAGGTACTGACTACATAAAACGTGGCGGAGAGAGGATTGGCATATACTTCTGTGAAAAAGGCGCCTCCCAGAGACCTTCTAAGGTAATCTACGATAGAGCAAACTCCTCTATTTCCCAGGTTGAGCCGGACGAGTTTGATTGGCAGGCGATCTTCGATGGAGCATCATGGTTCCACTTCACCGGGATAACTCCTGCGCTAGGCAAGAATGCCGCTGCATCTACTTTTGAGGCGGTAAGAACCGCGAAGAGACTTGGCGTCAAGGTGAGTGTAGATCTCAATTATCGCAAGAAGCTTTGGTCTACTGAGCAAGCCAACAGAGTCATGAGTGAGTTGATGGAGTACGTCGACATTGCCATTGGAAACGAAGAAGATGCAGAGAAGGTCTTTGGGATTAGGGCTGAAGGATCCGATGTCGTGAAAGGCGAGATATGTCACGAGGGATACCGTGAAGTAGCTCGGGAATTAGCGAAGAGATTCGGGCTGGAGAAGGTTGCCATTACGTTGAGGGAAAGCCTATCAGCGTCTGATAACAAGTGGTCCGGGATGCTCTATGACGGGTGCGGCTTCTATACGTCGCGAGAGTACGATGTTCACATTGTGGATAGGGTCGGCGGTGGGGATTCGTTTGCAGGTGGCCTCATATACGCCTTGATTAGCGGTATGAACGAGCAGGAGGCCGTGGATTTTGCAGCAGCAGCTTCCTGTTTGAAACACACAATTAACGGCGATTTCAATCTGGTCAATCTGAATGAAGTCAAGTCGCTTGCTATGGGGGACGCATCAGGACGCGTCCAGAGATAGTCGACGGAGTACACGAGGAGAATATTCACATCGTCCGGAAGGGAGGTAGGACAAAGGGGAAGAACGTAAATAAGACGAAACGCATCCAGTGCTGTTCTCGATTGAGGAGCCATTGAAAGGGGGAGATCTAGTTGAGACCTAGTCGTGTACGGGTGTTTGCCGGTTTAGTGTCGGCGTTTCTGTTGATTGCGATGGTTACTACCGTAACGGACGCGGCTGAGGAGTATGTTGACAGTGCTAAGTACAAGAAGAATCCTCCCTACGTAGTCGGTCTCAGCAACGTTGCGCCTGCGAACCCGTTCAAGGTAGCCATGGTTGAAGAGTTCAAAGCTGAAGCTGAGAAGTTCATGCCGAACATGATCAAATCGTACTATGTGACTGATGCCGGAGGAAACATAGCCAAGCAAATTGCTGATATTGAGGACCTAATTGCCAAAGGGGTTGACCTGCTCTTAGTAACAGCGACCTCGCCGTCAGCGATTTCTCCTGTGGTCGAAAAGGCAGTCGCGCGCGGAGTCGTTGTCGTGTCTTTCGATAATGTAGTTGATACGCCCAAGGTCACTGTGAAACTTGCCGCTGATCAGGAGGAGCTCGGTGGGTCTATGATGCGGTGGCTATGCCAGGAACTAGGGGGCAAAGGCAAAATAGTGATGTTAGGTGGAATCGCCGGTACTTCCTCAGCAATCTACAGACGCGAAGGGGCTCTGAAGGTTCTGAAGGAATATCCTGGCATCGAAGTGCTTGGTGAGGCTTGGGTAGACTGGGCATTCGACAAGGGTAAGAGAGCCATGGAGAACTTCCTTGCTGCCCATCCTCAGATCGACGGCGTATGGACTGACGGCGGCGGTTCTGCTCAAGGTGCCCTCACTGCGTTGATTGAAGCCAATAGAGTCGTACCCGTGACCGGCACCGCATCCAATGGGTTCATAAAACTCTGGGCACAGGAAAGGCCTAAGGGATTCAAGAGCTACAGCGCCACTGAGCCTCCGTACGGTAGTGTTGTTGCCCTCAATCTTGGTCTCAGTGTTCTCAGAGGCGAACAAGTAAAACGATTGGTGCCTATGCCTCTGGAGGTAATTACCAACGATAACGTAGAGGAATACGCAAGATTTGATGTTTCAGATATCTTCTGGGTTCATACGAAGCTAAGCGACGAGAAAGTCCTGGAGCTCTGGGGTACTAAGAAGTAGAGTGATTGATGATGCAATCCAGTGAGCCGGCTGCGGTTTTTCCCCGGGGCCGGCTCGGCTCTGGATCTTCGGTGAGGTGCTTTAGGTGGGTGGTAATCCGTTCCTTACGATGAAAGGAATCAGCAAGAGCTTCCCTGGCGTTACTGCCCTTGACAATGTGGACTTCTCTTGTGAACGCGGAGAGGTACACGGTTTGGTAGGAGAAAACGGAGCAGGAAAGTCGACGCTGATAAAGATATTGAGCGGTGTCATACAGCCTGATGCAGGCGAGATATTCATAGACGGGGCGCCTTTACGGGTGAATAACCCGTCCCGTGCTGCACAGTTAGGTATCAGTGTCATCCATCAAGAACTGAACCTAATAGGAAACCTCAGCGTAGCACAAAATATATTCCTCGGGCGTGAACCGCGCCGTTCCATGGGTATTGTCGATGTACCTGAGATGAATAAGAGGACTCGGGAAGTGCTGGATATTGTCGGTGTTCATGTGAAACCCAATGATAAGGTACGGTACCTAAGTTTGCAAGAGAGGCAGCATGTAGAGGTTGCGAAGGCCTTATCTATGGACGTGCGAATTCTAATCATGGATGAACCTACTGCCGCCCTCAACGGTGAAGAGGCGGAGAGACTTCTTGCACTGATGAGGGATCTTACAGGCCGTGGTTGCGGTGTTATATTCATATCCCATCGACTGGAAGAAGTATTTGCCGTATCCAATCGAATTACCGTGCTTCGTGACGGGAAGTTGATTGCCGCGAAAGACCGGCATGAGTTGGATTCAGACACAGTAGTCAGAATGATGACCGGGAGGGAACAGGCGTCCAGCAGAATAGAAGGTAAGGGCGCTGTGGGCCGCACAGTTCTTGAGGTAAATGATCTTTCTGTCCGCGGAGCTTTCCAAGGTGTCAGCTTTGTCTTGAGAGAAGGTGAGATCGTCGGGCTTGTAGGCCTTGCAGGGCAAGGCCAGCGCGAGATACTTAGAACGCTTTTCGGTGATCGTAGGCCAAGCACGGGTCAGATACTACTCCACGGAAGGCCTCTTAATATGCAGTCTCCCAGAGATGCTATGGAAGCGGGAATTGCGTTCGTCCCCGATGAACGCAAAGCGGAAGGGCTTTGCTTGCCTTTGGACGTTAGGCAGAACATGGCCCTTGCGACGTTAGAGGAACGTCAGACTGCAGGCTTTGTCAATAGAAGCGATGAAGACAACATGGTGATGAAGCTTGTTCGGCAGCTCAGAATCCAGTTGCACTCTCCGCTGCAGGAAGTCAACAGTCTCAGCGGAGGTAATCAGCAGAAGGTTGTTATCGCCAAGTGGCTGGCTTCGAAACCTTCTGTGTTGCTTTTCTGCGAGCCCACGCGCGGGATTGATGTGGGGGCAAAAGAGGATATCTACGGGCTTATACGGGATCTGGCTGATCAGGGAAGCAGTGTTCTGATGGTATCCGGTGATATCTCAGAGGTCCTCCGAGTTTGTGACCGGATAATCATTGTTCATGACGGGCGGGTTGTGGAAGAAATGCCTGCGGAAAATGTGGATAGAGAGGCTATCATGAGGGCACAATGGGGCCTTGCATCAAAAGTCAGTACAGCGGAGGCAGATCATGGCAGCTAGTCCATTAATGAGAACGAAGGCGGAGTGGATAGACAGGAGACGCACAGGCGTAAGTGCATTAGGAAGCGACCCTGCACTTCCCATATATGTAATAACTCTTGCGGTTTTCATTGCTGCATGTGCATTTTCGTCTACGTTCAGGCGTCCTTATAACCTTTCTAACATTGCCATTCAGACTGTAGCCATAGCTCTCGCATCTATGGGACAGACGTTTGCCATCCTTGCAGGGGACGTTGACCTTTGCGTTGGTGGGGTGATAAGCCTTACCACCATTGCCTGCGCTACTATGATGCAGGATTCCGTCGTGCACGTGGCTGCGGCAATAGCAACCTCATTTATCATCGGGGTATCAGTTGGGATACTAAATGGGCTGCTTGTGTCCAAGATTAAAATGGATGCAATGGTGATCACCTTCGCTACCAACTCGGCATTAATGGGTTTAGCGCTACATTTGATGCCTGTCCCCGGAGGTATGGTACCGTACAAGTACATGACTTTGATAGATTTGCCCGTTTTGGGGATTCCTCTGCCTGTGGTCTTGGTTATTGCTCTTGCTGTGGTTTCCTACTATGTTCTCAACCGGACTGTTCTCGGAGTCCATATTAGAGCTGTTGGCGCAGATACACCCGCTGCATTCAGGTCAGGCATCAACACCACTGTGACGAAGGTCCGGGCTCACGTGATTGCAGGGCTGTTTGCTGCAACCGCCGGGTTATTTCTTGCAGCCAGAATGGGTTCAGGTGATGCCCTTGCAGGCGCTCCGTTCTCGCTGGATTCAATGACTGCCGTTATTGCCGGCGGCACCAATTTCGCCACAGGTGTAGGGGATGTAACGGGGACGGTAATTGCGGCGCTCCTCATAACGATGTTGGGCAATCTCCTAAACCACCTGGGAGTATCAACTTATGTTCAATATGTGTTCAAGGGCTTGCTTCTGATAGTTGCAGTGGCCGGTGGAGCAATACGGCGAAAGACGCGATCTGGGATAGGGGAGTGACACAGTGGGCAGACTCAGGTTTCCGAATATCCGAAATATGCAACGATCGGGGAATGCCGTTTTCCTGATTGCCGTATCTATTGTGTTGACAATCATTACCGGTTCTATCGCCCCCGGGTTCATTGCACCTACAAACATTCTCAACCTTCTTCGGCAAGCAGTTCCTCTGGGAATAATCGGCATTGGACAGACCATGGCTATCCTGACAGGCGGGGTTGACCTTTCAGTAGGATCTGTTGCGATACTTAGCAATGTCCTGGCTGCTAACATCATGGGAGGCGATGACAACAACAACCTGAAGGCTTTTATTATTTGCCTTCTGGTGACTGCCATGATTGGAGTGGTAAACGGCTTTGGAATCACGAAAGCCGGAATAACACCGTTTGTCATGACTTTGGCCATGGGGATAATCGCTCACGGTGCAGCCCTTGTCTATTCTAAAGGCGCTGCCGGAGGAGCCGCCTCTCCCATGATTAAATTCCTGGGAACCGGTCGCGCAATGGGAGTACCTGCCGCAAACATTTTGTGGCTATTTCTCGCGGCAATCACAGTCTTAGTTCTCGGGAAAACCGTATTTGGCAGGCAAATCTACGCTATAGGCGCAAATCGGGAGACTGCACGGAT
The DNA here is from genome assembly GCA_012512055.1 of Bacillota bacterium. Next base: position 4,520 of record JAAZEW010000254.1, on the reverse strand, counting down.
GTCCGGAGTAAAGGTGGATAGAATCGTGATATCCGTGTACGTATTGAGCGCCGTTTCGTCAATGATAGCCGGATTGGTGGTTACCGGCATAGTGGGTTGTGGAACTCTCGAATGGGGTATTGACTATAGGTTGACTTCCATGGCTGCTGTTGTCATGGGCGGGACTGCGTTCGCCGGAGGAAAAGGCGGGTACCTTGGCACCTTCGGCGCTGTGTTATCGATAACTGTGCTAAACAGTCTACTTACGATACTCCGGGTGAGTGAACCTGTGAGGCAGATATTCTACGGCCTCATTATCTTATCAGTCCTTCTTGCCAGTTCTCGACAAACCCGGCTGTCTGAGGCGAGTTAATCCGCTTGCTCACGTCAATTCACAGTGGGGTGGTATCTATGGTACATGTACGTTCTGCAAATCATAAGCGCCGTACGGCACAGGCAATGGTGATTGAGGAGTACTCTAAACCCTTGGTTTTGAGAGAAATCGAAATACCACCGCTTTCTGAAGGCGAGATCTTGGTGAGGATTCTTGCTTCCGGAGTCTGCGGATCCGACGTTCACATGTGGCTTGGCGAAGACGCACGAAATGTACTTCCAATGATTTCGGGCCACGAGGGAGTGGGCGAAGTAGTGGAAGTGGCAGGCGCTAAGGAGAGCATTACCGGAAGGCCTATTGTACCCGGGGACCGGGTCATTTGGGACAGGGGTGTATCGTGTGGCCGTTGCTATTACTGCGTGGTGTTGAGACAGCCGTCTCTATGCCCGAGCAGGTGGGCATATGGGATTCACAAGCCCGCGTCAGAGTACCCGTATCTGAACGGATGCTACGCGGATCACATCATCTTACGGTCAAATACACACATCATTCATCTTGACACATATGGTTCGATTGATCCTGCTATTCTTGTGGCAGCGGCGTGTTCAGGAGCTACCACTGCCCATGCTTTTGCATTGACAAGGCCCAAGGTAGGGGACACGGTGGTCGTTCAAGGCCCAGGGCCTGTGGGGGCTTTCGGAGTCGGTTTTGCGAAAGCATCAGGCGCCCATGACATTGCGGTGGTAGGAGGCAGTGCAGACAGATTGCAGATTTCCCAGGCGCTCGGAGCAACTCACATTCTGAACCGGCACACAATGGACGAACGTGAGAGGATTGAGGCAATAAAGGCTCTCACCCATGGACGCGGGGCCGACTTCGTGTATGAGACTACCGGGGTTGTCGAGTCAGTCAGCGAAGGACTTAAGATGCTAAGGCCCGGGGGGACTTATTTGACCGCCGGCTTTGCGGTTCCCGCCGATAATGTGAATGTGGACTGGTTCCAACACGTCGGACGCAAAAACATTAGAGTACAGGGCGTATGGGTAAGCGATACAGGGCACTTGCTGGAGGCAATATCACTTGTGGCCTCCCATCCTGAGGCTTATGGGAAGCTCGTTACCCATAGGTTCCCGCTTGAGGGTGCCACTGAGGCCTTGTATGCGGTGAAGACACGCAAAGCAATGAAGGCTGTCTTAGTAGCTGATGACATTTGAATCTAGTGAGACTTCTATTAAGAGGGAGTCTCAGTATGAGAAAATGCTTCGATAAGTCCATATGTGGCCCTGGACAACAGAGAGACTATAGGGAGGACAAAAGAATGGCTGATTTAACTGCTGAAATTGGAGGCGTAAAATTCAAGAACCCCATTGTTGTCGGTTCTGCGTCTCCTACCATGGACTACGTCGGTATGCGTGAAGGTATCGAGGGCGGTGCCGGTGCAGTCATCGGCAAGTCTTTGTTTGGCGATTCCGGCAAGCTCGGTCGTAAGTACCCGAGACCACGATTTAGGCTCTTTGATTACAAGGATTATCCTGGGTACCCCGACAAGCTCCCTCATGCCTTTACCCTGAACTCCCTTGAAGAGTGCTCAAGATTTGGGTACGAAGAGTATATGGCAGATATTAACAAAGCCAAGCAAGAAGTGGGAGAGAGAGGAACGATAATTGCCAGCCTGTCAGGGGCAACTATGGATGAATGGGATACTATGTGCCACATGGTTAACGAAACACAAGCTGATTTCGTTGAACTAAACATCTCGTGTCCTTTTGCGGCTGACATGGGGGTGACGATGGGAGCAGGCGATGTTGACAGGGCTCCTACGATTGCCAAGGCATGCTCCAAGATCCTCAGCAAACCCTTCAGCGTGAAGATTTCGCCTCAAACCTCTGACCCTGTGGAAATTGCGCTGGCAGTTGAGAAGGCCGGGGCATGTGCAGTCAACCTGTCTGCGAGGCTTTCCGGATTTGTCATCGATATCGAGACTGCAGCTCCATACGGATGGGGTTCAATCGGAGGATATGGTGGCCCTTACCTTATTGGTTACGGACTCAAGTTTGTGAGCCAAGCAGCCAGAAAACTCAGTATTCCGATTATCTCGGGCCTGGGAGTTTGGGAATGGCAAGATATTATCAGATACATCATGGCAGGAGCTACTCTTGTACAGTCAGGCGTAGGCATCATGCTGCAAGGTTACGGCGTCAGCAAGAAATGGGCCGAGGCTATGTCAAACTGGATGGATCAGAAGGGTTATGAAAGCCTTGATGACATTAGAGGGATTGCATTACCCAATATTATTACTACTGACTTTGTCGAGAGAGATCCTGAAGGGGTACATGCTGCTATCGATACAAACAAGTGCAACAAGTGCGGAGTATGCAAACGTAGTTGCTTCTATGACGCAATCAAGGTAACAAGGACAGGCGCGATTATCAACGCCAACAAGTGTGACGGTTGTGGAATGTGCGTTGAGGTATGTCCGCAGGATGCAGCTTACATGGTGAAGACTCGCGGCTAGTCTGAAGTCGAGTCAGATGATGGCGTTGACATAAGGAGGTAAAGCCTGTGTACAATCTGAGCCTTCTGCAGATTGCGGTCATAGTGGTGACTATGGGAGCTGTAGGGGCAGTTGGAATACTCTCGGGCGGGCGTGTGAAAGACTCGCGGGATTATGCAATAAGTGGGCAGGCTGCCGGTGTGCCCCTGCTAGTTGGTATGCATATGGGAATTGTAGGCGGAGCTGCAACAGTCGGTGCTTCCCAGATGTCGTTTGAATATGGCCTTTCCGGAGCGTGGCTCGCAATCGGTGGTGGCTTGGCTTGCCTGGCTATGGGGCTGTTTTATGCCAGTCCCTTGAGAGAGTCGGGAGTTGAGACTATTCCGGAGTTCATTGGTAGAACTCACGGCACAAGCGCTATGGCTGTTACTGGGATGGTGTCCACACTCGCCATGTTCATTACCGTTTTTGGGCAGGTTCTTTCATGTATTGCATTGCTCTCCGCTACTTTTGGGATGAATGCATCCCTGGCAACAGTCATATCAGTAGGACTCATGATTACGCATGTGTTTTTCGGCGGAGCATGGGGAGCAGGCCTTGTAGGCATTTTCAAATCAGTATTGCTCTACTTCACTCTGGCGGTTGCCGGAGTTGTCGTTCTCAGGCTTTTTGGCGGGTTTGCCGGGATAAAGAATGCCTTCCCCGAATATCCGTGGCTTAGCCTCTTTGGGCGGGGTGTCGCGAAGGATCTGGCGGCCGCCCTGTCAGTTGTTATTGGATTGTTGTCTACCCAGATGCATTTACAGGTGATGTTCGCGGGTAGGGACGTTGCCACATGCAGGAGAGCCTCTTTCATCGCTGCTGTCCTAATTCCGCCAACAGGGTTTGTATGTGCACTTGCAGGGATGTATATGAGAATGGCGCAGCCCGGGCTTGATGCGTCCCATGCGTTGCCTGCGTTCCTGTTAGATTACTTGGGACCGGTAATTGGAGTCTTAGGTGTCGTATCTCTTCTTTTGGCTGTAGTTGGGACCGGTGCGGGGCTTGCCCATAGCATGAGCATAATTGTGGCCAAAGACATCTATGGCCGTCTTCTGAAAAAGAACGCAGCCGACCAACAGCTCCTGGCTGTCTCTCGAATAGCAGTGGTAACTATCCTCGCACTTGGCGCCCTTATTGCTACGAGTAACCTCAAGTCAATGATTCTGTCATGGGCGTACCTATCTCTGGGGTTGAGAGGCTCTGCAATATTTCTGCCATTATTGGTGGCCCTCTTTATGACAGAACGCCTGCCTTCATGGGTTGGGTTGATCAGCACCTCAGCAGGGCCTCTGGCGATTTTGTTCTATAGGGTGTTCTTACGTGGCGAAGCAGATCCTGTCTATGTAGGGATAGCCGCCAGTGCGCTGGCTTTGGGCGCAGGTATGATAGTTGCTAAAAACTCCCATAATTCACGGGGAGCAGCCCACTGACTCTCTAAAGTCCCTTGACTTTACGCAGTCGGATTTGCGAGAGCAGGTACTTGACAGACATGATGCCCCGTGATATTATCATAAAGCACCGGGGGTTGCCCCGGTTTGCGAGTCGATTGTTCCTTGAAAACTAAACAGTGGAGCATGCGCAAGATTGAGGTAGATTTTGGAGCTAGATAAAGCTTGTGCAAAATAGCATGAGTTAGGGTTAACACCCTTTAGATTTTATCTGGAGAGTTTG
>JAAZEW010000348.1 GCA_012512055.1 Bacillota bacterium | reverse complement strand
GTATTCCGGCGCCTGGGCGAAGGCAGTGACGGTAATTGCCGTGTCCATGTCATTGTTCCACCTGTACACAGCAGGCTTCGGAAGTCTGATGTTCATCAAACAGCGAGCTGTGCATCTTGCATTTCTCTTGGTTTTAGCCTTTCTCCTTTATCCGGCTACAGCAAAATGCCCGAAGGGAAAACCAAGCACACTTGACCTATGTCTTGTGGTGCTTGCAGCCATGGCTGCCCTATACAATGTCTTCTATTTTGACGCTCTGAACTTAAGAGGCGGTATAGCCAACTTCCGTGACTACTTCTGGGGTGTCATTTGCATGCTCCTGGTCCTCGAAGCAGGCCGCAGAGCGCTGGGTAAGGAGCTTCCTATTCTTGCTATAGTCTTCTTGCTGTATGCCTTGTTCGGAGACAGGATTCCCGGGGTATTCGGCCACACAGGATTCACTGCGAAGAGGATCATTTATCACATGTTTCTCTCATCTGAAGGCCTGTTCGGCATAACCTTAGGCGTATCAGCCACCTACATTTTCCTGTTCATCCTATTTGGAGCTGTGCTTGGTGAAACAGGCATGGCCAGGTTCATCAACGACTTCTCCACCGCTATTGCCGGACACGCTCCCGGAGGCCCTGCAAAGATTGCGACCATTGCCAGCGGACTGCTGGGAACGATAAACGGAAGCGCTGTCGCAAACGTAGCCACTACCGGCAGTTTTACTATCCCGCTGATGAAAAGTATTGGCTATAAGGCTTACTTCGCAGGCGCCGTAGAAGCTGTGGCATCCACAGGGGGGCAGATAATGCCCCCTGTAATGGGTGCAGCAGCGTTCGTAATGGCTGAATTCCTAGGGGAATCATATACCCGTATCATGATAGCGGCTGCCATCCCGGCGCTTCTCTACTACCTTGCGTGCTACATGATGGTTCACCTGGAAGCATCAAGGACAGGGTTGAAGGGGTTACCGAGAGAGCAGCTTCCGAATCTAAAAGAAGTTGTGAAAGCCAGAGGCCACCTCGTCATTCCCGTGGTGGCTATCGTTTACCTTCTACTTCAAGGTAGAACTCCTTTGTTTGCCGCGTTCTGGGGAATAGTAGTCGCCCTCATAACAGCCCAGCTTCGCGCATCTACAAGGCTGTCTCTCGCCAGCCTCATAAAAGCCCTTGAGATGGGCGCCAGAGGGGCAGTGAGTGTGGGACTGGCTTGCGCAACTGTAGGTTTCATTGTGGGAGTTACAGGCCTTTCAGGTTTTGGCCTGGTCCTTGGCGACAACATCGTGTCCCTTGCTCACGGCAATGTCGCAGCCACTTTGGCGCTGACAATGATAGCCGCCCTTGTCCTGGGCATGGGCTTACCAACTACAGCTTGCTACATAGTGGCAGCAACAGTTGCTGCTCCTGCCCTCATTAAGCTTGGCGTGCTACCCCTCGCTGCACATATGATTGTGTTTTACTTCGCATGCTTATCCAACCTTACTCCACCTGTAGCGCTAGCAGCATATACCGGGGCAGGCATTGCAGGCGCAAGTCCTGGGAAGACCGGCTGGACTTCCGTCCGGCTGGGGATCGCAGGCTTCATAGTCCCGTTC
>JAAZEW010000398.1 GCA_012512055.1 Bacillota bacterium | reverse complement strand
TGACACCTATCTTGTATGCGTCCTTTGCCATACCTTCCGCAGCGAACAGTCCTATTAGGAGGACTGCTGCCACAAGGCAAAGAGAGAGTCTCTTCATCTTCTTTCTCCTCCCTACTGATGAAGTATTAAGAGACTTGGGCCAGCTTACATTCTGATCCGGATACTAGCGGTCCCTAGTTAAATGTTCATTCGGTTGCGTCCTAATGCTTGGGTGGTACCGCCTCCTCCCACATTGACTTGTCATCTTGTCAGTATCAGATGTTGATACTGAAGTCTAATGTTAACACGAGTGTCCCCAATTATTCAATACTATCTATGATTTTCCTTCTCATCTACCAAATTACTGTCAACTCAGAAGGAGCTTTGGTGAAGTGTTCAATACCGCTGTCGCAGACAATGACACAATCTTCAATTCGTACCCCGTAGCGGCCGGGTATATATATCCCAGGTTCTATGCTAAAGGCCATTCCCGGCTCAAGGACTGCAGTATTCCCTTGGACAACATAAGGCTCTTCATGCACCTCAAGACCGATGCCGTGACCGGTCCTGTGTATGAAATACTCACCGTAACCGGATTCTGTGATTACATGCCTTGCTACACTATCTATGTCTTCACATTTAACTCCAGGCTTCGCGAAAGCCATGGCAGCATCATGTGCTTTTCGGACTATATCATAAATCTCCTGAAACTCCTTGTCCGGTTCACCTACAAACACTGTGCGTGTCATGTCTGAGTGGTAGTGATTTAAGGTCCCGCCGAAGTCCAAAACCACGGCGTCACCCTGCTGAATTAGCTTTTCGGTCGTGGGCCTATAGTGGGGTTGAGCACTGTACGGGCCGGATCCCACTATTGGTTCGGCAGTGGATGGCCCTGCGCCCATCAGGCGTAGTTCGCTCTGTATGAAATCCACGATGCATAGTTCGGAAATCCCCGGTTCTATGAAGGCAATTGTCTTTTCCATAACGTCATCGGTTATTGCCCCGATTCGCATCATGAGTTCCTTCTCGTAAAGAGACTTTATCCTCCGTAGAGGTTTCATGTACTTGCCCCCTGAGACAAAACCTGCCTTCGGCAATCGTTCCTGCAAGTTTAGTAAGAAAATGCTCCATAAAGTATCGTCAACAGCTATTGTCGAGGACTCAAGATTTTTGCTGCACAAGAGGGACCGCATTTTAGAGAATGGATCCTCACCGTCAGCCCAAGGCACAATCGTGTCTACCCATGTTTTTTCCCGGATTTGCTCCTCATATAACGCAGGAACCAAAAACACAGGTTCATGACAGGCCAGAACCAGAAGGCTTAAGAATCTGGGCATTTGTCCTTCTGAAAATCCGGTCATATACAGCAGGTTCGGTGACGCAGTGAATAGGAATCCTCCGATGTTGTCAGATGCCATAAGGCTCTGAAGCTTTTCTACTCGCTCCTTATAAATCTCCTCAAAAGCCTCTATCATGACACAGCCTCCCTGAACGGATCATTAACAGATTGCAGAATGCAGTCTGTCATACCAATACTACAAGGATTCTCTTTGTCCTTCAGGAATGCCTCGGGATATTAATTCATCGGGTCTCGTCAGCCCATAAGTTATTGCATTCTTTGGACATACGACGCTGCATTAATGGCACACAAGGCATAGAGACGGGCCTATTTCTGCTTTGCGGTTTTCGATTTCCACTGCTTCAGCAGGAGATGATTTTCTACACAACCCACAGCCTGAGCAGGCGCCATCCACATTCATCTTAAGCCTCGCTAACCTCGCCGGAAGGCGAGGGAGAACTCCTTAGGGACACAGGTATTTATGCCAAGCTGCTTGCGGATATCTAAGGGTCATGAGAAATCCCAAGCCTATCATAATAAGTAGAAACGGCAGCTTGAACCTGCCTGTCATGTTAAGGAAGGTCAACACAGAGGTGAGAAGCAGCATTATATAGGCGAACTTGCCTGAACGGAGGACTGAAGGGACTTGGTCTTTCTGAGATTTCACCTTTTTGCCCATCCATTCACTGACTTGCATCTTCATCATTCGGCCGGTTTTGGTGAAACTGAATCCGAGTCAGCCTCTGACCATCCCCGGCTGATTCGTTCCATAATCCAACCCATGGCGATTGCAGCAGCAAAAGTCAGGCTGACGCGCACCAAGGCGAAGCCGGCTCCCAGGAATTTTGACTCCATGACTATAAGAGGCACTTCTGCCGCAGCTTTCGCTGTAAGAAACGCGACTACGTTGGACATGCGCGCGCCCTTTTTCAGGAGCATCGCTGCCAGAGGGAAGCCTGCATACAGCGGGCCTACAGTTGCTGAGCCTAGAAGCAGCGAAATCACCATGCCTTTTACCCCTGACCCATGGCCTACATATTTTTCAATAACCTCCCTCGGGACCCATTGGTCCAGCATTCCAACGAGGAAGAACACAGGGGGCAGAATCATGAGCATTTCTTTGAAGACCGACCCGGTAGTGCCAAGGGATATACGGGCTTTATCAGGCGAGAGAAGCCATAAAACCAGATTTGCTAAGATAGCAAGGATAACCACCCTGTATCGCTTTAGGATGCCTCCTTTGTGGTTGCCCGAATTTCTCATGGGAGAATCACCTCCATGAGGACAGCGATTGCCAGCGCGAATACGAAACTCAGACTGTTTCTCCAGATAGTCATTTCCTTGCCCAACTGCTCAATTTCTGTAGGTGCAGTAACAAACCCCACCATCGTTAAGGTTGTTATGAACGCAGCCACTGTCATCGTAGATGCTCCTTGTGCATAGATGGATCCTGCCAGAGGGAAAGCCACGAGTCCGGGAATAAGCGTGACCGCTCCAATGATGGCTGCAGCCATTGTCCCGACGAAGCCTGCTTTCTCACCCAGGTAGGTCGAAATCCAATGTGGAGGGACCAGCACCAGAAGGAGCCCTACCAGGCCCACAGTTCCCAGCATTGTAGGGACAATTTTTGCCAGAGAGCGGATTGAGACCTTGAATGCTTCTATTGTCTTCTCTTCATCCGCTCTGAAGGACAAAGCTGCGATAATAACCGCCAACAAATAGAGAACGAGACTGTACACGTGCTATTCCTCCTTTGGGTCGAGCTCGGGTAGATCACAGGTATTTGCGTCTTTTGACTCATATGTTTTTAGAAATCTTGTGAGTCGGTCTTTGTTTTGTCTTATTACTGATGCCCAGTTTTCAAGAAGAACAAGTCCGTCTTCTGTAAGCTCGTATACCCTTTTCCTTGGGCCCTGTGAACCTTCTTCCCATTCTGATACCACCATTCCGTCATCTTCCAATTGGCGCAGAGTCCTGTAGAGAGTCGCCATATCACTGGAAGTCCCTTCAAAACCCAAACCGCCTAGTTCTTCCATGAGTTCGTACCCATGAGATCTCTGTCCGCGGAGCAGCAATAGGAGACAAGGTTCCATGAATTTTGCCATTTTCCCTTGAATGCATGGGGCATTAGGTTTGCGCTTATCTTTATTCTCCATAATGGCCTCCTGATAAGAACACTTTCCTTTGTATACTATATGCAATAGAACTATACTAACTATACATATAGTACATATGTAGATAGATAAAGTCAAGTCTTGCAGTATCACATCATGTAATGTATGGTTTTAGAGGAAAGCCTTGAGACATGTAGAAAGGTACTCATAAAGCAGGAGGAATATTCATTTGATGCTTATTCATACCCGGGGCGGTTTCCAAGAGGTGCTGAAGATGGCAGATGGCAAGTTTACGGAAAAGGGAATGGCCCTCCTCTCTGTCCTTTTTATTGTTGGCGTCGTAGCGATGGCGGTGGTAGCTTCAGCAGCACTGGTTACTCGCGCTACTCAAACCGCTGTATGGTCCGGAGAAAGGACGAAAGGCCTGTATTCAGCTGAGGCAGGGCTTAACCATTGGCTCTATCAAATGGCTTTAGCCTCTCAAGATGGCGCAAGTGTTCCAGAGGCATTAACCCATACTGTGACAGGCGAGGCTAACGGAATACCTTATGTAGCTAAGATAGAGGAGGTAAATCCAACAGGCAGCACATATCGCTTAGTGTCTGAAGCGAGCACAAGGGAACGTCCGGTCAAAGTATCTCTTCTACTCGGACAGGTAACCGACGCTTGGAGACATGTGGTGTATTCAACTGCGCATCACAAGAATGTCACAAAAGAACTCACTGATAAGGGATACGCAGTAAATAACGTTGACTTCCATTGGACGCCTGAGACAGGAGAGTCATCGCATATTTGGATGAAAGACGGGAAATTCGCGCCTCTGCCTATTTGGGAAGAAGGAACAGAGGGATACAGGACCAACTTGATTTTTGGCGCCCAGGCCCAATGGGAGCTGCCTGAAGGTGAGGCAGTAGAGGTGAGTCAATCAGGTGCGACAGTAGAACTCCCCGCCACAGGGCCGGCATATTTCAAGAATAGTAAGATCGGCAAGTTGACCGGGAGTATTGACGGAGATTTATACCTGGTAGATTGTGAAATCGGGGAAATCGACGTCTCTGTATCCGGCGACGTCTTCGCCCAGAGGATTCAAGGGGAGAGAAATAGTGGTATAGGAACCCGTATCGTCTGCCATACCTCAGGTGACGTGTGTCTTGAAGACTCTTACGTATCAAGCCTGGCATCGAAGCCCGGCGGTTCAATCGGTGGCAATGTCATTTCAAAGAACTCCGAGTTTTTCAGTTCTGCCCTGGGTGTAGAGCGTATCTACGGAGATATACGCGGTTCCGTGTTGATAGAGACAGGCCGTGTCACTAAGAGGTTGGGTGATTGGTCTTCTATCGGACACAGCGATGTTTCAACCAATATATACGGGTCTTTATACATTAAGGGGCGAATCCACGGCAATGAGTCTACGATCTTGAGAATTGCCGGTCCGGAAACTCCGTCACTGGGTGTAACCAAGATCCATGAAGGTGTATTTACCCAAGACTCATGTCTCTTGGTCGACGGAGGAGTGGACATCGGCAGTAAAGAACCGTGGCCGGCTATTCTGTCGGATGGGTGGATTATCTTTAACGGTTCCGAGAAGCGAATCGATGTTACAGGGCCGGTTTATGCTCTCGCCAATAAGCAACTCAGCAACAGACCCGGACCGCTAATCAATGAGGTTCTCAAAGATCGCAGGCCTGAGCTTTGTGATAACAAGTTGCAGCAAATTCGCCATAACGCAGGGGTAATTGCATTCGGTGACGATCTTTATGGTAACAGCGCGCCTAGGGTTCAGGTTATCGGTAGTATTGTCAGCCCGGGTAGAACTCTGCTTGTGGGGAATGTCCACATTTTGTACGACGACGAGATTGCCCAGGCTCCTCCTCCTTGGTTTACCGGGGCAGAAGGAGAATTGGCGTTGTTTGCCCAAACTTGGTCCTATTCGAGAGAGTAGTCATTTATAGGATCAATTGCCAGATCCTGAGTAAGGCGAGATTCTGATTCAACGATATGGTAAGGGTTTGAATGACGGGGATGTATGATTCGGGATTTCTGAACAAGCAAGGGAGCCAGGGAGAGATGGTCCGAATGAGGCTTCGCATAATGTCCGACGCGGGTTTTAGCTATGTGGAAGTCCTTATTACCCTTGTCATCTTGGCGTTAGCCTTTCTTGTGATGTTGCCGGGTATCACATCGCTGCTTGTTTCTGAAGCGCAGCAGGAATCGAACCTCTCTGCGATTGCTCTGGCTGGTAATGTCATTGAAAAAACCAAGAATCTTGACTTCAGTGGCCTTAAGATGCTTAAGGAGAGTAATTCCCAGATTGCCAAGGTAGAAATAGAGGGATGAGAGTATTGGATAGAACGTACTGTGAATGTGACAGTCCCCGATGACGAGGATCTTTCTTTCCGTCTTTGGCATGTGGATGTCCGGGTTTATGACGTTAATCCGGAACTTGTGGAGGCTAAGAGTAAGTGTCACCTGGAGACGTCGATTTTTACTGCTGAGTAATGCCGGGTGATGGTGATTTGATGAAGACAGGCAAACAAGGCGGTCAAAAGAAGCTTCTTGCGCCTATATGCGACAAAGGATTCACCCTTGTGGAAGTGCTTATTGTAATTATGGTTATTCCGCTGATATTGGGTGTATCCTTTGGTGTTATGTCTGCTGCTCTTAGCATGTACCGGGCTATTGACGCAAGATCCGGCCTGTCTTCCACCGGAACCCATATACTCGAAGCAATTGGCCAGGATATTCGTGGTTTAGCCATACTATATGACACATCGTCTGAAAGCAGGCTCAACGGGCATGTATACGGGCATGCTGCAGATGTCGATTATCAATTCATCCCGCCCGATTCCAACATCTCCGGCGTGCTTACCAGGAACGGGAAAGATATGACAAACAACGGAGTGTCAGTGGTGGCCTGCGAATTTGGGTACATGGGATCTACGGGTTTCGAATCTGTCCCTCCTGATACTGCTTCTTGCGTAAGAGTAAGATTCACGCTGGAATTGCGAGCCTCTTCCATGACTTTCGAGTCTGTCTTTCACATGAGAAATTCATAAGTAGTTTTTGGAGCAGGTGACAGAATTCCTTTTTCCTGCTTTGTAGGAAGGATAAGCGCATGAATTGACGAACTATTCTTCCAAGCCTATCGCTATGAAGATCAGAGTATTTGACCTTCAGCGAAAAGATCGGCAGGAGGTGTATGAGAAGTGAGAGGTTGTCGGTCGTATTTGGCTCTAATTTCCTTTGCACTGATTCTCGTATTGGGGTTGGGAACAGGCGTTTTTGGAGCAGGGGAGACTGCTCCGATTAAAATCGGTCTTCAGGCTCCTGTTACAGGTCAGTGGGCATATGAGGGAGAAATGGCCAGGAACTGCGTACAGATTGTCGCAGGCGAAATCAATGGAAAGGGCGGAGTTCTCGGAGGTAGGAAGATTGAGATAGTTGTTGGTGATGACCAGTGTAGTCCTAAACAGAGCGCTCTTGTGGCACAGCGTATGAT
>JAAZEW010000031.1 GCA_012512055.1 Bacillota bacterium | reverse complement strand
TGTATCCGCATGCACCGCAGTTCAACTCATCTTCGGGTTTGGTCTTGTCAAGCTCCCGCAGTATTCTCTCTATGTCCTCGCCTGTAGGAATTGGCATGTCTATGCTCTTAGGTAAGAACTTGCGGGTTGCCTCAATTACGGGGAATCCGGGCTCAACCTGACTTATGCTCGAGCCTATCCGTTCTGACTGCTTCGCAAAATCCACGGCAACGACTCGCCGTGCGTAGCCTGGAAGGCGTGTGGTCATCATAGGGCCGTTTATACAGCCTTCACAAAACAACATGTCCACAAATTCAGGACAGTCCTTTTCCAGGCTCAATGCCTCAAGGAAATCTATGCAATTATCTTTGCCTTCAACAACGAGAATCTCGTTATCAACCATGTCCGCGGAAAGGGCTGCGCTTCTGAGCAGCCCGCCTGATACCGGATATAACCTGCCCAAATATGCCTCTTCCCTTTGGAAGTCAGTATCAGGCAGTTCTCTTAGGTCAACAGGCAACTCGCGAAGAAGCTCTCTCAATTCTATGAACGTAAGAACCGCATCAACAGCGTCCGCGACGGACGGGTCCAGCATTTCGCTTTTCTTGGCTACACAAGGCCCTATGAACACGGTATAGGCCCCTTCGTGTTCCTTCTTTATCATTCTTCCGGCGGCTACCATAGGTGAGACTGAAGGAGCGAGTCTCGAAACCAGGTGAGGGTATTTGACTTCGACAAGGTTAACTATTGCGGGACAAGGCGTGGATATGATACCCGGCTCATGTTCGCCTTCGATAATCCTTATATACTCCTGGGTTACACGTTCCGCACCCCATGCTACTTCATATACGCCGGCAAACCCGAGCTCCTTCAGGGCTGACACAACCTGTCCGGGCCTTAGTTCATTATGGAACTCCACTGCGAAAGCAGGCGCCAGGAGGGCACAAGCCTTGCCTGTTGTGAGCGCGTTCTTGACTGAAGCCAGGTCTTCCCTGATGTGCTTTGCATGTTGGGCGCAGACCCTCACACAATAACCGCAGGATATACACAACTCTTCTATTACAGTTGCCTGGCCGTCTTCTACTTTAATGGCTTTTACAGGGCAATTCCGGACGCATGCATAGCATTCCCTGCACTTGCCCTTGATCGTTGTTACAACTCCTATCCCTGACACCTCCAATACAGAGACCGCTTCAGTCAATCGCTGCCTGTCCTTTCCGGGAATCAGGTTCTATTAGGCTTATACACTAAGTAGATCACCATAAGTGATCGCCGGTTCTAGAAAGTGTACGTACCGTGCGGGGCCACCCAAGGCCTGGGAAAACCAGCGAAACCTAATGAACTCATACTTAGGCTTTCATTGCCCAAGCACAGGCAGAACCTGTCCTGGTTTTATTATATTATCATACTCCGGAGATCACAATCATACGGTCACCGACTCCCCCGTACGGCACTCGGTGCTGTACCCTGTACCCCGTTAACTTCACTCAGTCTCCGCCATCATACGTCCGCCATCATCCTCAGGAATTCCGCAAGCGCTGTTTTTCCTTGATATGCGCCCCAACTGACGCACTTGTTGCAGCCAGCAGATTAAATCGTAGCCTTGCCCATCTATGAAAGAGCGTAGACGGCTTCTTCAAGGGAGTTAGTCGAACATGGCTCAATTGGAGAGCCATTTGGGGAATCTGACGGCTTCCGTGTAGTTGACTGGCTCATCCAGTGAGCCACTCAAGCGGACCTAATGCCCTTCCGGCTGCCTAGTGGCTCTTCCCGAGAGCCGGTCCGAAGATCGTATGCTGCAGAATTCCTGCATTATCCTGCAGTGATCATCATCATACGCAGGTTGGTTAAGTCCTTCTCATACTACTGTGGCATTTTGCTATGTCGCATCCTACGCGCGTGTTATTCCGCACAAGAGACAGGTTCGCCTCAAGTGTGGCTCCGCCTGTAAGGTCCCCGAGACGGTGCAAGATATAGGGGGTTACGTCTTTGCCTGTAATCCCTTTCTCTTTCACCTCATAGACCGCCCTGTCGATGGCATCCTCGAGCATAGCCGGATCTGTCTCATCTTCAGGCGGCACAGGGACTGTAACAAGAATGCCTCCTTTTATACCTGCACCCCATTTCGATATCATGATCTTCGCAACATCGCTTGGGCCCCTTGCTTCGTATAGCAATCTGTAACCAGTCTCCCTGATGTGAAACCCAGGCAGCATGCAAGTATTGTATCCGATAACGGGAATACCCAGAGTTTCTAAGACTTCCATAGTGAGTCCAATGTCCAAGATGGACTTCATGCCTGCACAAACAGTAGCTACATTGATCTTGGACATCATGACTAAGTCGCCTGATATATCGAAACTGGTCCGAGCGCCGCGGTGAACGCCTCCAATACCACCGGTAACAAAAACCGGAATACCCGCCATTTCTGCCAAGGCTATACTGGAAGCCACTGTTGTGCCGCCGGAACCTTCCGTAGCCATGAGCACACCAAGGTCTCTGTACCCCGCCTTTGCTATGCCTGGCTCCCGGCCCAGGAATTCTATTTCATCTTCAGTTAATCCGACTCTCAACTTACCGCGGATAACAGCGGTGGCCGCAGGGGTAACTCCCATGGATCTGGCAATTGCCTGGACTTCTTTGGATAGATCCACATTGTGCGGCTGCGGCAAGCCATGGGTTAGAATGGAGGTTTCAAATGCGACCACAGGCAGATTGTATTCTACGGCATCCCGAACTTCGTCACTGACTATCATGTATTCATTCATAACGGGTGCTCCTTCTTTCTCGTGTCTTGCTCTAAGCTCTCAACCCATCCCCTGGCAATGCTCACGTCAGGCCTGGCCCCCACAGTAGCCACAACCTTACCTGCCAGGGAGTTGGCGAAGCATGCTGCAGTCCACATGTCTCCTTCACGGAGAAACTCACACACAAACGCAGCGTCAAAACAGTCCCCTGCACCGGTAGTATCAACCGGATCCTCCACCGCTTCTGTGGGGCAAACCTTAACGCAGCCCTCCTCAGCAATAACGCAACCGTCCTGCCCTAGTTTCACTACAACATGTGAAGCGTAACCCAGAAGCTCCACTGCCATCTCGTCCGGAGGCTTCCTCCCTACGAGAATCGCTCCTTCTTCATAGTTTGGCATGAGGAGAGTGGAGTCTCGCGCATGGCTGAAAAACCGCGAAACTCCATATTCCTTCAAAGGATACCACGAGGACGGATCTATGGATACCGGAACTCCGTTAGCCAGGGCAAGCTTAATTGCCTTTTCTGCAGCAGGACGTGAAACAGAGCTGTAGAACGCATAGCCGGCAACATGTAACCACTTAGCCTTCGCCATAAGTTCTTCCGCGATGATTTCCAGGGGAATTGCTTCGTCAGCTCCGCGCTGAGTGATGAATGACTTCTCACCTGACGGGCCTACAAGGTTTATGATACATGCAGTCATAAGGTTTTGATGGGATTCTACGAAAACACTGACCCCTGATTCATTCACATCTGAAAGCGCAATGTCTGCAAGGGCGTCCCTGCCGGTTGCGCCCACGAGTCCGGATTCCTGACCAAGGAGTGAACACCAGAACGCGAAGTTAGACGCTGTTCCGCCGGGACGCACCTGAATTACTGCCGGAACATCAGTACCGGGTTTTGGCTCAGTCTTCGGAGATACCAGAATGTCTGCTGCAATACCCCCCATTGCCAGGATCAAGCCACTCCCATCCTTCCCTTTCGTCTTTCTTTCCGACGGTTTCGGGCTGCTTTGCCCAACTGCCTTCTTGCAATGTCAGCCCAAATCTCGTCCAAGATGCGCCCATCTTCCTCGGATAACGTGATATCCTTCGCCGGATGCCTTTTTGTGCCATCTTCAACTCTCGTTTTTTCTGCAAACCGTCCGCAACCATTCGCTTTCCGCCCGAAACTATTACAAGCTTCTTCTTCCATTACCGCGAATACCCTTTCGCTGCCATACAGCTATTTGAAACTTATCGACTTTGACTCCCTTCTCTACATCAGGCTTGCCATGAGAAAAGATCGTGGCCTGACAGTTGCGTGTCCCCGGCAGATGACAGGTCCATAATGGGAGCAGTAGGACTTAAGCGTTTAGCGTAGTATATATAGGTAGCATTCATTTGGCATTCTCGGAGTAGTCTGAACCAACACAGCACACGGTAGATGATATGAACGGAGGATTCGACTTTTTGGATCAAAGCGCCAACAGGCATCCCAGGCCCGGAGTTTCCTCATCATCCCTGTCGCGTACCGTCATGCCGCCTGTTTCCCGCCCAATTATACCTGTTATTTCCCGCACCGTCATACCGGTCATTATCATAACTCTTTTTATCGCGCTGTCCACACAGACGCCTGTTGAGTCCGGTGCAGAACAACCCCCTCCACAGCCTGAATCAGACATTGTCCTGCCTGAGAAAATCAAGACAATCCACTACTTCTATTCACCCGGTTGCAGCGAGTGCCTGCACGCGGAAGGCATTCTTGACGAGTTAGACAGAGCTCTGCCGCATGTGAAAGTAGAGCTCTATAATATGTTCGAACCAGGTGTCATGGAGATGCGTGAAGGATTTGACGAAACATATGATGTACCTTCGGCCAGGAGAGGGGCAGTCCCTGCAGTGTTTGTCGGACAGTCCTGGTTCATCGGTGTGCGGGAGTTGGAGATTGCAAATGACGAAGGGTGGCTTGCTGAAGCCTTGGAAGAAGCTCCTAAAGAGCTCTTATCCGGCGACAAGGACGGGATAGCGCAGCGATTTGCCTCATTTAGCCTGGGTATCGTACTGGGCGCCGGCCTTATTGACGGCATAAATCCATGTGCATTCGCAGGGCTGGCATTCCTGATTTCATACCTTCTTATGTCAGGTACCGATAGGAAACACCTGCTCTACACTGGTTTAGGTTTCTGTGTGGCAATGTTCATGACATATCTTGCAATCGGCACAGGAATTCTCTCTGTCATCAAGCGTATCCAGGCAATATCATGGATCATTCCGGTACTGGCCGGCGTAGTAGGCCTCCTGGCAGTAGTCTTGGGTGTGTTAAGCATTGTAGACGCGATAAGAGCCGCAGTGTTCAGGGACAAGGCCTACTTTACACTGAAGCTTCCGACGGGCATTTCAAAAGCCGTCAGAGCCACAATCAGAAAACGCGTAAACCCGGGTGCACTATTGATTGGGGCGATGGCAACAGGTTTTCTCGTAGCTGCAATGGAGTTCCTGTGCACAGGCCAGGTCTATTTGCCTACGATTGTCTATGTTCATTCTGTCTACCCAGGTGATACCAGGGCCATGCTTTATCTCGTTGCCTACAATCTTGCTTTCATGACACCCGCGGTAGGAGTCTTTCTCGCAGCCTACTTCGGAATGGGTTCTAAAACCCTGGCAAGACTTGCGGCAAGAAGCATAGCCACTGTAAAGCTCCTTACCGGCTTGTTATTCTTGCTTCTGGGGGGATACCTTGTAAGGATGCTGTGGCAACTCGTCTGAGGGAGCCGGTTACCGTACCCAGTGGCCAACCCCTATTAAGCCAGGCGCTTGTAGGCCGGTGGTGTGTCAGGCGTGTATGTCGGTAGTATGTTAGGCGTGCGTCTTGGAAGTATGTAAGGCATGAATCTCGGTAGTATGTCAGGTATGCATCCTGGTAGTGTATCCTGGTGGTATGTAAGACGTATGTCTCGGTAGTGTGTCAAGCGTGTATCTTGGTAGTACGTAAGGCGTGCATGTTGGGTTCATGTAAAACGTAAAACGTGAGGCTGATCTCAGAACGCGGCAAACATTGCGTAATGGCATGCCTTTGACTCAGACGAAGAAAACCGCAGTGTCAAGAAGCATGGAGGCGAACCACGGTGATAAGGCCTGTCGGCAAACACTCGGCCCCGGTGGTAATCCTGGTATTGGCCATAGCACTGGCTGCCATGGGGCTATTTTGCTTGAAACCTTGCTATTGTGCAGCACAAACTACTCGTGTAGCACAAACGGCCGGCCATGAATCCGGCACGCTGATTCTCGCACCCAAAATCGCGCTCTGCTTCGTTGATTTTCAATGTGACTTGCGAGAGCAGTTTCTTGACGTTATTGCAGTTCTTGCCGGAAGGCATGGGACTTCCGTCAAATGGGTGGTAGTCACGTCCGAAAACCCGGATAAGCTGAAAGCTGCCCTCAAAGGCGGAAATACCTCAGCCGAGGTGATCCATGACCTCGGAGGCAGGATCCTTGACGAATTCGGTGTTACGGAGGTGCCTGCACTGATTCTGACATCGGAAGGTCAAATCATATACGAATCCGAAAAATATACCCCTCTTCACAACGAACGTCTCATTGAAATCGTCTCTTGTTTCGCCCGGGGCCAGGAGATTCCTAAAGCCTACTTAGATTCGCGCCTTAGGGTAGGGGATTTCGCCCCGGACATAACGCTGCCTGACGTATCAGGGAAGACTTGGAGCCTGAAGCTGTACAGGAAAACTAAGAATGCGCATTCTCGCCTGCTTTATGTATTTACGATAATGAATTGCGAACCGTGTAGGGAAGCGCTGAAGTTTCTAAAAGAGAATGCTCATAATCTGGATGACACTGAAGTAGTAGTCATCTCCTTTGGACCGAAGAAGCTCACAATGAGAGAACTCGACCGCACGCCCCTCCCCTTCATAGTGCTGTGCGACGAGAGCTCTGAAACCTATACCGGGTATCACCTTTCGGATACTCCAACAATTGTCCTGACTTGTGATGACATAATAACCTACATAAGCAGCGGATGGGACGGTAACAAGCAACAAGAACTCCTGCAGGCTATTATAGGCCTACAGTGAGCATGCGGATAATCACCATCCGCACAGGTACCGGTAGGCACACAAACAACCGAGTCTCGTCCGATCTCCTCCGGAAGGTTTTGGTCAGATCCTTACCCATTCAAATACTTGTGATCACGCGTGGCCCTATGTCTCGCGTAGATGCGCATCCTGTCAGAATCATCGCAGTCTCAAGTTCGCTTTGAATCTGCGTAAGGACGCATCTTACCCCTTCTCTCCCTCCGC
>JAAZEW010000253.1 GCA_012512055.1 Bacillota bacterium | reverse complement strand
GTATCTATTTTGGGGATTACCATTCGAACACTGTTTGAAGTCCCGATACCGGTTCTTGAATAGACGTGGCAGGTGACGAGAATGCTCCAAGTAGACATCGCAAGCTTAATAGCTGCTATAGCAGTATGGTTCGACTGCAGGGAACGACGCATCCCAAACCCTCTGGTATTCACAGGCATGACAGTCGGACTCATCATGGGCTTGGCTTTCGGTGGAATCGAAGGGCTTGGCAGGTCGTGTCTGGGGATGATTGTGGGGGTCGGCATTCTATTTATACCTTTTTCTCTGGGATGGATAGGCGCAGGCGATGCAAAACTCCTTGGAGCAATCGGTGCCCTCCTTGGCGCAAGAGGTGCAGCATTTTCCATGCTGTATGGAGCTATAGCAGGTGGACTCATGTCTGCTATCGTTCTTTTGAGACACGGGCGACTCGGGTTATTTGTGATGGGATGCCTAACTTGGGTCGCCGGACTCATCGGCCGTGTAGTCCCTGGAACTATCGGACGAAGTCTTCGGAATTTGAGGCAAGTCGGCGCGCCTGCTCAGATATTGAACTCGGGCCTTGCAGTCCCCTATTCAGTGGCTATCAGTATTGGAATGGTTATTGCGGTTGCAACCGGTTTTTCGGTTATTAGATTTTGAATGAAGGGTCGATGGAGGGAGCCAAGGTGAAAAAACTAATGAAAACTTCTTGGCTACGAGACGACCATGGACAAGCCCTTGTTGAAATGGCTCTTGTCCTTAGCATACTCCTTCTCCTGCTTACCGGTATTGTGGAGTTTGGACGGGTACTCAGTGCCCAACTTGTAGTGTCCCACGCATCCCGTGAAGGGGCAAGAATCGGCGTGGTGGGAGCTATTGATGATCTCATTAGCCAGAGGGCGACGGATGCGGCAGCGACTCTGGATGCCGGTAAGGTTATTGTCAGCGTGTCGCCTTCGCCGAGTGAGCGATTGAGAGGCAGTCAGCTAACAGTCAAAGTGGAATACCCTGTAGACATAGTGATGCCTTTTATGGACAAGATCCTGCCTGATCCGTACTGGGTGCGCGGCGCCACGACAATGCGTGTGGAGTAAGATATGCGTCCCTGGAAGGGGTGATTTAGGTGAGACAGCTCTACCGGGATATCCGAGACCGAGACAACGAGAAAGGCAGCGTCATAATTATCGTAGCTTGCGCTATGGTGTTGATGTTAGGGATTGCCGCACTTGTCATAGACGTCGGCGTCCTGTATTACAACAAGGTTGCCTTGTCCAATGCTGCTGATGCTGCAGCCTTAGCAGGCGTGCAGGAGCTTCCTAAGGATCATGGGAAGGCTGTGGAGACAGCAGAGGCCTACGCAGTGAGTAACGGTGTAGAGACAAGCCGAGTAGCAGCAGAGGTACTACCTGACGGCCGCAGCATACAAGTTGCGACATCTCGAGTTGTTCCGTTGGGTTTCGCCAAAATACTTGGGTTTTCATCCACTAAGGTGACGGCAAATGCCAAAGCCAGTGTAGGTTCAACAAGAGGTTTGTGGGGCGCAGCCCCTTTTGGCGTTGTGGAGGATAGTTTCATATTCGGTAATGTCTACACCATGAAGTACAGCCCAAGCAATTCTGAGGAGACAGGCCCTGGGAATTTCGGCGCTTTGGCGCTGGGCGTCCGCGGTGCTGACAACTATGTGAACAACATTATGTACGGTTACCAAGGAAGGCTTGAGGTAGGGGATGAGATTCCTACGATTCTTGAGACAGAACCCGGCAATATGGCCGGTCCTACGAGGACAGGGGTCAATTTTAGGGTAGCAGAATGCAGCCATGAGCCTAAATGCACATATGACCGCTTTGTCAAAGGATGCCCAAGAGTAATTCTTGTGCCTATTATCGATTCCCTTGACGTAACCGGTCGTAATGGTGTGATACTAACCGGTTTCGCTGCATTTCTCGTGGAAACAGTGGTTGGAGTGGGCAACGTTTGCGAAGTAACCGGGAGATTCATTAAGTGGGCGGCAGACGGAGACCTTGGAAACATAAATGACTACGGAGTGGTTTCATACCGTCTTGATAGATAGGTAAGAGGAGGGGGCTGGATGAAGGGCGGCAAATTGATGTTGGTATTTGCTATTGCCTGTGGATTAATCGCTGCAGTAAGTGTTTACATATACCTTGGGAAGAGTATGGCACCTGCTCCTGCTATTACAACGACCGTGACGGTGGTTGCTGCAAAGTCAGCCATCCCTCCACGGACGAAGATTACACAGGACTTAATCTATGTCAAGGAGGTCCCTGAAGAAGCGGCCCATCCCAATGTTGTGCGGGATATGGCCGATATTTTGGGGCTGATAACGAAATACGAAATCCTTGAAGGCGAGCAAATCCTCATGGACAGGCTGTATGGGGAAGGTGAGCGGATCGGCCTCGTAGCTTCCGTTCCTCGTGACATGAGAGCAGTGACTGTCCCTGTAGATGAGGTTGTGGGTGTTGCAGGGTTTGTCAAACCCGGAGACAAGGTGGACATTATTGTCACAGCCAGCGGAGTCGGTGAAACCGGGGATGTAGCCTTCACGGTGCTGGAGGATATTGAGGTGCTCGCCGTAGCCCAAGAGACAGAAGATAAGAGTCAGGGCAAAGCCAAAGTCAGCACCAGTGTTACCATGGCTGTATCGCCAAGTGATGCAGAGAGTCTGGCTCTTGCTGAGAAAATCGGTAAACTGCGCCTTGCTCTGCGTCCCATGTTTGCAACTGCGACAAAAGGCCAAGGCATAGTCGAGCACGATATCTTGCGGGGGGTCAAAGGCTGGTCACCTCCTAAATCCGGCGCCAGTACCGCTTCTGCGCGGCCTTCAACTTCCGGTGGTTACTCCGGAGAGCCTCCTTCCGGACCCGCAGTGGCCACGCCGCGTACAAGTTCGACCGGCTCGAAAGCAAGCGGGCCGGGTGCTGTC
>JAAZEW010000252.1 GCA_012512055.1 Bacillota bacterium | reverse complement strand
TGATTTCTCTTTGGGCAATTGCGTTCGCCACGGGCAGGGTGGCGAATGCTCTGATTCTTCATCCTGCCTCGGATTTTCGAGGGATGGTGGCCACGGGGCATGCAAGCCCGGGAGGAGTCTACCTTTCCTTGAAAGACTACCCAAAGCAGTGCGCGATGATGCTGGGACTGCCCATGATTTGCTCCCAGACCTTCATGGAAGAGTTTATATTCCGAGGGTTGTTGGTCTCACTGGGCAAATGGTTACTTGGCTTCTTCGGGTTAGCCACCGGGTTGACGGGTCTTCTGAGTATTACGGGTTCCTCCATTGTATTTGGGCTTATTCATTTCGTCCCCGCATTTTGCTGCTTACGAGGAAAGAGCATTGGGATCCCGCTTTATGCGCTGATAATGCCGACTACGCTCGGGATGGTGTTTTGCGCCTTGAACCAGGCATCATATTCGCTTTGGCCAGGGTGGATCGTTCACTTCGGCCTGAACTATGCGGGGTTCCTGTGGGATAGGGTATTCGAAACATGGGAGGCGCACGGCTTAAGATAAGGCTTCCGGGGATAAGGCTTTCGGGGGGATGGATTACGTCTTATGTAGAGTTCTGCGATGTAACCAAGGTCTATAGGGATTTCCGGGGCAGGCCTCTGGCTACGGGAATAGAGGGGCTTTCTTTCGCAATCCGGGACGGGGACACGCTGGCGCTCCTCGGGCCCAACGGATCAGGCAAGACCACTGTCATCAAGCTCCTTGCGGGCCTCCTTACCCCCACTTACGGAAGGATTGCAGTAGGCGGGGTGGATGTGATCCGACAGCGAAAGAAAGCCCTTGAAAAGGTAGGTGTGATGTTAGGGGATGCCCGCTCGATCTACTGGAACCTGACTGCCGGCGATAATCTGGAATACTTTGCCGCGCTGAGGGGGATCTATGGCAAGAAGTCAAGGTTACGTATCAAGACCTTAGCGGAGTTGTTGGATTTCGAGAGCATTCTCACGAGACGCGTAGGGGAGCTGTCCCGGGGCATGCGCCAAAGACTGCTCCTCGCCATAGCCTTGCTGCCTGACCCACGCCTGCTGATACTGGATGAACCTACGTTCGGGTTGGATGTTGCTTCCCGGCATGAGATACGCCGACTTCTTGGTGAAGTCGTATCAGAAAAGAGATGCGCCGTTGTTATCGCTACCCATCAGATGGATGAAGCCCAGGAGCTCGCCAGCCATGTTTGTATCCTCAGGCAGGGCAAGGCAGTGACAGTCGATACCGTGCAAGGGTTGATCGAGAAAATGAGTTGTGCGATAGATGGCAAGGCTCAATCTTCACCCTGGCTTGAGGGGATTTTTCTGGAGGTCACAGACCCAACGGAAGAATCCGTAGACGTCCGGAGACACGGTTTCAGTGAAGGAAGGCAGGGGATATTAGGTGACAGCGGTTGCCATCCTCCTGGCTGAACTAAAAAGAGGCCTGAAGAATCACCTGGCATACCCGGTCCAAGGCGTGTGTGAAATCATCATGGTGATCTTCATTGCAGTAGCTGTGCCGTCATTGGTGAAAGGGTCGTTTCCCCGAGGTATTTCAGGTGTTGCAGTTGAAAGCCCTGAAAAAGCCGTAGCTCTCGCAGCAGTCTTCGTTGCCCTTGTCGGCCTGCAGATTGTCCACCGAGTGGTGAGGGAGGAATCAGAACTCGGCACCCTTGAGCAATTGTGCCTTGCGCCTATTCGGTTGCCTTCGCTTATAATGTTTCGTTGCGCTGCGGACACAACCAGGATGATGCCGGTTGTGCTCATAGTTGCGGTGACGGTGTGCAGAGGCCAAGGGATAGGCAGAATCCTCGCTTCGGTGTCTGTGATCGTCCTTCTTGTGAACATGGGCATGCTCGGTATAGGGTTCTTCCTGGGCTCTCTTACGCTCATAGTGAAGCGCCTGGGTTTCATCCCGAATCTTGCGAGTCTTGCATTGCTGCCTTTGGCATTGTCTCCTTCAGGCGAATTGCCTCGGGCAGTGGAGGTTCTGGGTTCAGTCTTGCCGTTTGCTCACGGGGTCAGATTGATGGAACCTGTGCTTAAAGGTTTTCCCGTTATCTCATGGATACCGGGCCTTGTGAAGCTCTGCATTTTGAGCGGTTTGTGGCTTATTCTGGGTATCCGGTGTTTCGTTGTGGCTGAAAGATTCGCGAAAGACAGGGGGCTGCTTGGGAAACATTGAGAAAGACTGTGCAAGGGGGGATCTTATTGAGTGGCAACTACCTGGAATTCGGGCTGATGCAAGCATCCCTGAACTTGAGCCGGATATGCGCAAAAGAAGCAACACACGTGAATTCACCCGGTTCCAAGCTGGCTTTCATTCAACATGCAATCGGTTTTTTGAATATCGCCTATCAACTCAAGCCTTCTCTTAATAGGTCTTTTGCTGCAAGGCGTATTAATAAATAGCAGGAATCGACTCCCCGTTAGAGAAGAATCAGAATAAGATTTTTCCGTACCCGAACGGGGGGAACATAGTGTTCAAACGAATTTTATCCATTGCTGTGTTAGTCGTGCTAGCTGTCTTAATTCTCGGCTCACGCCAGATCGCAGGAGTTTTCACTGATATTCTGTGGTTCGACAGCCTTGGTTACCTAGACACATTCCTGATTCCTATTTCATGGAAGGCAATTGTAGGCCTCGCGGTGGGTTTTGCATTATTCGTGTTTCTATACGCCAATCTGGCCTTTGCAGCAGGGAGCATTGGCAGATCACGGCGCATCGCAGAACGCTTTCCCGATGCACCGCCTGAACAGATGGCAAGGTCCATCCGGCGGACATTTATGGTTTTTGCGATTATCGCCGCTGTGCTTGCAGGAGTTGCCATGTCATCTCAGTGGATGACGATCCAAAGCTTTCTAAACCGGACTGATGCAGGTGTTACAGATCCGCTTTTCAATATGGATGTGGGTTTTTACTTGTTTGATCTCCCGCTCTGTCTAATAGTCTATAGGCTGCTAATCCTCCTCGTAGTCACAGCTCTTGCCGGGAGCTTCATTCTCTATGTGTTTTCAGGCGCTGTTACCATAAAGGGGTTATGGATAGGTGAAGGAGAGGGTGCAGCGAAATTCCATATCGGCTTCCTGGCAGCAGTGGCTTTGCTTCTTAAAGCCTGGGGATACAGGCTCCAAGGGCTCAGCCTTGTGTATTCCACAAGGGGAGTGGTATTCGGAGCCGGCTTCACGGATGTGCATGCTCTTCTTCCGGGGCTTCGCATTCTCACCGTCCTGGCGATAATTCTTGCAGTCCTCGTGCTTGTCAGTGTATTCATTCGTAGCAGGAGATTGTTGGTTATCACGTTCGTGGTGTATGTCGCGAGCTCGCTTCTTTTGGGCGCAGTATTCCCCAACCTTGTCCAGAAGTTTGCGGTTGAGCCAAGTGAGTTGTCAAGAGAATCCCCTTATATTGCGCACAATATCCAATCTACCCGCGCCGCGTTCGGCTTGGACACAATCAACGTCAAGTCTTTGGACGTTAATTATGATTTGACATTTGAGAAGCTGACAGAGGAGCATAGGGACACAATAGAGAACATACGGCTTTGGGACTGGCGTTCGTTAGGCCAGACATACGGACAGCTCCAGGAAATCCGGGCTTACTATGATTTCCATGATATAGACTTAGACAGATACCAGGTAGGGGATAGGACCAGGCAGATGGCATTGTCAGCCCGGGAATTGTCTGTGGATCTCCTTCCTGCACAGGCTAAGACTTGGGTCAGTGAGCACCTGGTATATACCCACGGCTATGGGCTGGCAATGAGCCCTACCAACGAAGTCTCAAAGGAAGGCCTTCCTAAGTTTGTCATTGCGGATATCCCGCCGAAATCATCC
>JAAZEW010000251.1 GCA_012512055.1 Bacillota bacterium | reverse complement strand
TAACGAAGGCTTTGATTTCTTCCGTGATGAAGCTTAGTTCCTCCGCCCTCAAAACAACAGCTTGTCCGGTGATAAGCAATGGAAAGAATGAGGTTGGAAGGGAGGTGCGGCTTGAAATGACTATGTGAATTCCAGGGGGGATGTGAAAGAAAAGAGCCTTGATGAGACTATGAATTGATGGCTCCGTCACCACATGCCAGTCATCCAAAACTATGACTAACCCATCACCGACTCTGGCTGCAAGATGATTTACCAGTGAGCTCACTAAGGAACGTTCGTGTGATTGAGCTGCAGCAGGTTCCGGCTTTAGCAGGCCTGGTATTTCCTGGCCTGAGTGCCTAAGGTGTTTCCTAAGACCCGCATTTAAGTGTTTGACAAAAAGCGAAAGATTGTTGTCATGAGTGTCTAATCTATACCAAACCATTGGCATCTTGTTAGTATCAAGAGCCTGGAGCAATAGAGTAGTCTTCCCGTAGCCTGCCGGCGCTACGAGAAACGTTGCTTTCCTATTCCTAAGCTGAGAGAAAGCTTCGAGGAGGCGCGGCCTCTCAATCAGCCCAGGCCTGAGTTCAGGTGGTATGAGTTTGGTTTCTATTACTCCTGCCAACAGAGGCACCATCCTTGACTCATCGGACTATTGCTATGGAAATAACCTTCTACGTGCAATGTCGTTTTCCTACCGTTCGCCAACATCTGGTGGACATATTTTGGTCATGTTTTGGTCAGGTAGTGATTGTAGAATTATTTTGTAGATAAATCAGCACTCATCCGGCTTAGCATAACGAAGCAACAGACAGCGCAGAAGGGTTGGCATGACGGGCCAAACATCAGTACTCGTAATACGCGGACAATACGCGGATAATACGCGGACAATGAAGGACAAGCATTGGTTCAGGCAATTGGTTAATCATGATGCTCAATCGGCAAAAGCCAAGGAGTAATGGCTGGGCCTGATGTGCCTCGGGATAGGGGTGAGGGGAGATACATGGCTGGAAGTTTCATAACGAATTCGAGGTTTACCAGGGTTTGGGGTCTACTGTTACCGGTATTCGTAGGCCTTTTGTGTGTACATGGTCTACTTGTGGGATCTACTTGTGTCAACTCAGTATGCTTTGCGGAGGCTGAAGGAGTCCGGGAGCCTGTAGTCAGCGAAGCGATAGAAGTCAAGTTAAAGAACCGGACTGTCACTTGTAATGTGGTCAGAGTCGATTTTAGCGATCCCAGAGTCTGGGTAGGCGTGGGCCTGGGGCAGGATAGGGTAGGAGCTACAGAGGACCTCTTAACCCTTGCCCGGAGAAAAGGCGCTGTGGCTGCCATCAATGGGACTTTCTTTAACGCTTATGAGAAAGGCCCGGGTAAGGATCCTGTCGGCACAATTTTTACCGACGGTGAGCTTGTCCACAAAGGCAATACAGGCACTGTTTTCGCGATAACTTGGGATAAGGAAACAACAATGGAACCGTTAAGGCTCAAGATTGTCGGCGGGATCGACGGTTCTGAAGAGTGGCCCAACAATTGGTACGCCTACTTCATTAATCGAGCACCTACTTCTGCAAACAGCGTCATAGTCTATACCCGCTGGCGCGGTGAGACCACCGGTGTGAGCGACGGAATATCCGTGGTAGTCGACGGTATGAAGGTAACTTATATCGGTCCGGGTGAACAGGAGATTCCCGAATATGGTTTCGTTATCAATTTCAGAGGCAGCGAAGAGTCTCTAGCGGAGCGTTTTTATGTTGGCGCGTGGGCCTATTGCCGTTTCGATATGGAGGATGGGGACTCATCGCTTGAGTTCTGGGCAGATGTTGCAGAGGGTATCGGCGCAGGACCCAGATTAATCAGGGATGGTCGTATTGTTTTCAGTGTTGAAGAGGCTAAAGCCGAAGGCTTTACGGAAGCGAAGATCCTTTCGGAGTCTAATGCCCGTTCAGCACTGGGCATAACTGAGTCAGGCGAGCTGCTCATGGTTACAGTGCCCGGCGCAAACATGGCTGAGCTTGCGGAGGTGATGAAATCACTTGGCGCAGTAGAGGCCATGAACCTGGACGGTGGGGCTTCAAGCGGCCTGGTCTATAGGGACAATTACATTACCCGCACGGGACGTGATATCAGCAACGCTTTATTGGTTTTTGTTGATGACGGATCATGACAAGGGGGCGAATTTAATGATGAGGTTTTCTCGGAGAAACGTTTGCTTTAAGATAATCTTCCTGGTATTGGTCGGGGTCTTGCTAGCGACAGCAAACTCTGTCTATGCCGGCGGATCGGGCGAGAAGACGTATATCGAGTTTATTATCGACGCATCCGGCAGCATGAGGGAAAAAGTGGAAGGAAATCAATCCCGCATGGATGTGGCTAAGGAAGTCCTGAAGGAGCTTGTGGAAGGCTTAGATGATGACCCGATGCTCGAGATTGCCTTGCGAGTATATGGTTTTCAATTGCCGGGGAAGAGCTCATGTGAGG
>JAAZEW010000250.1 GCA_012512055.1 Bacillota bacterium | reverse complement strand
TGTATCAAAAGAGTACTTACCCGGTGGGGGCGCCAGGCGAGCCCTTCAATTTGTGGACGCGTTCTACCGGGAAATTGAAGACAACAGCGATAAGCTGATATTCGCTACAACCGGGAGTGATGTGGATGAAGCGCGTGAAGAAGGCAAGATAGCTGCTCTCCTGTCCATAGAGGGAGGAGAAGCATTAGACGGCCGAATTGAGCTATTGCGCATATTCTACAGGCTTGGCGTAAGACTCATGACCCTTACGTGGAGTCTCAGGAATGAGCTTGCGGACGGGGCTTTCGAGGAACGGACAGGGGGCGGCCTGACCAGGTTCGGCGTCGAGGTGGTAGAGGAGATGGACAGGCTGGGCATGGTTGTAGATGTATCACACCTATCCGAGGCAGGCTTCTGGGACGTGGTGGAAGTATCAAAAAGGCCCATCATTGCCTCGCATTCCAACTCAAAGTCACTCTGTTCTCACCCGAGGAATCTCACGGACGACCAGGCTAAGGCTATTGCGAAAAAGGGCGGAGTTATAGGCGTGAATTTCGCAGGCTATTTCCTCGGCGAGGGAAGGCGCTCTCTTACAGGGGTTATAGATCACATCGATCATCTCTGCACCGTCGTTAGCCCGGAGCACGTGGGCTTGGGCTCGGATTTTGACGGTTTGCCGTTTGAGCAACTTCCCGATGAGCTGAAAGACGTGTCCGGGCTCCCGAAAATAGCAGAAGGATTGGCTGCCCGGGGTTATTCTGAGCAGGTGATAAAGGGAATTATGGGCGAGAATCTACTCCGGACGATAAGAAGCGTCATAGACTAGGTAATTTGTAAGAGTAGGATTTCCAACCCATCCGGCGAATACCCTTTTAAAAGGGGTGGTTGCCTGTGGATAGCGTTGGAGTGTTCGAATTCCTGAGAAGTATCGCAACTCCCGGGCTCGACAGAGTGATGAAGGTCATAACCGACTTAGGTTCCACTGAATTCTACACGGCTGTGATACCCGTGCTCTACTGGTGCATCAGCAAGTCTTTAGGCTTCAGGCTGGCGATAGCATTGTCCATTTCCAACTACATAAACGTAGGGGTTAAGTTCATCTTCTGCCGGCTCAGGCCTTATGTCGTATTTCCTCACCTTGATGCGCCTGAATACTTGAAGTTGACCGGAACCGGATACTCGTTTCCCAGTGGCCATGCACAGGTTTCATCCACATTCTGGACGTACCTGGCGTATAACACGAAGGAGAAGTGGATAACGGTTACAGGAATCGTGGTGGTGGTCTTTGTAGCTTTCACACGGGTCTACGCTACAGTCCACTATCCCACGGATGTCCTGGCCGGAGCGGTGCTGGGCGTAGCTATTGCCTGTCTCTACGGAGAGATCGAAAACCGCGTACGCAAATCGGGTCCAAAAGGCAAAGAGCGAGCCAGGCTTGGATTGGCAGTCTCCGTAATTGCCCCCGGACTTGCATTTGCCTTATCCGCCCCATTTAATGCTGCATTTACTGAGGAAGTTGCTCAAGTGCTGGGTTTCATAGCCGGGGCAGGGATAGGATACACGCTGGAGAGCGAATATGTAAAGTACGACGTCCGTGCAAGCTTGCCAGTACAAGTCATCAAAATAGTCCTGGGCTTGGCAGGGGTGATGGGGGTCCGGTACGGGCTTAAGGCGGTCTTCCCAGCCGCTGCGTTTTGGAACATGCTGCGCTATGCTGCGGTAGCCGTATGGGCCACACTGGGAGCGCCCTTTGTGTTTAAGGTCTTATTCAGACCGGGATCATCTGTGCCGAGAGGCTGAACAAGAGGAAACAGATGAACAAGAGGGATCATTGACAGACAGATTACCGAAAGGCCGATCGTGAAAAGAACAGCTCAGCAAGGACTATAGTACTTTGCTCAAGAAAGCCTGAGTCCTTGGGTTTTGAGGTTTTCCCAGGATCTGCTCAGGCGGGCCTTCCTCCACGATTAAGCCTTCGTCCATGAAAAGGATTCTGTCGCCCACCTCGCGAGCGAAACCCATCTCGTGAGTGACAACGACCATGGTCATCCCCTCTTCAGCCAGCTTACGGATGACGTCCAGCACTTCACCGATCATCTCCGGATCCAAGGCTGATGTGGCCTCATCAAACAGCATGGCCATGGGTTTCATGGCAAGGGCCCGGGCGATTGCAACACGCTGCTGCTGTCCGCCGGACAGCTCAGAAGGGTAAGCATTCTCCTTTTCCGCGATTCCCACTTTCTTCAGGAGGTCTCTTGCGATCTGCCGCGCTTCTTCAGGCGACATGCCGCGTACCTTTGTTGGGCCGAGAGTGATGTTGTCTATTACAGTCATGTGCGGAAAGAGGTTAAACCTCTGGAAGACCATGCCCATCTCGCGCCGCACTTCATTGACGTTAATATGGGGGTCGGTGATGCATTGCCCGCGGAAGAATATCTGGCCTGCAGTGGGTTTCTCAAGCAAGTTAAGGCAGCGCAAGAAGGTGCTCTTGCCCGACCCGGACGGCCCGATGACCACGACTACTTCGTGTGGATTGACAGTGACATCAATCCCGCGCAGTACATGGTTGCTTCCGAAATATTTCTCCAGTCCCGAAGTTCTAATCAAGTACTTTCAACCTCTTTTCAGACCAGGCTACCAACCTGGAAATTGCCAATGTCATTACAAGATAGATGAGGGCTACAACCATGTATACCTCAAAGGGCCTGAACGTCCTTGTGATAACCACCTGGCCTTTTCGGAGCAGTTCTTCCAAGGCTATGACTGATACCAAAGATGAATCCTTCAGCATCGCGATGAGTTCATTCCCCAAAGGCGGTATGATTCTTCGGAAAGCCTGTGGGAAAATAATATACCGCATGGTCTGAGCATAAGTCAACCCGACAGATCTGCCTGCTTCCACTTGTCCCCTGTCTATCGACTGTATGCCTGCTCTTACAATCTCAGCTATGTACGCTCCGCTGTTAATGCCCATTGCTGCGATGGCGGCAATGAAGGGAGGGATGGGGCGTCCTATGAGTGAAGGTAGGCCGAAGTAGACAAGAAACAACTGAACCAGAAGAGGTGTGCCTCTGATAAAATCAACATAGACGCCGGTTACCAAG
The DNA here is from genome assembly GCA_012512055.1 of Bacillota bacterium. The sequence continues at coordinate 4,925 of JAAZEW010000250.1, read as the reverse complement.
CGCACCAAGCGGTTACCGCCGACACGGCCGATGCCGGCGAAGGATCCGATGACAAGGCCGATTGCCACGGCGATAATCGCCAGCTCAATAGTAAGGCGTGTGCCTAGGAGCAATGCCGGTATTACCCCTGGAATTATGGAAAAGTCGAGCGCCACATCAATTCCTCCATTAGCCCGCATTGCATGAAGACCGGCCACGACGGTTTTCTGCCGTCGTGACCGGGCCATAAAGGATCAATCCCAACGCACCTACATGCAGTGCGGTCAGTTCCCCCCGAACCAATCGGCGTATATCTTATCATACTCCCCGGAAGCCTTGACTGCGGCCAATCCACGATTGATCTTCTTGATAAGTTCCGTATTGTTCTTGCGTATGGCGATGCCGTAGTACTCCATTGTGAACGGTTCGCCGAATTTGATATCCGCGTACTCCTTGGCAATCTCAGCCGCGACTGCCAGGTCAATTATGCATGCAGGGACGCTCCCGTTTCGAACTTCCTGGATCGCGTCAGGCGCCAGGTTAAACCGTTTGACTGTCGCGCCGGGAATATCGGATGCTGCAAGGTCGCCGGTTGTGCCAATCTGTACTGAAATATGCTTGCCTTCCAGGTCTTCCACAGTCTGGATAGAAGTGTCCTCGGCTCGAGTCACTATGACCTGGCCGGCTGAGAAGTACGGGTCTGAGAATGCTACCGCCTTTAGACGCTCTTCAGTGATGGTCATCGCTGACACTATACAGTCGTAGTTGCCGGTTAAGAGGCCTGGGATCAGTCCGTCCCATGCAGTGTTTACAATCTGTACTTCCATATCAGCAGCAGCCCCGACAGCCCGGACCAGATCAATGTCGAATCCTAAGTAAGCCCCGGTTTTTTCATCCTGGAACTCAAAGGGTGGGAAATCAGCGCTTGTCCCAACTTTCAGAACAGGTTTTGCACCTATGGCAACAGCGGATCCTATAATGAGAACAAGTGCCACGCTCAACAGAGACACGAAGAATACTCTTTTCAATGCTTACAGCTCCTTTCGTATAATCTTACAGCATTTATGCATAAGTATACTTTGATGCAGAGACGGTTGTCAAGTCCTTATCACTTACTTGCCGGAACACCAAGCTGCGCTTGCCTTATCCTGGTTAACACATTCACAGCCTCTACGATCATCCATATCTCCAGTATAATGATGATCCCGTCTATTACGGCCAGGAGAGTGTTGCCTGCTGCCAGGTAGTTGCGGAAGTTGGCTATCATGCCCCAGGTGGTCATGAATATCATGAATATCATGGGAATCATCGTGTAGACAGTGGGCCTGTCTTTCTGCACAAGATATACGGTTACCGCAAGCAAGGCCAACCCGGCGAGCATTTGGTTTGTGGCGCCGAAGAGAGGCCATATTACATTAGCGCTTCCGCGGAAGGCAAGCAAGTAGGCGCTGATGACCGCGATGCCGGCTGCGACGTACTTGTTGGCGAGCCAGTCCTGCTTGACACTGTCACCAAACTCCGAGATCACGTATCGCTGCAATCTTGTGGCTGTGTCAATTGTAGTGCTGGCGAAGCTGACCATAAAGACTGCCAGGATGTTTATGGCCAGCGCTTTCGGGATACCCAATGCTTCAACGATTCTTGCGCCTCCTTCTGCAAAAGTGGGAAGCGTGGGTACTTTGGCGTAGTTCGCGTAAGTTGTGAGCCAAGCTTCCTTCGAAACCCCTGTCGTCACTGCAAGGATCACCAGCGTAGCCAGGGCGGCCTCGAGGAGCATACCTCCGTACCCAACTGCCAGCGCAGAAGGCTCCTTGTCAATCTGCTTGGCGCTGGTGCCGCTGGATACTAAGCTGTGGAATCCGGATATTGCGCCACAGGCAATGGTTATGAACAAGAACGGGAACATCGGAGGGGCGCCGGCAGGTGATGATATTACTGCAGGGGCAACTATAGGGAGAGGTCTGATGATTATCCCCGCGATTAGAAGCGCCATCGCTACACCCAGCTCCAGCGCGTTAATGTAGTCACGTGGTTGCAGTAGACGTTGCACGGGCATGGTTGAAGCGAAGAATATGTAGATCATGATAATCACAATCCACGTGTCCCTGCTTAGGGAGACCGGAATGAAAAGGCCGATCCAGATAGTGAAGTACATGAGAATCATCGCCACAATTGACCCTGTTATCAGGCTTCCTTTCTTGTCGTACAGATACCACGACAGCGCCATAGCTATGGCAATCTCAATCCAAATAGGAAAGACACATTGCGGATACTGAACAAACAAGTTTGCCATAAGGATTGCAAAGATCGCTATCACAATCCAAAGACAGAAGAAGATGATAATGAAGAAGAGAGATCTAGTGCGCGGATTTACCACATGTCCTGTAATGTCGCCGATGGACTTGCCATCATGCCTCATTGATATGACCAGAGCTCCCAAGTCATGCACTGCGCCTGCGAAAATTGAGCCGAAGACTACCCAAAGCAGGGCAGGCACCCAGCCCCATATGACTCCGAGCACCGGGCCGACGATAGGCCCTGTTCCTGCAATGGATGTGAAGTGGTGGCCGGCAAGGATGAACTTGTTGGTAGGAACATAGTCCACACCATCGTTGTGTTTCTCAGCAGGTGTGATGTTTTTGGTCGCCAGCTCGAACACCTTGGAACCTAATCTCTTTCCGTACAGGTTATACGCCAGGATGTACAAGACGAACGTCACAACCATCACCAAGAGAGAATTCACTTAGTTCACCTCCGTAAAATATCTCAGGACGGGATGATGCCTTCGCCATCCCGATCTATCCCTTCGGTACATATTAGACAATTCCTTCTAATATGACGATTTACACTAGTGTGAAACCAATGCGCATATACGACACAACAGTCATGCAGGTCCAAGCTCGTGGGTCTAGAATAGGCAAACACAGAAGCCTAAGGCGAACTTGTGAAGGCAAGGGCCATCTGCTTTGAGATAGTGACAGCTTCAGGCAACTCGATTATCGCTATGAACCTCCCTGGAGTTATGTGATGTCACGCCTGTGGACTTGAACATAGCTTGGACAGTCTTTTCTATGTTCGTTTGCTTTTTCCTTCTGTGGCAATGAATGGGATCAGGGAGGACACGCACCTGAAGACAAATACTTGTTATTGATTATCAGTACTTGTGTTTAGTTGTGTTATATGGTATTCTTGGTGTGAAAGGAGTGCATCGCTATGGCCGAACCGAGGCTCATAACCGCTCAAGAGCTTGCTGACATACTCAAGCTATCTGTGGAGACTATATGGCGTTACACTCGAGAATCCAGGATACCTTATATTCAACTATCCAATGGACAGTATCGCTATGATCCGGAAAAGGTTTTGCGCCATCTTAGCATGAATCAAATGGAGGAGTCTACTGTCGTGGTACGGGAAGCAAAGCCTGAATATAGCACCGATAAGGTGTATACCTACGAGGACTATCTCCGGCTGCCGAATGAAGAAGGTTATCATTATGAAATCCTCGATGGCATGCTGGTTAAGGAACCGGCACCATACGTCCATCACCAGCGGGTATCCAGGCGATTGCAGCGTCTTCTTGAGGACTGCTTCACCCCGCAAGACCCGGCGGGGGAGATTTTTAATGCGCCTATCGATATGACCTTGTCGGATACAAACGTGATCCAGCCGGACCTGGTTTATATCCCTGGCGAAAATAGCGAAATTGTGGAGGAAGCGAGAATAAACGGGATCCCGTATTTGGTTGTGGAGATCCTTTCTAAGTGGACTCGATCCAAAGACCGTGTGAGAAAAAGGAACATATATGAACGAATGGGCGTGCCACATTACTGGATAGTCGACCCCTATGATGAAACAATTGAGGCATATGCCTTGCAGAACGGTCTCTATATTCTGCGAAGCTCGGGCCTTGATGTAGGTGAATTCACACATCCTGACTTTCCCGGTTTCTTGGTGGATCTTGCAGCGCTATGGAGGCGGCCGGAGTAGAAGCCATTCGATTACGGAATTTGGCGAAGAGTATTGAAGAAGATGTCATATATGTCTAAGCGGACCGATGAACAGTTCCTTAATGACATCAGAGAGGCTATTCAACGTATTGTGAGTTATGTTCGTGGAATGACGTATGAGACATTTGGCATTAGTAGTTCAACTACCCAATAGGATTTTGAGTCATTGAGACTGTGAATTACCTGGAAGATATGTCCGGGTGCAAGGACGGTGTTTTGATATCGGCGGGATTAAAAGCTATTTAATCGGACATTTCTGCGGGCTACCCAACACGCGTGCCGTTGGCGACCGGAGCGTCAAGGGATAGAAGCACTACGTCACCTTCCTCAGGCAGCCCACCAAGGACCAGCACTTCCGATGAAAATCCCGCAATTCGGCGGGGCGGCATGTTCACAACCGCGACTACTTGTCTGCCCACCAGAATATCGGGGCTGTAGCGCTTTGTGATCTGAGCGCTTGAGCATTTCAGACCCAGATCTCCGAAGTCTATGATGAGTTTAAGCGCCGGCACGCGCGCCTCAGGAAATGGCGCAGCTTCAACAACTGTGCCTATCCTGATATCCAGCTTCAGGAAGTCGTCGAATGTAGCCATTGTTACCACCCCTTGTGGATGATGTCTTCAGAGGGCGAGAAAAGTCTAGCTTACCCTTACAGGGAGCTATGATATTTACTAAGGTCATAATATCACACAATAATAGACGCCGGAGTCATTATGAGTGTTACATCCAAGGGTAATATGCGATTAACGAGCAGACCGGTGCGGATCGCTTTGACTGGGGCAGCTTTCATAGTACAATGTATCCAGTGAGCGGCTCCTAAGTAGATCACCACAAATAATCGCCGGTTCCAGAAAGTGTACGTGCCGTGCAGGGTGGCCGGTGTTGCACTCGGGGACGGCTCCCCAAGCAGGTCGCCTTGACAAAATCCGGCCCGTAGGC
>JAAZEW010000249.1 GCA_012512055.1 Bacillota bacterium | reverse complement strand
GGTCTCTTGACCCGACACACTGTATGAAAGCAATTCTCCTGGGTATATCACCGTCAGACGGACGAAGCACCCTTCCTTCATAAGGCCCGGACGCGCTGAGGATCCTTTCAAACTCCATGCTCGTCACGACGTTTGGAAATCGTCCGTATCCGTACTCCTTACGCTCAGACGGAGCATATGCATCAAAGCCTGTGGCAACAATGATTGCACCGACTTTAAGCTCTCTCTCGCAAGTCGCGTCATCATATTTCACAGCTTGGGCCAGGCACAGAGTCTCGCACAACCCGCAACCTATACATGTGTCCCTGTCAATGACATAGGCAAGAGGCACAGCCTGAGGGTACTCAATATATATGGACGGCCACGTTCCAAGGCCTGAGTTAAACTCATCCCTGGCTGCCCCCACCGGGCAGTGAATTGCGCATACCCCGCACCCTGTGCACTTTTCCTGGTCCACATATCGCGCGTGCTTCACCAAGCGAACGGTAAAATTGCCTAGAGTGCCTTGCACATCGGCTACTTCAGAATTAGTTATGACCTCAATATTCAGGTGGCGTCCGCATTCTACGAGTTTCGGCGCCATTATGCACATGGAGCAGTCATTTGTGGGAAACGTCTTGTCAAGCTGCGCCATAACCCCGCCAATAGCGGGCTTCTTCTCTGTCATGTAAACGTAAAAGCCGGAGTCTGCCAGGTCCAAAGCTGCCTGCATGCCTCCTATACCGCCGCCTATGACCAGAACAGCCCCAACTGTCTTTTCTGCAGCGCTTCTTTCGTCCAACGCCATGTTTCGCGCTCCTCCAGACACTATTTTACGCAGAACCCTTCCTATCTCTCTCCCCTAGATAGCCGGTATTTCAAGGAAACATATCGCGGACTGCATCCTGAGACATCATGAAGCTCAAGGAATCCGGCTTTCTTGAGATAAGCGGTGTGGTCCAAAATCCTCCCTGCAGATACTCCCAGTATTTCCGCCATGTCTTTGCAAGACACAGGGCCTTCCTCAGCAAGAAGCTCTATAGCAGCTCTAAGACATTCTTCTGTAACCATGAAAGACATAAGGTCATGGAACCTCCGGCCTGACAACTGCTCTTTGTAGACATTCTCCTCTTCGAGCAAGGCCTTTCTACGTCCCACAAGCCACCTGAATTTTTCTCCCTCCGTTACCCGTTTCGCTACCTGTACTCTCCGCATGAACTCAGAACCGGACAACCCTTCCCGCGACTCTACGCCCCCTGCAGGGCCCAGCCTTCTCACCTGGCCTGCGAATTCCGTAACGAGCTCAGCAAACCTTGCGCCTTCTGATGCGGATACCCAATCCAAATACAGCCTGCCACTGTCTATCCCCAGGTGCTCCAAGACAGTCCTGACACAGAAGACTCGCTGCTCAGCCTGGTAGTTACCGGTCAAGTAATGGCAGTCGGCAGGATGGCATCCTAAAACCATGACGCCGTCCGCTCCGCTCAAGAACGGTTCAAGCATGAGTCCGGGATCAACCCGCCCGGAACACATAACCCTGATGACCCGGAGGTTGGTGGGATAGGACAATCTGGATGTGCCTGCAAGATCCGCTCCTGCGTACGAACACCAGTTACACAAAAACCCAACTATAGCAGGCTCAACCTGCTTCGTATC
>JAAZEW010000248.1 GCA_012512055.1 Bacillota bacterium | reverse complement strand
GCATGAGGCATGCACAACAGGCCAGCTTAATGGCCAATGGTATGCGCACCTACTCGGTCTTGGCTATATCCTTCCCCGGGAACACGTTGTCTCTGCGGTGCGCGCCATGCTGGAAATGAATGGGTCAATGTCACGCTTTGGAGCGGTGAATGCGGTACTGCCTGACGGCAGTGTGGACAGGACGAATTCTCATTCCGGGAATGTATGGCCGGGAGAAACCTATGCCCTTGCATCGCTTGCGGTCTATGAGGGAATGGTGGATGAGGGTTTGGAGCTTGCGCGTAAGGTATGGGCAAACATCACCGACAATATGAAAAACCCTTGGGATCAGCCGGATGTAATAGATTCAGTCACCGGCGAGTATGGTTTTGGAGACCACTACATGCGCAATATGGTCGTATGGGCGCCGGCCTTTGCGCTGTCCGAGCGCGATCCACGTGTGAAGCAAGCGCTTGATGCGCTGAAACCCGGTTCTCCTTAGTTTACGTCGTCCGTCCTAGGCCTCATAGTTAGTGACCAGGATTTCACTGAGCGGGCCACGGCCATCACCTTTTGAACTGATAGACCTCATTGCCTGTATTCTGTAGATATTGAATCCGTTATATAGGTCATCGAAGAAGCAGTCCAGAGGATTGACATTGTGTGGGTCTGAGTTGCTTAGCATGAGCAGAGCCCCCCGGTCATGCATCTGTCGATAGAAATCTGCCAGTGCTATCTGGTCCTCATCGGTAAAGTCCTGTTTACTGTAGGATGTGAAACTGGATGTCGCACTAAGCGGCCTGTAAGGGGGATCGAAATACACTAAGGTTTCGGAATCCGCATAGCTTGATGCTTTCCTGAAGTCACCGTGCAAGATTTCTACTTTCTTTAGCAATATACTTGCTGTGGTTAGGTTCTCAGCATCACAGATGGTAGGATTCTTATAGTCACCGAACGGGACATTGAAATGACCTGACTTATTCACGCGGTATAGGCCGTTGAAGCATGTCTTGTTTAGGAAAATGAACTGAGACGCTTCTTCAAGATCCACTTTGCCGTCGCCGGCTTTTCTCAAGTTAAATGCTTTGCGGATGCCGTAGTATGCCTTCTTCCGGGCCTCCGTGTCCTCGGCAAGATAGTCACGTTCCATTTCTCCGAGCAAGCTGATTAGGCGTTCAACATGATCCCTGACCGCCTTGTAGGCATTGATGAGGTCGCGGTTTATGTCAATAATAACTGCTTCTTCCACAGGGAAGCTCTGAAGGACGTCAAATAGCACCGCGCCTCCCCCGACAAATGGCTCAACATAACGTCTTATCTTACCGGTTGTGAGCGATTGCGGGTAGAATTCCCGGAACGTAGAAAGGAGTTGCCCTTTCCCGCCTGCCCATTTGATGAAGGGTTGCCCTTGGCAAGCCGGCTTTTCAGTCAATATTGATCCCTCCGGTATACTTCAACGCCTTGCTCCTCGATTCTTTGCCGTAGCGCATCACCCAGTGGGTGGTTCATATCTATGACATCGATTTTATATATCCCTGCCGCCTCGTCCAAATCGAGCCTTAATCCTGCAGGCAATTGTCCTTTGCAATAGATAGCAATGTCGATATCGGAATTATGTTTGTAATCCCCTCGGGTTCGAGAGCCGAAAATTACCGCCCGGGTTACGCTTTCCTTCCCATCCAGCTTTGCGATTATCGCTTGCAAAATACGTTCAGGCAGTCCAAGGTTCATTTTAGAGCCGCCCCCATCTTCTCTACGAAGGCTGCAAAAGAACGATAATAGCGGTTCTTAATCCTGTCATAGATTTCTTTTTGCCATACTTGAATATTATCACAATGCAGAGAATGTTACCTAAACTCAAAGGGAGTAAATACCCACAAGCCCACTCTGATCCATTGTGTTATCCACACTTATACAATACCATGGTATGGACAATACTTCTCCCGTAATAGTTTAGGATTATGTTTCTTATTCTCAATTACTCCATATCTCGAGACCCCCTTGACATGAGAACTGGGCATTTTTTATTGCATACTGAAATTGATGTTTGTCGGAAAGGCTGATAGGAGATGATCGGCATGGATACTACAAGAAGGATACAATCACTACGGGCAGAAGGCCTGAGACGGCTGAACAGAGGGGAATTCGAAAGAGCAGAAAAGGTATTCAAGAAATTGGTGAGGATAGACTCGAGCCCGATTTCCCGCAACAATCTTGCAATGAGCCGCTTTCAGCAGGGAGATCCTGCTGGTGCCTTGAGAATCCTCAAAAGCAACCTTGAGGCGGGCGCGCCGAATCCCTTCGCGCATGCGTTGGCAGCACAGGCCTTAGCAGTCCTAGGGCAGGGAAAAGACGCGGAAGAGCACCTTAATAGAGCGGTATCCGACTTTGAAATAGGAGTCAGGATTATGATGTCAGAGGGCCTGCCGATTGCGGAGCCATGGTGCGAATACACTGTGCTTATCGAGAGAGCGGCCGGGGATCTTGGTCACCATCATCTCGTGCTCGACCTGTATCATAAGTGGAAGGAATATCATGTGAATCCCGAAAATCAGTTTTTAGCAGGGGTAGCCTCTTTTAATCTGGGTCAGTTTTCGAAAGCCGTATTCTTTTGGAAAGGTTCGGTACAACCCGGGTGGGAGTTTGTCAGCTTGTACGCCATTGTAGCAGAGGCTGCGGAGTTGGGGATCGTAAAGCGGTTTCCGGTGGAATACCGTGTTCCCGACATGCGTGCAATTAGGGGATATGAAATCAATGATCTAGGGGAATTGGCGCAGAAGGGTTGGTTCCGCATGCTTGCCTTAGGAATTGTGTTTGGTGATGTGGATGCCGGTGAAGAGAGGCAGTTTGCAGACAAGATAAAAAGTGTCATTCGATATGGTGGGGATTGGGGGCAGGACTTGGCGAGAGGGATCCTATTGGCAGACGGGGTTGGTAAGGAACTAAAGATGGCAGCTGCCGAGGTTCTTATAAACCTGGGTATCTATGAGGAAGGAGAGCCTATTAAAGCTATCTTGAATGGAAAGAAGGTCCGGCTGGTTATTCAGACTCCAAGGATCATTGAAGGCCGTGACGAAGCCTTGGAGGAATTGGTGGGGAAGGCGAGGAGTTTGCGCGATGCGGGGAAGATCGATGAAGCGATAGAAGAACTACAGCCTTTAATCGCAGAAGCCATATGCTACCCGCCTGCCATGTTGACACTGGCTAACCTCCTGAGGATGAAAGACAGGCTGGATGAGGCTGAGGATTTGCTCACAATGCTGGTGGATATTACTCCTGATCAACCCGTTGTGCTACTCAATCTTGCGGGTCTATATCTTCAGCGAGGCGATATTGATCGTGTCAAGCAATGCGTAGAGCAGTTAGAATGCTACGAACTAACAGACGAGATCAACGATATGTCGAGATTAATCAAGAAGCAGATCGACTGATTATGAAGCTACCCTAATCGTCTACAAGCG
>JAAZEW010000247.1 GCA_012512055.1 Bacillota bacterium | reverse complement strand
TTTTGGGTATCATGCTTATTGCATACCTCATATTCCATTCCAGGTGGTATTTGAGGCGAGTGTATCCAATCCATTATAAGGACATAATCACCCAATACTCACGCGAACACGACGTGGACCCTTTTCTCGTCACTGCGGTGATTCGCGTAGAGAGCAGATTCCATCCTCAGGCCCTGTCAGCCAAAGGGGCCAGAGGTTTGATGCAAGTCATGCCTGATACCGGCAACTGGATTGCAGGAGAATTGGGGATAGGAAAGTTCGACCCTGAGATGCTGTACGATCCTATGACTAACCTGAATGTCGGCACGTGGTACTTGGCGTTTTTGTTGAGGGAGTACAGGGGAGACCCGGTTACTGCTCTTGCTGCTTATAACGCAGGGCGCGGCAATGTCAGCAAGTGGATTGAAGAGCGGCGCTGGAGCGGAGGAGAGGGGGACATTAACAGTATTCCGTTCCCTGAAACCAGGGAATACGTGAAGAACGTGCTTCACCTTTATAGGAAATACAATGAAGTCTACAGAGGACGATGGGAGGAATGATCCCGGGCTCTGAGGCATGACCTTTTCAGCTATTTTGATTACAAGTTTAAACTTATTTTCCACATGATGGCAAAAGCCGACTGCCAAGAGGCAAGAAGGCCACTCTTGACAAGGCAGCAAATGCAGTCTAAACTAGTCTATAGTTATTAGAAGTCTTATAAGAAGTCCTATCAGAAGCATTGTAACAAGTGTATAGCAGGTGATAAGAGTACGGCTGCTGGAGTTGAGAGATTGACATGATCCAGAATACCGCTGAACTGAGAAGCTTCAATACTAAGAGGATTATCGATTATCTACGATGTAATGACTCCGCTACCAAGAATCACTTATCTGACCGCTTGGGCCTGTGCTTTGCCACGGTATCTAATATTTGTAATCAATTGATTTCTGATGGAATTCTGGAGAATGTTCTCTCTCCTAAGGCGAGTGGCGGGAGAATTCCTCAGTTGCTGCTGATAAATCCTTCCTCAAAGTATACTCTAGCGTTAGATCTCACGAACAAGGGCTCACTCGATCTGGCAGTTGTAAATCTAAAAAGCGAAGTCGTTGCAGCAAAAAGGGTAAAAAGCTTATCGCCGGATTCAATACAGCGCTTGTTGGAGACCATTGTTGACCTATCAAGGGAGACTCTCTCAGAACTGCAAATTTCCTCTGATAGATTACTGGGTATTGGTGTTGCAGCTCCCGGCATTCTATACAGCAATACTGAATGCCTGATCAACTCAACTAACCCCCTATTTGAGAATATGCCTCTAAAGAGCATGCTGGAGAAGGCTTTTAATCTTCCTATCGAAATCGAAAACGAGTCTAACTTGCTGGCAATGGCCGAATCATTGTTTAGGCGTAGTGATGAGACGTATAACAAGGATATCGTTTATCTGTTCGTCGGTGAAGGTATCGGGGTGGGGATTATCTCTAATGGAAAGCTCCTAACAGGGAGCAGGGGACTTGGCGGTGAGATCAGTCATATCCCGATCGGAGAACGTAATTACCTGTGTACATGCGGTCACTACGGCTGTGTCGAAACTGAACTGGCATTGCACGGTTTCTTACGCAAGTATATGGAGGATAAAGGAATCTTCTCTTCCAGTACAAGTCGGGACTGGGATGGTTTTGTTAAAGCTTTGCTAAGCGGCGATACCATTGCTCAGGCCGTCCTTGCTGAAAATGGCAGGATCTTCGGAAAGCTCATTTCTATTTTGATTAATATCTTTGATCCGGAAGTCGTCTATCTAGGGGGTATTACGGAAGCGATATTTGAGCATCTCTATCCACATATTGATGAGGAAGTCAGAAGTCGGGTCATAGTCCCCCATTTGCATAAGATTCCGATCTTAAAGAGCGTCAACTACCAAAGGTTGATCTTTAAAGGCTGTGGTGAACTGGTCTTTAGTAAGTGGAAACCGGGAGTCTAGAACAGGAACAAGGAGAATGACTTAGTTCATGAATCAAGCACTCAGAGATCTAGCATTCAAACTCATTGAAGCAGCCAAGGAAAGAGGAAATAGCTTCAACTCCCTCGTTGGTTTCGACGGTTTCATTGATGAGATCTTCAGAGTGATCAAACGTCGTCGAAGTACTTCAGAGTATGAGCTATTCCAAACGATCCAAGAATTCGCGGATTACATCCAAGAACATTCCGGAAGGAGTTCAGACCTTGAAATCCTTTTACAGGAAGTCAAGCTCGGGGGCAACGCTCCCATTCTCGCTAATGCCTTGGCGGAGCTAGGTTCACATGTCAGCTGCATCGGTACTTTCGGCAAGCCGGAGTTGCATAAGGTTTTCACAGAAGTCTCACCAAACTGTCAGCTAACTAGTCTCGGTGAGCCCAATGTGACTCATGCTTTTGAGTTTAATGACGGGAAGCTAATGTTTGGTCAGACTGAATCTCTTAATAACATCGATTGGACGCACATTAAAGCAGTTATTGGGTTACCAACTATCTTAAGTTTAGTCGAAGCCAGCGAATTCATTGGGATAACTAATTGGAGTGCTACTATCCAGATGGATTCAATCCTGGAAGGGCTTCTGAACCAGGTATTCCCTTTCGTTCAATCAGGACTCGGGAAGAGCAAGTATTGCTTCTTTGACATAGCAGACCCTTCGCGCAGGCAAACAGAAGAACTAAGGCATTTCCTGAGCAGGGTCAGTTGCTTTTCTGCGTATTCTAACGTGATTTTGGGTTTGAATGAAAAAGAGGCCGAGATTGTCTTTAAGGTTCTAAGGCCTGAAAGACGAGGAAGAAGCATCAATCAGATCGGGAAGGCCATCTTTGACGCTTTGGAAATTCAGTGCCTGGTAATTCATGAGACCGAGAGTGCAATCGGGTTTTCCGGTGAGGAGATTCAGGAGGTTCCTGGTTTCTATGTCAGAAGTCCCAGACTTTCCACCGGTGGCGGTGACAACTTCAATGCCGGGTTTGGTCTTGGTTGGTTACTGGGTTTTTCACTCCAGGAATCTCTGATTCTTGGGAACTCCGTCTCGTCTTTTTACGTAGCGAACGGGTTCAGTCCTACTATTGATCAACTGATTCAGTTTCTTCTGGTGAAATCGGATGAGGATATTTAGCAAATCGAGCCTTCCATAGAAGTATAGCTGATTAGGTTTCAACTGGGATAGAAGGGGTGTCTATGGTAAGGACGCGTAGAGAGGAGAGTGGTTGTCAGAAGTGAGAATGGCATGTCCCTCAGAAGATTCTGTATGAACGCTCATTTACTAAAAGGAGGTTAAACAGATGAGAAAGAGACATGTAGGAATAACCATCGCCGCAATCCTGATTCTAGGTCTGCTTCTTGCTGGAACCAGTTATGGAGCAAAGAAGACGGCAAGAGTCTCGTTTGGATTGCTACCGTATCAGGATTGGATGCCATGGGTATTAGCAGACGAATTGGGATACTTTGAGGAAGAGGGACTAGATGTTCAGTTTACCAAGTTCCCAGACGACATTACCGTAGGAGAAGCGCTCGCTGCGGGAGAGCTGGATATTGTATCCACTAACAGCGCCTCAGGAGTATTACTGGCGGCCCGGTTTCCGGAGTTGAGAACAATCTCTCTGGCTTGCGGCTTTACGGGATATGCGATAATGGTAAGGCCAGACGATGTGTATCCGAAAGGAGAAATTAAGACCTACGAGCAATTCTACCAGGAATACAAAGGGAAGTATTCAGAGTCGGAAGCGGTTAAGAAAGCGGTGGAAGATACGTGCAGGCAACTTAAAGGACGCACCATCGTAATGGACCGCGGCACAGGATCGAACTTGCCATTGCAGGAGGCCCTAAAGGTAGCCAACCTGAAAGACAATGACATTGGATATATCGATATTCCGGATGTCGAGGGCGCGTTGGCTTTTTGGCAAGGAACCGGAGATTTTGAGCTTGGTGGATACCCGCAGGTGATCAGTTTGACTAAACTGGGAGCATATAAACTAATCTCTGCGCGAGAACTAGGCGGGACTTCGGTTATTCTCTCCGGTGAGATGGCCAGGGCCGATTGGGTCAAGGATAATATGGATACTATTGTCAAGATGCGCAGGGCCTGGTACCGCGCGCTCAACGATCTTTTCACCAAGGAACAGGCCAAGGAGAAGTTTGCCGAGGTTGCTAACAAATGGCAAGGAACCAGTCTAACTGTAGATGATGTGGAAGATATCATAAAAGAGATCACCTACTGGCCGTTGAAAGATGAGGTCATGGAGTATTTCTTCGCGCCGGATGCTAAGTGGAATGCGATGAGCATCTATGAAAGCTCGCTGGATTTCTGGACAAACACCAAGCAGCAAGTCAAGCCAGGAACGGTAAGACTCGATGAGTTCATCATAGCCGAGCAGATTCACGGGGAGATTTGATCAGTAAGGAAACTGGGATGGGAGCAACAACTATCAGTGCTCCCATCCCAGCCATTACAGGGAATATGAAAGAAGTCCAATAGAGTGTCTGCATAAGGCGTCGGGACTGTCTAGTAGAGGGTGAAACAGATGGAACAGGCGAGTAGGGAAGTATTGTTGATGGTGGAGAACCTGACCAAAACCTATATAACGAGTCGAGGTCGGATAGACGCGATAAAGGATGTTAGTTTTAAGGTATATAAATCGGAGTTGGTCAGTGTTATCGGACCGTCAGGTTGCGGTAAAAGCACGATCTTATCTATGCTCGGTGGGATTAACAGACCTACTTCAGGTAAGATCCTGTTGGAAGGGGAGCAACTGACAGGTCCTTCACCGGAGATCGGGATAGTCTTTCAACAGTACGCCGCGTTTCCCTGGATGACTGTGGAGCAGAACATCGAATACGGGCCGCGTATGCGGGGATTAAGCAAGGACAAACGTCGGGCTATCGTAGAAAAATACGTTGAATTAGTACACTTGAAGGGGTACGAACACCTTTACCCTAAAGAACTATCGGGCGGGATGACTAAGAGAGTTGATATTGCCAGAGCTTACGCCAATAATCCAAGGATATTACTGATGGATGAACCATTTGGAGCTTTGGATGACTTGACTAAGAAGAAGATGCAAGAAGAGTTGCTTAAGATTTGGAGTCTGGAAAACAAGACGATCTTCTTTGTTACCCATGATCTGGAAGAAGCAGCTTTCCTATCTGACCGAATACTAATCATGCAACGGAATCCGAACACCATAAAGGCCAGCGTCCCAGTGGAATTCAGTCGACCACGGGAAGCCTATCTACGAACAGTTCCAGAATTCATAGAGTTTAGAAAACATCTTGCTGAGGTGATGGGCAGTGATACCGGAGAAAACAGCTAACATAAGTTGGATCACGAGAGTTCAAGGTTGGATTCTTGAGCAAAGTGAGAGATTACTAAACCTATTGGGATTAGTAATCATTTTTTGTCTCTGGTATTGGTTATCAAATTCGGGCTGGGTCCCCGAGCTCTATCTGCCGTCTCCTCAGGCGGTATACAGATGTTTCGTGCGATATCGTGCTGATATGCCCATGCATATAGCGGATAGCATGTATCGAATTCTGTTAGGTTTCGCTATAGGTTCGTCGTTGGGGATTCTAATGGGCTTGCCGATCGGTTGGAACAAAGTCCTGGGTCAGATCTTCGAGCCAGTGGTGGAGTTTATACGTCCAATGCCGCCTTTAGCACTGATTCCCCTGTTTATCCTGTGGTTTGGGATTGGCACCAAATCGAAGTTGATCTTGATATCATTTGGCGCTTGGGTGATTTTGGTGGTCAATACAATTGAGGCAGTTCGGAATGTAGATCCTCTATATATTAACGCAGCTCGTTCTTTGGGAGCAAAAGGGTTTCAGATCTTTCGAACCATATTGTTCCCAGCGATTCTTCCGGGAATCATGGGAGGGATCCGAGTGGCGGCAGCTACTTCTTTCGGGATGAATGTGGCTGCGGAATTCATGGGTACCAGGGCCGGGTTCGGCTACTTGATTATTGAAGGCCGTCGTTTTGTGATGACAGATCTTTTGTTAGTGGGAGTTTTCTTAATCACCTTCTTTTCGATTCTGGTGAATTGGCTTCTAAAACTGGTTGAGACTCGCCTAACCAGATGGGTTCCGCGTAAGGACATATAAATGCAGGCTAAGTAGAATATTAGCTACGAAGAGCGTACAAGATTGATTCATCTATGAAGCATGGGATTCAGAACTTGAGAAGATTGGAGGAGACGGTGATGGCAAAAACACCGATCATTGATGCCCACAATCATCTGTGCGCAAGACCGGATATGGCGTTAACAGCGGAGATGTTGATTGATGAGATGGACAGATTGGGTATCGACAGGGCAATTGTCTTTCAAGAAAACGCTAATATGACTTTTCGCACTCCCGATTATAATCCTTATATTGGTCATGACTATATCGGTTCCGTCCAGGCAAAGTATGCGGATCGCTTAATTGGATTCTTCACCATGAATCCATGGCATCAGTCCACTGCAGTTTTGGGTTGGAAGCAAGGGCGTTGTGAATTGGTTCAGCGCAACTACGCTTTGGAAGAGCTTGACAGAGGTATCAAGGAACTCAAATTACAGGGAGTCAAGTTTCATCCCGGGGTTCATTTTTATGCCTTTAACGATGCATACTCAGAGAGTAAGGGCAGTGTGGATGAAGCACCTAGAATCGTAGGCGCTGTTATGGATCGGATTATGGAACTCCAGCAAGAAGTAGGGAGGAGGATTCCGGTTTTGGTCCATGCAGCCACCGGAGGCATGGTTGATCATTTTCACAGCCCTGAGGTTGTAGCCGATGTGGCACGACGCTACCCTGATATTACCTTCATTATGGCCCATATGGGTTGCCCCTGGCACCTGGCTGGGGCGATCAGGGCAGCGAGGGAACTTCCTAATATCCTGTTGGAGACAGCTGCCACCGATGTGCTTTCTATCCGTAGGGCGGTACACGATGTTGGTAGCGACCGTGTAGTCATGGGTTCTGATTTCCCCTTTTTGAGTTCGGAAGCAATGTTGGATGCGGTGAGAACCGCTGTTCCTGACGCAAAAGACCGAGCCAAAGTCTTAGGTGGAAATCTAGCCACGCTTTTTAGCTAAAAGGCAGTATCTAAAGGAGATTAGCCATGAAAACCATAACAATTCCAGTCCGGAAACTAACTGAGGGTGAGATGCTTGAACTTGAACGACATAACCTGGTAAGCAGATTGCTTCCTCCTGCGGATACCCTCGAGGCGTCTGAAGGAGAATTCAAAGCGAAGGCTATGTATAAAACCGATTCGCAATATGGGGGGCATATGCTATTATTTGTGAGTCTGAACCTATTAGAAGGGACTCTCAATTATCATCCCGGAAATGAAGAGGTTTTCCTGGTCAACCGTGGCGAAGAAACAAAACCTCTAATTTGGGTCTTTGCGTTGAGTAGACGGGAGGATATTGAGGCTAAGATTGCCGGCGGCACCCTGAAATCCTCTGACTTTGCTGCGTATATCATCCCATTTAACGATCCAAATCTTAGCTGCTTTACGATTTATGCCGGTACTCCGCATTATGAGATCACCGTGCCAGGAACAGGTCAAAACCCTTACTTTTGGGTGGGAGAGTCTGCAGAACTGCCGCGAGTCGATATTGATTTACACGGTTATCAACTGCGAGTTGCCGCTGATGAACTGTAGGTATCAGTAGACTTTGAAACGAGGCTGAAGACAATGGGGGCAATAAGCGTCGGTATTGTGGGTGTCGGACGTATGGGAAGACTATATGCTGACTTTCTTTCTCATGGAATTCCAGGCGCAAGACTAACAGCGATCTCAGGTTCGACCGGGCGAGACCTAGCTGAGGCTTTAGATATAGCCTACTACGAAAATCACATGGCACTACTGAAATCAAAAAACATAGAGATGGTTTTGGTTTGTACACGGACGCCTTCTCATGCTGAGTTAGCGATAGCTGCTGCTCAAGAGGGGAAACATATCTTTCTTGAGAAACCTATTGCCTTAAGGGTCGAAGATGCAGATCAGGTCATAGAAGAGGCTCATAAGAACCGGATTCTGCTGACCATAGGTTTCATGCGGAGGTTTGATCCTTCATACAGGAGCGTCAGACACCAGATAGTACAAGGGGCATTAGGCATGCCACTTAGTATTCGTGGGGTTCATCGTTCAAAGCTCCCACCGGATTGGGTATTGAGAGCGGACGAAGGTGGCGGGCTCGCGCTGGACTACCTTGTTCACGAGTACGATCTGGCCCGCTGGTTGTTAGAGAGTGAAGTGGAGAGAGTCTACGCTGTAGGCGGGGCTTTGGTCTACCGGGAAAAGCTGAATAGCATGCCGGGTTTGATGGACCAGGTCGCGGTTCTAATGCAAATGAAGAGTGGGGCTACAGCTTCAGTGGAGGCCTGCTGTGCAGCTGAATACGCCTACGACGTGAGAACAGAAGTGCTGGGTAGTAAGGGGATGGCGACTATCGGGTCGCTAGGGAAGGATTATGTCACAACCTACATGACCGGTAAGGGAAGTGTAAGCTCTACCAATCTTTCGTCCGGGAACCGGTTTCGGGAAGCCTTTCGATTGCAGCTTGAGGAGTTTGTAAGCTGCGTATCAGACAACAGACAACCATTAGTAACCGGCGAAGACGGTCGTGCAGCCCTGTGTATTGGGCTGGCGGTCGCCAGATCATTGCATGAAGGGAAGCCGGTCGAAGTTATGCTTTGATTATGAATTGCACAAGCAATGTGGTGTGAATGCCGTACACTGCCAACCATGAGTTTTTGCCGGCAACTGGGAGAGGATGAGTGAAATGGGAGTGTTTCTTGAAGATGTTCGGGAACAACCGGTAGTCTTGGGAAGAATCAATGACTTCTACTCTGAAGCGTCGGGTCAAAGCCTATTGCAGGATGCGATTAAGCTTGGTCAAGACCGGAGTGTGCCGATAATCCTGACAGGTATGGGTAGCTCATTATTTGCGTCCAGAGCGGCTGCAACCTACCTGTGGTCATTAGGGCGTCAAGCCTGGTTCCTTGAGACATCTGAGCTCCTTCATTATGGTCTGGAGATGCTTGCTAATGATTGTCTCCTGATCCTGGTCTCCCAGTCTGGGGAGACCGTTGAGATTAAGGAGTTGCTTTCATCTCTCAGCGGTCCGGTTCGCACCATAGGAGTAACCAACGAGATTAACAGCACTCTAGCTAAAAGCACTGACGTTTGTCTGCCAATTTTAGCAGGGGATGAAGGGACCACCTCCAGCAAGACATATACCGCGACCCTTGCAGTCCTATTAATGTTAGGTAATAGGTTGGGTGAAGGTGATTTTGCCTTGGCGCAGGATAATATAGATAGGGCCCGTAAGAGGCTGCTGGACTTGAGTGAAGTAATACCCAAAGCTATCTTAGAGAAGACAGCGGCAAGATTTTTGCAGACAAAAACGACTGCGTTGGTTGGTAGGGGACCGGGCGTTGCCACTGCATTACAGGGGGCTTTGACCATTAAGGAGCTGGTAAAAATACCAGCGGAGGGAATGGAAGCTGCACAGTTTAGGCATGGCCCCTTAGAGATCGCCGGTTCCGATTTGGCGGCGATCGTTGTGATTACTCCTGGCAAAACAGAGAATCTCCTAATATCATTGGCGCGAGACCTATCAACCTGCGGTGCGCAAGTGGTGACGGTAAGAAGAGGTGAGATCTCCTTACCTCAAGAGTCAGGTCATATTGACGGCCATGATAATGAACCGTATTTTTCAGGTTTAACAGATATTTATCCTATTCAGTTAATCGCTGGCACGTTCGCCGAGAAACTGGGCCATGATGGTACTTTCAAATGGATAACGAAAGTCACAAGTAAAGAGTGAGACCGGAATTTCATCATGTTCTTGTGGTTCCAAGGTTGACCTTACACATGTCAAATAAGGAAAAGAGTTCTGCAGGGAGGTCGTTCGGTTATCGGCCAGATACCCTGCGGTATAGCTTGACTCGTCCCATTATTGGTTTACAGGTGCGAAGGGGGCTCTTCATGATTCGTGCCGGCAAGCCCCTGATGGCCATAAGCTACAATCGCTAATCGGTATTGGAGTAAAGGCACACGGTATAAGTCCTTGTAGAGTTATGGTATAATCATCCTTGATCTGGAGCGAAATTCCACAAAATTGCATGTGGCAAGTCTCAAGTTTGAAAGGGGCGTTTTCCATGACAGGGGACGAGTGCGCGTCTTGCCCGGTTTCTGATGAGATCCGGAATCTTGCTGATGCCAAGGCAGTTACTGCAGATGCGAAGACAAGGTTCTACTCGGCTGAGCACGACGAGATTCGCCGCGGCCTTACTACAGACATATACTTCGTCAGGACACGAGAAATCTTAGATAAACTTGGACTTGGCAAGACGCCTGTAGTTGCTGAGATCTTCTCGCGGAAACCCGGCGTCTTAGCAGGTGTAGCCGAGGTTCTGCACCTTCTTAAGGACAAGCAGGTCAGGATATGGGCAGTCCCTGAAGGCGAGGAGTTCGCCCCGAAAGAAGTAGTAATGCGGATTGAAGGCCCATATGAAGAGTTCGGGATGTTTGAGACTACGATCCTCGGTTTTCTTGCAAGTTCCAGCGGATGGGCGACTGCTGCGCGAACTGCCAAGGAGGCAGCGGGAGACAAGACTGTCATCTGTTTCGGAGCAAGGCATGTCCATCCTGCTGTAGCCCC
>JAAZEW010000246.1 GCA_012512055.1 Bacillota bacterium | reverse complement strand
CTCCTGAGTCATAGACACCGATGGGTCGCGAATTCAAGAACTTCACCTCCGGCAACTGATGCTACGATGGTTATTATATGTCATACATCGGCCTATAGCTCAAAAAAAAATAGCTTATCTCTTTCGGATCAAGCTGCGTTGCTTCGTCATTGCCCATCTGCTTGAATAGGCTTGGGTATAGTATATATTGTTCCCCGATTGGACCTGTGCCCTGAAGATTCCATTACCTTCAATAGACAGGGATGTCATATCCCCGGCCAGGCTAAGGCATGTCGTCAGGCCGCGACTCATCATCCGGCTCTGACAAATCTTCAGGGTGCAACTGCTCCTCAGGTTGGGACTGGTCCACAGACTGAGACTGGTCCTCAGGCTGAGATTGGTCCCCGGACTGAGGCTGTTCCCCAGACCCAGACTGCTCTTCAGGTTGCACAACTTCCTTTGATTGGGCTCTATTATCTGCAGGCAAGATCGCATCATCCCTCGTTACGGGCAACTTCTCGTCCCGCCCTCCCGACACCTGTGATTGGCGATCTTTACGCCATTGGAAATAGGACATTATTCCGGTTGTGATGCCTTGGGCAGCCTTCTGCCGGAAAGCAGGGTCAAGCAGGAGCAGTTCCTCTTTCAGGTTGGACATGAAAACCACTTCCACGAGACATGCCGGACACTTGGCCTCCCGAATCACCATGAGGTCGTTCCTCTCCCGCGCCCCTCGGTCAACTTGCCCAATCTGACTTACAAGAGCAGCCTGAACGGATTCCGCCAGGACCCTGCTCATAGAGACTGTACCTGAATACAGAGTCTCAGTGCCTGTAGGCTCTCCGGTTCTTGATGCATTTGCGTGGATACTGATAAACGCGTCAGCGCGCACGTTTGACGCGGCCTTCACACGCTCAGGCAAGGCAACACTTACATCATCCGAGCGGGTCAAGACAACCTCTGCCCCCATTGCCTGAAGCTGCGTGGCAACTTTCTTTGAAATATCAAGGACCACAGCCTTCTCCTGAAGACCTGTAGGGCCAATGGCTCCCGGATCCATCCCCCCATGACCGGGGTCTATCACTATCACCGTTTTCGCTATAGGCGACTTGAACACTTCGACTTTCGGCCCTCTTCCAGTCGGATCCACCGCGGTGGAATGTCCGGCATAGTAGTTTAGATCCAGCACTGCACGAACAGTCATAGGGCTGTGTTGTGCCAGGCGGATCCTCTCAACGACACCGTCCCCCACTGGAATCACTCTTTCCGTTGTGTCCAAAGTCGAGTTTTCAAAGTCCATAACAATTCTGTGAGGAACAGCCAGCACCATGAACTTGACCTCCGGATTCCCGCTGGACACCACATCAACTGTTGTTGACTTTTCATCTCCTGAAAATTCAGCCCCCAGGATACGATAACCCAAATCAACAACGACTTCCCCCGGCCTGTCCGACGAGGTTGATACCGAGTAAGTCGTCGCTTTTACAAGGTCCAACACCACCCGGACTGTATCAGGCTGAAACTGACTTGCTCTGACACACGTCACCTGGGGATGAGAGACAGGCATCTCTATGGCGTCTGATGCAAGCACTGCTCCGGGTAAATCCACGACAATCCTAGGAGGGCCGGACAGGCTCAGAGTCTCGTACTGCAAGCTGCCCTCTCCGGAGATGACAGCTTCCGCCCGTCCGTCTCTCTCGAAGAACTCCACTCCGGTTACGCGCTTGGGGAAGGAGACGCAAATAACGTCAGGCTTGTCCTCTGTTTGAACAACAGTATACGACGTAACTCTCGATAGGTCAAAAACAACCCTCACTATCGAAGGATTAAACTGACCCACTCTCACTCTGTGGATTATGCCGTCATTAATTAGGATCGGATCAGGCCTGGACTGAAGAACAGCGCCTTCTATGTCTAGCACAAGTCTCAACGGATCTGGCAGAGTAAATGAGCTAAAAGACGCCCTGCCACTAAGCGAAATCTCCACTGTAGTTGACCCGTCCTTGTCCGATGCGCTGATTTGAAGCACACTGACACGTTCCGCAGTGGCAAGCTGAGTAGCACCTGTCCCTGAAGACTGAGCAAAGGACACAGGAATCTCCGGATTAATATGTTGCTCTTCTGCCGCACTGATTTGGCCGGCACATGCACATACTGATAGGAAAATGACCCCCAGAACGACAAGAAAAGCACAGATGCTTGTCTTAGGACTTATCAATCGCAACCATGTACCCCCAGATATTAGATAGCTGCTAAATCCTGTTTCGACTCTGTTTGCCAATTTCCTCTTCCAATTAGCAGGAAAGGCCCTGCATTTAATAATTTCAGTAAAAACCTTCCTGCCCCAAGTTGCCACAAAACCGTAAGCAACACACCGACTGCGCTAAGAGCAGTGTTTTACCCAGCCAGTACGCGCTGTGCGCTTCTTCACTTACACGCTGCATGCTTGTAAGATTTACTCTAGAGGTGGTAACTGTGGGCGAAACCTTCGCTTCTGCAGGAGAGCGAATCAAGATATTAAGGCAGCATAAGCATCTCACCCAGGAGCAATTAGGAGAGCTCGCAGGACTAAATCCAAATTATGTTGGTCAAGTGGAAAGGGGTCAACGCATCCCGTCAGTACAGACAATTCATGCTCTGGCAGAAGCCCTCGGAGTAGATCCGGGGTTTCTTTTGTTGTCACCCGGCAAGTCTGATTCTCCCATCAGCAGTCTTATGGCCCTTGTCGCTATGGCCACACCTGAACAGGTTGAACTCATCACAAAGATCGCGGAAACCGTGGTATCCTCGGGGTACCGAGTCAGTGAAGATCGCGATGATGAGAGCCAGTGATACTCCTTACTCTAGGCAGTATCAACAAGCTCTCTATAGAGATCTGCAGTCTGCCCCGCAATAGAATCCCAGCTGAAGAAGCGCTCAACCCTTTGTCTTCCCGCCTTCCCCATACTACGGGATAATTCCTCATCACAAAGAAGCTTATTGAGAGCAGAGGCAAGCTCGCCTGATTGGCCCGGCTCAACTAGAAACCCTGTTTCACCGTCCACCACAACTTCAGTTATCCCTCCCACTTTTGACGCCACCACCGGAGTTTCACAT
>JAAZEW010000245.1 GCA_012512055.1 Bacillota bacterium | reverse complement strand
GTGCCCACTATAGTTATGCTATCCAGGACATCCGAAAGGTTCTTTGGGTCCAGGGCCAAGACAGGTATGCCCAGATTGGAAAGGGTTTCAATAACCGGCAATTGCATGCTTGCAACTGCTACCACAAGGTCAGGTGACATCTCTGCTATCTTTTCTATGTTCATCTCCACTTGACCGACTTTCGGTTTTGATTTGGCATCCGGAGGATAATCACACGCCTCTGTAACACCTACCACTTTCGCGCCGAGACCCAAAGCAAACAGAATCTCAGTGTTGCTCGGGGCAATTGACACAATGGCCTCAACCGGCAATCCCACTTTGACCTCCCTGCCAAGCGCGTCAATAACGGTGACTTCGTCACGCGTTACAGCGTTGGCACGACCTCCCATTATCAAGATGCCAAGTACCGAAATAGTAACGACGAGGGCCAGCCTTTCCGAAAAGGGGGAAGGCCTCCTCCGGTAATCGGAACCGCCTACACATCGGTTTACATCCACGTCATAACCTCCAATCGTGCTGTCAGCCGGCGAGTGGCCGCCGGTTTGCGACAAGCTTTGAGCTTTCCTCCTGGGCTTCCTTGAAAAAGAAGTACCCCGGCCTTCCACCGGGGCACATCGCCAAAACAAACTTTTGGCTTGCAACCCCCTTTCACCGAAGGCGTAACAAGCAAACTTGGACAGGCAGGTCTCCTGGCTTCCGGGTCATTGCAAGTCCTTAAGCCTTCCCCATATTGAGTGGCAAGATGAAAGGACGCTCGCCGGATACAGTGGCGGGAACCGCGGGATTACAGGTTATATCCTGCTTCCTCTTCCCTATTCTCCCTGAAAGGGCACCTGTCAGGTCTTGGATTCAATTGTGGAACATCTATATCTTACCATTTCCCGAACGGTCAATCAATTACTCTATTGGCATTTAACTCTATTGACATTGTATTGGAGTGACCCCTTGCTGTCTTTCAGTCATAGTATGTAAAGACGTGTTTCATGCGGATGAGGTGAAATCATGGGATTTCGCAGCGCCAATACAGGAGAAGGAGTTCCTCTTTCAGCAGTACCGCTCTACGTGACCTGCAGAATATGCCGGCTCGCTCTGAAGGATCAGGCCAGGCGACGCCTTCTGCATATCGGGTTTGCTCCCGGAGCGCAAGTCACCCCCATCCGACGAAGTCCGGCAGGCGATCCTACTGCATATTCCGTACGAGGCGCTATGGTCGCGCTAAGACGAGAACAAGCTGACGAAATCATAGTGGCCCCGGATGTCCCGCCTTCTCCTGACAGCAAATCTTATGATAGCCCCGTCAACGCGCACAAGCTTTGTTGTCATAGCCAGGTGCCGACGGGCCTGATGACACCGGATAATTTCGATACCCTGGCCCATCGCGCACGAACACGTCTTGCCTATACCGTACCGGGTACTATGCGAATCAGAGGAAATCCCACTCCCAAATATACAGTGGCTTTGGCAGGCAACCCCAATACGGGAAAGAGCGCCTTATTCAATGTCCTCACAGGCCTAAATCAGCACACGGGTAACTGGCCCGGCAAGACAGTTGCAGTAGCTGAGGGCCTCTCCGTGCATGAAGGCGCATGGTTCCGACTCATAGATCTGCCCGGCACATATTCCTTGCTGACAAGCTCAAAGGAGGAGGAAGTCGCAAGAGACTTTATATGCTTCGGCGCTCCTGATGTCACTGTGGTAGTGACTGACGCGACATGCCTTGAGAGAAACCTTGATGTGGTCCTGGAAATACTGGAAGTCACCTCCCGTGTGGTAGTTGCCCTCAACCTCGTGGACGAAGCCTGTCGAAAGAGAATCTCCATCGATATCTCAGGGCTCTCCTCCTCTCTCGGAGTGCCGGTAATTCCTACAGTAGCCAGGCTTGGCAGAGGGCTTAAGAAACTCATGGACACAGTCCAAGCCGTGGCTGACGGACGTATTGAGACAGATCCGTTGCGGCCCAGGTACGATGAGCGCATAGAGAGAATCGTCAGCCTCATTGAGCCTTGGATCGAAAGCGCAATCCAAAGAGATTCATGCAGTCTTCCGGCGCGGTGGATTGCCCTTCGTCTTGTCGACGGAGACCCGGGGCTTCGCGAAGAGCTTATCGAAAGACTCGAGAAAGCAGTATCAGAGGGTGGCATGTCCGCATGAGAAGCTCGATGCCTTCTTCACTACGAGACGTGATGAGAATAGCCGAGGAAGCCCAATCATTTTCCGATAGCGAGCTCTCTGATGTTATTGCGGAATCGTTAAGCAGAACTTCAGAGGAGATCTGCAAGGCAAACGTGCACAATCATGGCGGATACGAAAGAGATCTAACGTCGGCGCTGGATGATATACTTACGTCTCCCATAACCGGGTACCCGTCCATGCTATTACTGCTTGTGGCTGTTTTCTGGATTACTCTCGTCGGGGCAAATTGGCCTTCTTCGCTTCTTTTCAGACTTCTGTTTTCAGTTGAAGACTACTTTGTGAGCGTTTTCAGGCATTTTAATGCCCAAGAATGGTTCATCGGCATAACAGTATTCGGCGCATATAGGTGTCTTGCATGGGTAGTATCAGTCATGCTCCCGCCGATAGCAATTTTCTTCCCGTGTTTTGCCTTGCTGGAAGACCTGGGGTACTTGCCGAGAATAGCCTTTAACTTGGATACATTCTTCAAGCGCGTAGGAAGTCATGGCAAACAGGCTTTAACAATGTGCATGGGATTCGGATGTAATGCAGCGGGGGCAGTAGCGTGCAGGATCATTGATTCTCCGAGAGAAAGGCTGATCGCGCTTCTCACCAACACTTTTGTTCCGTGTAACGGAAGGTTCCCGGCGATAATTCTGGTATCCTCGATGTTCTTAAGATCAGGTATTTCATCAGTGGCCGGTGCGGGCGCAACAACTGTCTGGCTAATGTTTTCGGTGTTCCTCGGAGTAATCGTGACATTCATTGTGTCACATGCATTATCCAGGACCATCTTAAGGGGCATGCCTTCTGCATTTGCCATTGAACTACCACCATATAGACCGCCTCAAATCATGAAGATCCTTGTTCGATCATTCCTCGACAAAACTGTATTTGTCCTTACCAGAGCAGCGTCTGTGGCAGCTCCTGCAGGGATGGTCACATGGGTCTTGGCGAACACCCGTCTCCACGGAGT
>JAAZEW010000030.1 GCA_012512055.1 Bacillota bacterium | reverse complement strand
TCCATTCCTTGGCAGGATTATTGACAGACTTGGTGAAGATATATATCATTCCTTGTCGAATCATCCAGTGTCTTACTTCCTTGGAATGAGAGGATAAGTCATGTGTCGAAAAACACTACTCATGATGTGGGCTCTGGTTTTTATGTTGATCTTATCGCCAATCGGCGACCGGCTGTGTCTTGCAGAAACCGAAAACCCCACATATGCTACAAGCTATGAGTACCCGGTAACATCCGGAGACGTGCTGGAAATCGCTGTTTGGGGCCACAAGGACTTGTCGGGTACAGTCACAGTCAATGAAGACGGAAACATATCATTGGCAGGGCTTCCCGAAGAAATCTACGTCCTGGGTATGACAGTCTCAGAAGTCCAAGCCAGTCTCACTGATATGCTTGCCTATTACTTGAGGAATCCCAGGGTGTCGGTAACGCTCAGGGAGACCAGAATGATACGAGTCACTGTTATAGGGTCTGTACGTTCACCCGGAGTCTATTCTTTTCGCTCAAAACCAACTCTGATAGACGCTCTGGCTTCAGCAGGCGGGTACGTGTCCGAGGCAGATCTGACATGTGTCAGGATTACGAGAATTACAAAAACCGCGTCAACTGCCGAGACCTTGTCCGAATCCATGATTGTCGACATAGACAAAGTGCTGGCAGGCGAGAAGGAGATTGAATCAGACTATGATACCTTCGTCCTCAGGGACGGAGACATTGTCTATGTTCCCGAGACAGCGAGAACCGTATCTGTCCTCGGTGAGGTCCAGAGGCCCGGGGTGTACACTGTGGACACAAAAGGAGAAGGGACAAGGTTATTCGACGTTATCGCAGCCGCAGGCGGTCCCGGCATTAATGCGGATACAGGTTGTATCCGGATTACAAGAACCGAAGAACACGCAACGCGCACTATAGAGATAGACCTGGACGCATACGACGGCACAATCAAACTGGCGCCGGGTGACGTGATTTATGTGCCTCGAGCAGTCAGGGTTCAAGTGCTGGGGCAAGTAAAGAACCCCGGAAGCTATCAATTGAGAGCAAAATCCACCGTAATCAATGCGATAGCTCAGGCAGGAGGCACGCTGGATTCGGCGGATACCACTTGTGTCGCGCTGCACAGAGCAGGAGGCGAAGAAAGGGGAATCTTCGTTTTTGACCTTGATATGGCCCTCAGCGGGAAACTTGCGCGCGAAGAGTTAATCCTTGAGGATCAGGATACAATTATCGTTCCTGAGCTTGTCAGGGAAGTCTCAGTCTTGGGTGCTGTAAACCGGCCCGGAATCTACAGAATCAGCAAGGATGCAGGTGTCCTCCAAGTCCTGGCTCAAGCCGGAGGAATAGCCAAGGATGGAGACGGCACTTCAGCTATTCTCACTCGCAAACTCCAATCCGGAGAGACTAAGCGCCTGGAAATCAATTTGGAGGAGCTTCAGAGCGCAGCAGGGGAAAGAGAAAACCTGCCAGTGTATAACGGTGATATTATCTATGTTCCGCGGGCAGTGGCCGTTATGGTGCTGGGAAAGGTTAAGGGCCCGGGGACACACGCGCTTGGTTCCACAGGCAGGCTCATGGATGCCCTGTCCCGGGCAGGAGGAATCCTGCCAGACGGTGACCTGACATGCGTGACCTTGACTCGCAGCAAAAACGGCAGTCAGGAAGTAAGGGAATTGGATATTAAAGCAATCATGGCAGGCGTAAGTGAGCTTAATATCAACCTTATGGACGGGGATATTATTTTCGTGCCTGACCTGGTCCGTGAAGTCTCTGTCATAGGAGAAGTTGCACGCCCCGGGGTCTACGGAATAAGGGATGACACCACACTCTTAGAGTGCCTGGCGCAGGCAGGCGGAATTACCGAAATGGGAGATGCCACCGCTGTTCGGGTCACAAGACAAGGTGAGGGCGGTATCGCAACCACATATACGATCAATACAGATCATGTCAGTCCCGAGGCTGATGTGGCAGTCCGGCCTATGGCGCCGGGAGATATCATTTATGTTCCCCGGGCAATAGCCGTACAGGTACTCGGGGAAGTGGCAAAACCCGGCCTGTATCGTATTAAAGCGGGGAGCCGTTTATCAGACGCTTTAGCTCTTGCCGGCGGACTCAAAGATGATGCAGACGGCGAGCAAGTCGTAATCACAAGAAAGCCTCCTTCTGCTGATATAGCACAGGCTGATACTGACTATGACACACTTGCCGGCAAAGACACAAGCGCTTACGTAAACGGTACAGTGCGTACTGTAGACATAACCCGAGTTCTTATGGGCAACAACCTTTCGGATAATGTCGGTCTTCTGGATCAGGACACTATATTCGTTCCGAAGCTCAGCCGGGAAGTGGTGGTTGTCGGTGAAGTGACACGGCCCGGCCTCTATAAGCTTCCGAGAGGCGCAAAGCTAATGGATGCTTTAGCTGTAGCAGGAGGGCCTACCCGGCGTGCTGCATTGGAGGCTGTATGCATATTCAGAGAAGGCCGAGTTACAGAAGGCGAGCAAGTAATCCTCGGCCACGATAATCTATTCTTTACAGGCAAAGCGGAACACAATCCTCCGGTGCAAGGACAAGATATCGTATACGTGCCCTCCACAACGAAACTCGAATGGGACCGGGTATTTTCGTTCCTATCAGGCCTCAAGTTAATCAAGGACTTGTTCCTAAGGTAGGAGAGATAAGCTGGCAATGGATGAGATGGATTACGAGATAGATCTCATGGAAATGCTGGGAGTACTGGCGCGAAGAGGATGGCAGATCGCAACTTTCATGGTGATTTGCATGGTAGTAGCCTACCTCGTGAGCTCAAACATGACCAAGATCTATAAGGCTGCTTCTGTCATCATGGTGAGAAGCGACTCCGCGGTGATGTCCATCCCGTTCCTTAAGGATGCAGCAGGCTCTTCATCAGGGGATATGCGAAACTACGTCGAGTCTCTGAAGAGCCGTGCTCTTACGGAAGCTACATTGAGCCGCTTAGGATGGCTGGAGTCGTCAGGAGGACAAGAGGTGAGAGCCTGGCAGAACAGCCTGTCGGTTCAGCAGGTTCAAGGGGCTGACATAGCCAGGCTGTCAGTGGAATGCAGTAATCCCGAGAAAGCAGCCCTCTTCCTCAACACATTAGTAGAGGTATTTCAGGAACGTACTCAGCAAATGAACCAGGAGTCTGCCAGGGCAGCCAGGGATTTTATCCAGCAGCAACTGGCAATCGCGGAAGAACGCCTGAAAGAATCCGAGAGCGAGCTTCTTCGCTACAAAGAGACAAAAGGGATAATAGAACCATCGTCTGAAACCAGAGCCTGGGTTGAAAAACTTGCTAATATAGAGCAGCTTCTGTCACAAACTGGAGTGGAGCTCCAAGCAGCCACTTCTGAACAGGAGAAGCTACATGAGATTGCAGGAGAAATCGATCCCACGCTTATTACGTCCACAACCATAGTCAATAACCCCTTGGTTCAACAGCAAAAAACAATGCTGTCCCAACTCGAGATAGATTTGGCTGCCGCACTTCAGCAATATACGGAAAACCACCCTACCGTAATCGGACTCAGGGCTCAAATAGAGGAAGTCTCCGATAAGCTGGCGGAGGAGGTTGAAAGAATAGTCGGGTCGGAGACCATGTCCCTTAACCCGATATACCAGGATCTCACAAGAGGGCTTATGTCTTCGCAAGCTGCGATGGTCGGGCTTGAGGCAAAAATGGCGGCACTTATGAATTCACGCAATGCCATCGAGGCTGAACTTGCCTCCATTCCTGAGAAGGAGGTTGCCATCGCGAGGCTCGAAAGGAATCGCCGGGTGAATGAAGAGATATATGTTATGCTTCGTTCGAAGTACGAAGAGATGCGAATCTCAGAGGCAATGAAAGTCTCCGGCATTCACGTGGTTGACGAAGCTGTTGTCCCTACCGCTCCCGTCAAACCAAGAAAACTCCTTAACACGGCTATAGCGGGTATTCTTGGATTCTTCGTAGCAGTAGGCGCAACCTTCATACTGGAACAGATGGATACAACGCTTAAGACTGTCCAGGAAGTCGAGCAGCTCGTATCCACACCTGTACTGGAGACTATCCCGGACTTCAATTTGACACAGAGGAAGCGTAAGAGGAGTATCGGCAAACGGCAAGACAATGAATCCTCAGATCTTATCATGTACTATGATCCCAGATCTCCGATATCTGAAGCGTTTCGCACCCTAAGAACCAATCTGGAGTTCGTGTCACCCGGTGCGCCTCTGAAGTCGATCCTTGTAAGCAGCGCGGGACCTGAAGAAGGGAAAAGCATGGTTGCTGCAAACTTGGCAATATCACTGGCTCAAACAGGCAAGCAAGTAATCCTTGTCGATGCTGATATGCGTAAACCCACGCAACACAAGCTGTTCTCTTTGGAAAACAGAGCAGGGCTTACCACACTGCTTGTGAGGGATCCGGAGCAAGATGTCAGGCAAGAAACACCGGTCCCCGGCCTAAGCATTATTACCGGCGGTCCGATACCGCCAAACCCTTC
>JAAZEW010000244.1 GCA_012512055.1 Bacillota bacterium | reverse complement strand
TAATGAGAAACTGCGTATGTAATACAGGTCATACTTCAGTTTGTCTTCGGGATTCGTTGAATACCGGCCTTCTATCTGAGCCAAACCTGTAATGCCCGGCTTCACTTGCAGTCGATATCTGTAATCAGGGATACTGTCACTGAACTGATCCACGAAGAACGGACGCTCAGGACGGGGGCCGACAAAGCTCATGTCTCCTTGTAGGACATTGATTAGCTGGGGAAGTTCATCAAGTCTCAGGTTTCGTAGTATCCGTCCCACCCCGGTGATTCGCGGATCTCCTTCCCATGTAAGGACAGGCCCGGTGTCGCGTTCGGCATCTTGTATCATGGTCCGGAATTTGAGCAGCTTGAACGGCTTCCCCTTCCAGCCTATCCTTTCCTGCGAGTAGAAAGGGCTGCCCGGCGATGTCACTGCAATCGCAGCAATGATGACGAGCATGAGAGGCGACAGGATTATGAGAAGGACCAAAGCTAAACACGTGTCAAATGTCCTTTTGACAAGCTGTTGCCCGCCGGTAATCGACAAACCCTCGACTCGAAGAATCATGAGATCGTCGAGTCTGCCCAGGCGTGCGCGGTGGAGCAAGATATCATAAAGGTCGGGAACTACATACACGTCCTTACCCAGGGCGAGGCATATCCGAATAACGTCTTCCCTGATATTCTCAGGCACCGAATCCCCGAAGCATACGATATCAACAGCCTCAAGCATCTCGGAATTATGGGCTTCCGCGGAATCAACCATATGGGTTACACGCAAAGAATGGCCGAAGAGTGCGCTAATCCTTGCGGCTACCACTTGATTCTGCGATACGCTTCCGACAACCGCCACCTGCCTGGCCTTGCGTTCCCGGGGAATTAAGCGTGTGATTAGGAGTCGCGAGGAAGAAAGGAAGAGAACGTGAAAGATGAAGCCCAGGATGAATATGGTCCTGGGAAAAGCAAAATCCCTGGTGAGAAAGGCCAGAGCCATTCCGCCGATGCCTGTGAGGAAGGCGCTCAGGGTTGCGTTGTAGACTATTTCGACCGGCCACTCGAACTCATCGTCATATCCCCCGACAAGCCACAAGGATATTACACTCAGGAGCCCGATCCACGGGGACAGTCGAAGGAAGGCATTTAGGTTTACCTGGGGAATGGCAGTCCCGAACTTAATGAGAAACCCCAGCAGGTAAGCAGCGTTTGCTAAAACCGCATCGAGTATGCCAAGACTAAGGGCAGACCATCTGTTAGATGCTAAGTTCAATAGTGCTCACCTCTCGTAGGGCCAGCGCCCAGAGCAGCCACAAATGCCGAAAATGCAGACTGTCTATGAACAGGCCGCAAGCAACAAGGGCAACAAGGCTTGCAGTAAGCCATAGCCCGTTTCCGGTGAGCCACAGCCTGTCTCCGGTAAGCCACACCGCACTATTTCTACCGGCTGCCATGGCTGCAGTCTCGGCCTTATTGCAGGTTTTTCTCGCTATCTCAGCACCTGCTTTGCCCATGTTGTCAGTGCCCTGCCGGGCCGTGCCGCCGACGTTGCTCTCCTTCTCAGAACCTCTCTGGGTTACACCACCGACATTGCCCATCATCCTATCGCATGCCCCACCCACTGTCCGACTGCCTGCCATGTCCGCCGTATTGCCGCGCACCCTACCTGCAACTGTCCGGGTATCTGCCGAGCGCACCGCCTCGTCACACGCCCTACCCACAATCTGCCTGCCTGCCTTGGCCACCGTCACAGCGCCTGCCTTAGCCACCGCAACAACCGTAAGAATGAGCGGAATCACCAGCGCCGCCAACCCCACAACCCCGTTCTCAGCCAAAACGCGGAGGTATGTGTTGTGGGTGGAAGGCGTGATAAAACTTGCGCCCAACGCCCTTTGTATACCGGGCGAGAGAAATTCAAAGTTGCCCGGCCCTACTCCGATCACGGGATGACTTCTCCAAAGCTCCAAAGCAGCCTGCCATGCATAGAGACGACCGCCTGTATCGTACTCGTACAAGCCGACAGCAAACTGCCTCATGTCGTCACTCTGCAGCAGCCCCGTGCCTTCGGCGAAGAGTCTCCCCAGCCCCAGCCCAGCGGCAATCCTGGCCATGTAGTGCTTCGCTCCGAAAACTACTGACCTTACGTAACCTGTGTGCGGCAGGACTCTCCCGGATAAGCTAATGGTGACACTGTTGCCTGTGGATGTATACATTACAGGCAAGACCACGAGGACTATGAATGCGATACCTGCCAAGTGGGCAATCTTCCTCTTCTGACTCGTCCCGGACAGGCTTGTCATAACCAGAACCCCTAATCCCCAGCACAGCACCGCTGAACGGCTGGCAGTGTGGAATATCGCTGAGACCATGAGGAAGAGGGCTACCCAAGAACCCAAGCTTCCGGCCTTGCCTTTGTCCAGTGCCTTCCCGGACAGGAACAGCGCAGCAGGCATTAAGAAAGACCCTGCCACGTTAGGATCCTTAAATAGACCCATAGGCCTATCGGCAAAAGTCATTCGAGAAAGAGTAGGCAGGCTCAATATGTTGCCTAGGAAACCTGTCCATATGAGAGCGGCTGTGGCAAATGCTGCTATCATATAGGCGTTGATCAGTTGCCGGCGAAAACCGTCTTTCTCCAAGGTCAAACTATATATTAGTATTGCAAAAGCAATTAGATAGGCGGTTATCCCGAAGAAGCGAACCGCTGCTTTCAGTGACACCGCACCTGTCAATCCCACAGCATTAACCAGCAGGAACACTGGCAGCGACACCAGTACAATCCTGGGCAGTTTTGGGATGTTGCGGCTCATAACAGGTAGTCCGGCTACCAAAGCAAAGAGCGCCAGAATATCACATGGTGCAGGTTCAAAGAAGACCAAAAACCCCGTAGCTACCGCTGCCTGAGTCAGGATGAATGAGACATCGGTGGTGCGTCGATGAGTTCCAGTCTTGGTGGTTGGAAAAGTTCCGGTATTCACGATGCATCTCCCTAGAGTATCCGGGTTAATTGTTATTCGCTAACCACTCTTCATTTCCTTCCGGGCAAGTGATGTGTACTCAATTAGCACCCCCATGTCTAAAGGCAGAGGATTCCCGAGTGATTAAGCCGAAGTCCATCTCCGGCGAAAAGAGGCGGGTAAACCTAAACACCTGTTTTCAGCGTCTGCGTTAAGTGGCTTGTACACAATTCAGTGAGATGGGAGACTCCGGTTTTTTAAGCGGAAACACGGAGATTTCAGACTTCAGTTAGCTGAGACAAGGGGATCGTCGGTCAAAAACATGGGCGTTTCAGGCTTCAACTGATCCATAGTACATAACGGTACATCAACCAGAAATGGCTGGCACTGCCTGCCAGGACAAACAAGTGGAATATCTCGTGGAACCCGAACCGTCCCGGGATGGGATTAGGACGCTTGAGCGCATAAATCACCGCACCCACAGTGTAGAAGACTCCCCCGATAAGGAGCCACGCAATTCCGCCTGCCGGCATAGAGCGCACGAGAGGCGGAAGGGCAATGACAGCCAGCCATCCCATGCCCACATAAAATAGAGTATATAACCAGCGAGGCGCGTTCATCCAGAATATCTTCATGACTATACCTAAGATTGCTATCCCTAAGATAGTTCCGAAAATACTCCATCCCCAAGGCCCCCGCAACGGCACGAGGCAAATAGGTGTGTACGACCCTGCAATCAGGATATAGATCATCATATGGTCGATGCGCCTTAGGATCTCCGTTATGCGTTTAGAAAGAGAGAGACTATGATAGAGAGTGCTTGCAGTGTAAAGCAGGATGAGACTTGCCCCGAAGATTGCAAACGAGACTATATGCCAGGTCGTGGCATACAAGGCGGCTAAGTAAACAAGCACGATCAATCCGGGAATAGCAAAGATCGCCCCAATCATGTGTGTCAATCCGCTTACAGGATCCTTCAGTTCATAGGTCATAGCGCGCCTCCTTGTACATTTCCCGCCCTTCTTTTGGCCGGCCTGCTTCGTCATAGGTTCACCTGTTCTAAGGGTTCTCCCGGCAAAAGAAGTGACAGTAGGGACAAAGACCAACTGCAGGCCTTATTCGCAGCTAACCGGATACAATCGGCATCATTGTAGCCATGCCGTCATCGTCGTTACTGTGCTACAAGTATATCATACTCGTCCTGGAAAAGACTGCTTGAGCTTGAAATCCCGAAAACAACGAATTCGCAGGAAGGATTTTCCGATATTTACCTAGAATATCCAAGTATGCCGGGTGGGATGTCATGTTGTCATTAGGACACAAATGGGAACCATCAGAATACCACATAGACCCTTTTGCCAAGATCATCGGGACTGATCCTAAGATCGTAGGAGCACGCAATATTGCCAGAAGAGTAGCCAAGGGCGACTCAAGTGTGGTCCTTTACGGGGAAACAGGCACAGGCAAGGAAATCTTTGCAGAGGCTATACACAAGGCTGGCAGCAGGGCTAAAGGCCCGTTCGTCCCTGTCAATTGCGCAGCGATACCCGAAGCGTTAGTGGAATCGGAGCTATTCGGATATGAAGCCGGGTCCTTCACCGGCGCCCTTAGGACAGGCAGGCTAGGCAAGTTTGAAGCAGCAGCTTCAGGCACCATATTCCTGGATGAGATAGGTGATATGTCCCCTCAGCTTCAGGCGAAATTGCTCAGGACTCTACAAGAGCGGACTGTCGAACGTATCGGCGGCACAACACAAATCCCGATTGACGTTCGATTCATCACCGCCACCAACCAGGATCTTGAACAGATGGTTGCAGACGGGCTGTTCCGGGCAGATCTTTTCTACCGGCTAAACGTCGTTAAAATTGAATTGCCTCCGTTACGTGAAAGGGTCTCTGATATAGAAAGGCTCAGTGAATACTTCATCCCCATACTCAATGCTCGGTGCAAGACTTCTGTGACTGACATTCACCCTGATGTAATCAGTGTGTTCCGAAAGTACAACTGGCCGGGCAATGTGCGTGAATTGCAGAATGCGCTGGAACACGCCTTGAACTTCTCTGATGATAACGAGATTCGCCGAGAACACCTGCCCATCCGTATCCTGGACTCCATCTATGCCCCTAATATCCAGGCTCCTGAAATGACCAGGCAGAGGTTTAGCCTTAAAGATGCGATTATCAGCGCAGAACACAGTATGCTGGTGAACGCGCTTCAAAAATGCGGAAACAACCGGACAGAGACTGCGAAACTCCTTGGAATCTCCAGATCCACACTGTACGAGAAGCTGAAGAAGCACGGCGTATTCTGTCAAGAGTCTAAAGCCAAAGCTAGATCCCGGTTGCCC
This sequence comes from Bacillota bacterium, assembly GCA_012512055.1. The sequence continues at coordinate 157 of JAAZEW010000244.1, read as the reverse complement.
AACCCAGACCCAACCGGACGTAAACACGGTCACCGGCGCAAGCAGCCTCGGACATAATCCCATGCCGGAATTTCGTCCATTTGTAACCCAGGGCAAACCTTACATTCTCGCTGACAGGGATCCCCACTTCAATTGCGGACTCAGTCTTTCGCTGTTT
>JAAZEW010000243.1 GCA_012512055.1 Bacillota bacterium | reverse complement strand
TGATGCCTGTCCTTTGGGACAAGCAAGGCAATCCACGCTGAAGTATCTGCAAAGATCTTCATGATAAGCCTTCCCCTGGAACCGCGCCGGGGGCTGTATATAGATCCCGGTCATGCTGTTCACTGCCGTCAACCGTTTCAGTTTCCACCTTGAGCTCAAGGAGCTTTGATAGGGGATTAGGGCTTGCATTGGCTCTTTTACGAGCCTTGGTCAAGTATTCACTGAGGGCCTCCCTGACTATGGATGATTCTGAACGCCCGGTAGCTAACGCAAGCTTCGAGAGCTCTTCGTCTTGGTCGGGCGATAGGTAAATCTGCTTGCGGGTGCGTTCCATGTGGATCCCTCCTTGGGACAAAGACTATGCGTCTACGTACTGCAGCAACGACTCGAACTGATCCGGTGTCATAATCATGATAGAGCCATAATGGGATGATGTCAATTATCCAATAGTGCCATTGGACTGGGTAGCCTGCGGTGATAAACGCTGCCTTCAACAGAGCCTCTGGTCAGATGTCTTTTTATTGTGTGCTTTACCACCGCATTTTGCCAAGCCACATTTTAGGTGGCGGAAAATCAACCACAAATCCTTTCCTGCTGCATGATTTCCCACTGCTTTTTGCGGCGCGATGTCTTGGGTGGTCGAAAATCAACCACCTTTTTCGGCGCAATTGCCTGGATGGTTGATAATCGACTATGTTCGTGTTAACCGGCGTAATCCTAGGTGGGGACTATTTGATGCTTACGCGGTACAGCTCCTAGGACATTAGACGCATAAGAAATAGGCTAGTTCTACGTCCCTACTAAAGCGTGTCATCTCCGCAAAGACTATAGTATAAATCCCTGGTTGCAGCAGAGGGGACAAGTCCCAATTCGTCTGCCAGCGCTGTCTTTAGATCCAGAAACTGTTTTGTGATTGCCAGCTTGTCCCCGAGGCCTGAATAAGCCTTCATCAATAGGCAGCATAATTCTTCAGAAACAGGGTTAATGGCGACGAGCGGGCGGAGATGTTTCGTAGCCTGAGAATATTCACCTTCCTTCAAATAATAGCGCGCAAGCTTCATACTTGCGTCGCTGTGGAGTTGCTTCAGGTGCTCCCGGTCTTGGACTACCCACACGTAATCAAGATCCATAAGATATTCACCACGGTAAAGAGAGACCATCTCTTCCAGATAAGGAACTGTTCCCTGAGAAGCGTCAGCCTTCAGGACACTTGCTGCGAGCTCCTCAAAGCGTTGGCGGTCAGTGGACACGAGGCCTTCAACCAATTGATAACGTTTCCCGCTGTGCAGGATGAAATCCCCGGGATATATATGACGAAGCGTTTGCCTCAGGCGATACATAGTGCTGTGAAACGAGGTTGATGCCTTTTTTCTTTCAACTCCCGGCCAGAGAGCTTCCAAGATTCGCTCCGGGCTTGCCGGTTCAGTTCGGTGGGCCAGATAAGCCAGTAGATCTCGGGCTTTGGTGGTGCGCCAGCGCAACGACGTAACTTCCCGTCCTTTTACAATAACCCGGAGAGGCCCCAAGGTGAGAACCTGCAAAGCCGGAGTATCTTCAAACCGGTCTCTCGCGGCGCTTACTTCACTGAACCGTCTGGCAGCGGCTATCGCGCTCTGACGTACTTGAGGGGCGGGGTCTTCCGTTAAGGATTTCACGACATCTCCTGCTCGCTCTCCGCCAATGTCCGCCAGCGGTACTATCGTTCGCATGCGGACGTTTGGATCATTGTGAGCTGCCAGCTTAGTAAGGAGTCCTAGCGAGCGCGCACCCCTCTTAACAAGAACCCTTTGACAGAAGCCAACTTCAACCCCGCTTTCCAAACATTCGCCTAGGATTGGGTCGTATAGGTCATTGGCCTTCATAAGCAAGTTCTGGACGTAATTCATTCGGGCCGCAAGGGCAACGTGACGCCTGGCGTAATCCTTAGCTGCTAAGATGTGGGCATCTGACATGTCCTCCAGAGAGAACAGAATCCCGCTAAGCAGGCCGTATGCGCTGCATAAGGGCTGGCCTGACATTTTGCATGCCTCCATGAACTCGATTGCCTCTTGAAGTAGGAACTTGGCTTGGAGCAGGTCGCCTACTTGGATAAAGACAGTTGAGACAACAACTTTGCATAGTGCATGTAGAATCGACTCATTCTCAACCTGATCAAGGACTTCCTTCGCTTCAGCTAACGCTTCAGTCCAGCGCCCTTGAAGACTCAGACATCTTGCTAGGTGAGCTTTACCCAGAGCATGAGCAAAAGGATCTTCTCCCAGTTGAAGGGCTTTTCTATAATACTCTTCCGCAAGCCCCAATTCTCCCAGCTCAGTGTAAACGCAACCCACGTAAACATATGCTGCTGGAAGAGTCCCGGTAGGGCCAAGCTTCTTTTTCGCTTCAAGGTTTTGCTTGGCATGCTCAAGCGCCCGATTCAGTTGACCCCAACCTAAGTAGATCCAGCAACGGCTCTCCTCGACCCAATGGCCTGGTAGCGTAGATTCGGGGGATGCCTCAATACCGAGTTTGAATATGCGTAACGCCTCTTCACATTCTCCTTGAATGTAGTTCAAATTGCCCAGATTCTCGGCTATGTATGATAGAATGAGGCCGTCATTTTCCTCCTGAGCTTGTCGGAAAGCGCTAATTAACAAGGCCTCTGCTTGATGTAGTTCGCCTGTCATGAATAGATTCAGTGCGCGTTCAAGTGGAATATGAAAACGTTCACTAATCTCTTGCTCTGTTAGGCTTGAGCACGCTTGATCCAGCAATGCCATGCTCTCGTGGCAGCGGCCCCGAGAGCGTAAGATTCGCGCCGTGAGCACTTGTCCTTCAGAAAGGCCCAGACGTTCATCGGCGCTCTCGAACATTGTGTTGGCTCGAGCTACCCAGGTTTCGGCATCAGTCAGTTTCCCCCTAGAGGCTTCTACATGTGCCTTGTACAGGGATAACCGGGGGTCAGAGGCTAAGTCCAAGTCGGAAATGTACCCTAACCATTTTGCTGCTGCCTGCCAACGACCGGCACGGAGAGCTCGTCCGGCGATGTCCCTGATAACTGCAATCGTATCTTCTTTTGCCTCCGCTAAAGAGAAGTATCCGGCCGCCTCCTCAAGCTCCCCAGCTTGTCTAGCCATTCGGCCTGCCTGCACTAACAGGCTCTTACGTTCCGGGCCCAATCGATTTAGGAGGAACCTACGAAAGAGCTCATGATAACGGTATGCTTTCTTGTCTCCTTCAAGAGGAACCAGGAACAGTTGCTCAAGGCTCAAGTGATCCAGAAGCCGGCTGGAATGAGTTATCCCTAGCAGGCTGTTACAGTTTGCAGGTGTCACTGAATCCAGCACCGAGGTTGCGAGGAGAAACCCTCTGACATCATCAGGCTGCTGACTGAGTACCTCAGTTTCGAGATACTCATAGATTGCACGGGTTTTGCTGTCCAGGTGACGGGTGTTCGGGAGAAAAGAGTCTGAATGAATAGGGCTGCGAAGGCTCTCATCCTCAAGAAGCGTTAACGCTGCAGGCCAGCCACCTGTCATGTGTTCAAAGTCAAGGATGGCTTGGCGAGACACACGAGGATGCCGGCTTTCAAGGTTTCGGCTAACGAAGGCTTCGATTTCTTCCGTGTTTAAGCGTAGTTCCTCCACTCCCAAAACAACAGCTTGTCCTGTGATAAGCAGTCGAGAGAACGAGCTTGGAAGGGAGGTACGGCTTGCAATGACCATGTGAATTCCAGCGGGAAGATGAAGGAAAAGCCCCTTGACAAGACTGTGGATTGAAGGTTCAGTCACCACATGCCAGTTATCCAAAACTATGACTAACCCGTCACCGACTTTAGTTGCAAGATGATTTACCAGTGAGCTTACTAAGGAACGTTCGAGTGATTGAGCTACGACGGGTTCCGGCTCTATCAGGCCTGGCATCTCCTGGCCTGAGCTCCTAAGATGTTTCTTAAGACCCGCATTTAAGTGTTGGACGAAAAGCGAAAGATCGTTGTCATGAGTGTCCAGTCGATACCAGATCATAGGCATATTGCTAGTATCAAGAGCCTGGAGCAAAAGAACAGTCTTCCCGTATCCTGCGGGCGCTACGAGAAATGTCGCTTTCCTGTCCCTAAGCTTAGAGAAAACTCCAAGGAGACGCGGTCTCTCAATCAGCTCAGGCCTGGGTTCGGGCGGTATGAGTTTGGTTTCTATTACTCCTGCCAACAGAGGCACCGTCCTTGACTTATCGGACTATTGCTATCGAAATAACCTTCTACGTGCGATGTCGTTTTCCTACCGTTCGCCAACATTTAGTGGACATATTTTGGTCATGTTTTGGTCAGGTAGCGATTATAGAATTACCTTGTAGATAAATCAAGTCTTATGCGGCTTAGCATGAGAAAGCAGCAGACAGTGTAAAAGGCTTGGCATGGTGGGCTAAACATCAGTACTCGCAATACGCGGACGATGAAGGACAAGTGCTAAGTGGTTCAGGCAGTTGGCTAGATCATGATGCTCAATCGGCAAAAGCCGAGGAGTAATGGCTACGCCTAAGGCGCCTAGGGATAGGGGTGAGGGGAGATACATGGCTGGAAGTTCCATAGCGAATTCGAGGTTTACAAGGGCCTGGGGCCTACTGTTACCGGTAGTCGTGGGCCTTTTGTGTGTACACGGTCTGATACTTGAGTTTACCCATGTTAACTCTGTGTGCTTTGCTGACGATAGCGCCGGAGGAAAGCCTGTAGTGAGTGAAGTGGTAGAGGCCAAGGTGGGAAGCCGGACAATCAAGGCCAATGTAGTCAGAGTGAATCTTCGTGATCCCAG
>JAAZEW010000242.1 GCA_012512055.1 Bacillota bacterium | reverse complement strand
GCAGGCCCAACCGCAGCCGATCCAACCGTAGCAGGCCCAACCGCAGGCATCCCGGCTGTGGGTGCCCCATCAACAACCGATCCGGTAGCAAGTGACCCGACAGCAATTGACTTTGCCGCCGATGGTTCTGCCAGGACCGTGATTCGTGTAAGTCTTGAGCAGATACAGGCCAACTGGAATCGGGTAATAGAAGCATTGAAGCAGGGTATTGAGAAAACCCTGTATTGTGAAGACGGAATCCCGGTGGAACTTAATAAGGAGAATGAACTAGTAATATCGTTCCATGATGATGTAAGAAAAGAGCTGGCTTCTGAGCGGCGGCGGAAGAAAAGCATACAGAATGCTCTCGAAAAGGTCTTTGGAGTTAAGTTTGCCATCAGTTTCGTTCTGACTAAGGAGCCAAACAATGTCGAGTTTCAATTGGAACCCGGTGATGACTTGCCCAAGGAAGAAGAGACATCCTTGGCAAGTCCTCCTGCAGATACAGAATACTCACAGGAAATCATAGGTGATATCAAAGACGAAGGTTTCCAAGAACCGGAGCAGGGTGTCGTCCCAGGAGACAATGGGTCCGGCCCTGAAAGCCATGAGGAAGAATTGGCGGAGAACCTTAGACGGACCAGAGAAGCGGTCAGGGAGCATCCTACTGTAAAGACTGCCCTTTCAATGTTTAAGGGTCGGGTGTTCAAGATCGACGTATGAATGAGTGAAGACATCCAGGAGGCGGGCGTATGGCAAACAACATGGGTAGAATGATGAAACAAGTCCAGAAAATGCAAGCGGACCTGGCGCGTATCCAGGAAGAATTGAAAGAGAAGACTGCGGAAGGGACAGCAGGTGGCGGCGTAGTAAAGGTCACTGTTAACGGCCATCAAGAAATACTGGCAGTGCAAATAGCGCCTGAGGCTGTGGACCCGGATGACGTGGAAATGCTACAGGATCTTATTATCGCTGCTGTCAATGATGCGCTTCGCAAGTGCCAGGATATGGTATCCAAAGAGATGGGAAGGGTCACAGGCGGACTTAACATTCCCGGGCTGCCTCCGATGTTTTAGCCAAGATAGGCCCTTTATGGGTTCCGTGTCCGGGTGATAAGGAGAGAGGAAGTTATGTCTCGCTATGCAGAGCCTATGGCTAACCTTATTGAACAGCTTATGCGCTTACCGAGTATAGGGCCGAAGACTGCGCAGCGCCTGGCGTTCCACATACTGAAGACTCCCAGGGAGAACGTGGCCAGGCTCGCAGAAGCATTAATCGACGCTAAGGACAAGATTGTGCCTTGCTCGGTGTGTGGGAACATCACTGAACAGGATCCATGTTCTATCTGCACAGACAATCAACGCGACAAGACATTGATTGCCGTTGTGGAGGAGTCCAAAGATGTGATGGCTCTGGAGCGAACCGGTGAATTCCATGGGTTATATCATGTTTTAGGTGGCGCAATCTCGCCTATGGACGGTATAGGGCCTGACGACATCAGTGTCAAGGAGCTGTTGGAGCGTCTGAAGAACCACACTGTAAGAGAGGTTATTCTCGCAACAGATCCAAATATTGAGGGTGAAGCGACATCCATGTACCTGGCGAAGCTTATCAAACCCATAGGTGTTAAGGTGACCAGGATTGCTCATGGGCTTCCTGTCGGGGGCGACCTGGAATATGCCGACGAGGTGACGCTTGCAAGGGCGCTTGAGGGGCGCAGGGAGGTATAATATTCCTCCCCTCGCACATACTGTACCTTGACTGTATTAACTCATTATTGGGAGGACAGTATGGTGGCAGGCGCGCATAGGCGAACCTCGAAGGAATCCGGCGCCGGGGACCAGGCGATGTCACGTTCTTGCAGGCAGGGGATATTTGACCGGGCGCGAAGCACTGCAGACGACAGTATGGTAAACGGTACATGTGAGCAGGTCTCTGAGTTATTCGGGGCTAAGGCAATATTCGGGATTCGTTGGGAGAGAACAGTTGACACCCTGCTGAACACTGCATTCCAAGGGATACGTGGGGCCTTTCGTGCAGCGCGAAACAGGGAGGGGCATGTTCGAAACGGAGAACTCTCTAACTATGAAGCCGCACAAATCGCCAAACAGGAATGGCTGTCTGCTGTTGAGTACTTCCATGAGGTGTCTGAACCGGATCTTGTGGATTATGCTGTTTATTCACTTCACGCGGCTGAGAGAAAGTACATGTATCTTCTTGACAAGGCTCGCAAGGACTATACCTCACTTTCGTATGAAAGGTGTCCGGTTGGCGATCACACATTGCAGAACCGTGTTCGAAAATAGAACACGGTTTCCAGAAAAACTCCCGCAGCGGCAAAATGTACACCATATTTTGGAGAATCGGCTGAAAAGGCCTGAATTCCCTAGGCACGGTGATCGAATTTCGCACACTTGAGCCAGTTGGTGTGGTCGAATTACTGCAAGTCCAAAGTTCGCTTCTGGACACGTTATCGAACATCCGGCACAGAATCTAAGACAGAATCTAAGAATGCGGTCGAGGGTCGACCCCTTTATAGGATCTGTGGGCAAAAACATGTGACATCAGCATATACAAGCACATAGTGACATATATAGACTGTAGGAATGTCCATAAAAACTTGCCTCAGGGGGTGAGGCCGTGGATACGCCGCTCATAATGGTGTACACCTTCGGTTTGTTCATGGTATATGTCCTGGCTTACATTCTATATGTTCCTCTGCAATATGCGATGAAGTTGCTTACCGGTATCCTCTTGGGAGGAGCCCTTCTCTGGATTACAAATATCCTCGGAAGCAGATTCGGATTCTCTGTTGCTATTAATCCTGTTACGGCCTTTATCTCAGGTACACTGGGGATTCCAGGCGTAGTCCTACTCATCGCTCTCAAAAGCCTTGTCTTGAAGCACATGTAAGCAACGGACGGAGATTGACCGGGTGGCTTTCTGCAAGGGCCGGGTGGACGCTGACTAGATAGCTTCCTATGAGAGTCGGATTAAGATATCTTGAGAATACCGATGAATCGATAATGGCAAAATAAGACGCAACAAGAAAGCTGTAAGAAAGATTCATTTAACACCTCAATGCATATACTTAGTATGGTGTGAAAGTCGCAAAAACCAATGGGTAATCCGGTGGTTTCTGTGACGTAAGCGGTAATCAAGTGATTTCATGAGCATTACTACAATATTGCGAGAGACATAGCGAAATATCGGGGAATATGCCGATATGTGGAGGTATTCGCAAAAGTTAACAGTTGCAATGCCAGGCGCAAGCTGCTATATTAGACTTCGCCGCTTGAAACAGGCGGCTTACATTGAGAGAAAACCAATTGACCACGGGCTTTGCCCGGGGATTGTTCCTTGAAAACTAAACAGTGGAGCATGCGCAAGATTGAGGTAGATTTTGGAGCTAGATAAAGCTTGTGCAAAATAGCATGAGTTAGGGTTAACACCCTTTAGATTTTATCTGGAGAGTTTG
>JAAZEW010000241.1 GCA_012512055.1 Bacillota bacterium | reverse complement strand
GCAAGAGCTGTGCAGGAGATTAACCCGCCTCCTCCGATAGCCACGAAGACTGTGTCTACATCGGGAAGGCTTTCAAGCACCTCAAGTCCCAGGGTGCCCTGGCCCGCCATTACCATAGGATCATCAAAAGGATGGACAAACTCCAGCCCTTCCTTTTCCCTTATCTCCATTCCTTTCTCTTCTATTTCAATAGAATTCTTGCCGTGCAAAATCACGCGTGCGCCATAGCCCTTCGCGGCATTGACTTTGTTAATCACTGCCCACTCAGGCATCACTACTGTAGCAGGTATCCCGATGTTACCTGCAGCGTATGCAACAGCTTGCCCATGGTTACCCGATGAAAAAGCGATTACTCCCCTCTCCCTTTTCTCCTGGGGCAAGGTGAGTATTTTGTTGAAGGCGCCCCTTACCTTAAATGAACCTGTCTTCTGCAGATTTTCTGTTTTTAGATATATTCCCGTCTTACGCATTGTGCTCAGAGACGTGGAGTAGATGGTCTCCGTCCTATGGATTCGGCCAATCAGCCTTTTTTTTGCCTCCCATATATCTGGCAGTGTTAGCATCGTTTATCCCCCTGTCGTTTACCTGCGGTAACATCAACCTCAACTCATATCCAAAGAGGCAAGATTGATAAGTCAATGCAAGTCCTGGTTGGATAGTCACTATGGTTTCAGCATGCTGAAATGATTCCCATATTTAATAATTCGAGATCGAGATCTCAAATCCTCCCTGACAAAACCGAATTTTCTGGGTTCCCGCATGGAAATTATCCGCAACATACTGTCTGCATTAGCAAAAGCCGGGGATATCCTTCGCTTTTCCGGCGACAGGATACCCCACCCCGAAAAACGACGTCGTGTGCCTATCCTACCGGATTCTCCAAACAGCCGACCCCGGATATGCAAACCCTGATAATATCCCCGCTTTTTATCGAGCCTTTACCAGGTGGTGTGCCTGTCAATACGACATCTCCCGCCTCCAGGGTCATGGTCTCCGACAAATAGGAAATAAGCTCATGGGGTTTTAGATACATGTCGGAGGGGGCCCCGTACTGAGTACGAACATTATTCAAGTAAGCAAATAATGTAAGACGCTCGGGATCTACGTCAGTCGCGATCACAGGACCTAAAGGAGTAAAAGTATCAATACCTTTGGCATGGCTCCACGGGATGTTGGGCTTGATCAATTCCACAGCCGTAACGTCATTTGCGCAGGTATAACCCAGTATGTTTTCCTTTGCTTCTTCAGGCGTTACATTCTTGAGGCGTGATTTAATAACCACTGCCAGTTCTACTTCGTAATCAACCCGCCCTACAGCGGGAGGTATACGAATCATATCCCCAGGACCGCACATGCCGGAAGGAGGTTTTAGGAAGAACAACGGTCTGTCACCCAGGCACACATTGAGTGCTCTTGACATACTATGATAGTTGACCCCCACGCCGATAATCTTAGTCGGCGTGCAGGGAGACAGAAGCTTGACTTCACTCAAAGGGCAATAGAGACCTGTAGTTTCCCATTGTCCATAGAAACTACCTCTGATTGGAGCAACTACCTCCTGCCCTTGCATCCTGGTTAGGATACCTGCTTCTATTTGATGATTTCGTAAAAAGCGAACGAACTTTGGCATTTTCAACTCCGATATCCGGTAGTTTCCTTATTTCTTTTCCTCAGTTTCTTGTACAGGCAGAATCTTCACAAGATCGCTGTGGGGACGAGGAATGACATGCACACTTACCAGCTCCCCAAGACGTTGCGCTGCTTGAGCTCCGGCTTCGGTGGCAGCCTTAACTGCACCTACATCGCCTCTTACCATAACCGTGACGTAACCGCCTCCGATCTTCTCGTGGCCTATCAGCG
>JAAZEW010000029.1 GCA_012512055.1 Bacillota bacterium | reverse complement strand
TAGGGGCGGCGCAGCCTGCGCATGCGCGATGTCCGCCGCACAGGAGTTCTTCCTTCATTGCGAGTTCCTTCAGACTTGCCATATATGCCGCCTCCTATTCCCTGACTCCGAGGTATGTCACAGGCTCTGCTATCTTACCTGTCTTAGCGATTTCCATAAGGTCATCATATACCCCGGCTATCTGTTCCAGATTAATGTCTCGCCCTCCGAGACCGTAAATGTAGTTCACCATATTCACCCTTGGGCCGGGTAAATCATACATCGCAGCGCGAAGATCGATGTACAGCGGGCCTCCCATCAGAGACAAACTGTCAGCTCGATCAAGAACGGCTATAGCTTTCAAACCGGACAGAGCTTCAGCAATTTCCTTGTGCGGGAATGGCCTGAAAAGACGAATCTTAAGGAGTCCGACCTTAAGGCCTTTTTCTCTCAGCTCATCTACCACTGTTTTGCCGGTCCCTGCTGCAGAGTTGATGACTACAATCGCAACTTCCGCGTCGTCCAGCCGGTATGCATCGAACAACTTGTATTCTCTGCCTGAAATCTCCTTAAACTCCTCGGCCACCTGGAGCACAACGTCTTGCACCCTGGTATGGGCATCCGCAAGCTGGCGACGATGCTCAAAGTACCAGTCGGAGAAGTCCAAGGCGCCCACAGTGATGGGGTTTTCTACATCCAAGAGATAATGCCGAGGTTCATACTCACCGACAAACTTCTTCACCACATCGTCCGGAAGAAGCTCAGCGTTACCCATTCCATGGCTGACAATGAAACCGTCCATCGTCACCATGGCAGGCAGAAGCACATCTGGATGCTCCGCAATACGTATGGCCTGAATAAGGTTATCATAAGCTTCTTGAGCATCTTCTGAGTATATCTGTATCCATCCTGAATCCCGCGCCCCCATTGTGTCACTGTGATCACAATGGATATTAATCGGGGCTGACAGCGCTCTGTTCACAATAGGAGCTACTATCGGGAGTTTAAGCCCGGCAGCGATATATAGCATCTCCCACATAAGGGCAAGACCCTGTGAAGATGTAGCAGTCATCGCCCTGGCGCCTGCGGCTGACGCGCCAATTGTCGCACTCATCGCAGAATGCTCGCTCTCAACGGTAACAAATTCTGTATCAACCTTGCCGTCTGATACAGAATCCGCAAAGATCTGGACGATTTCAGTCGCCGGGGTAATTGGGTAGGCTGCCACGACATCAGGATTAATCTGGCGCATAGCCTCTGCTACCGCTTCATTACCGGTAATCGCAACTCTCTTATTCACCTGCACCAGCCTCCCCGTTCTCTCCTGTATCCATCACCATCTCTATACACTTCCTGGGACACTCATGAGCGCATATCCCACAGCCCTTGCAGTGTTTGTAGTCAATTCCGGACATCTTTCCTTCTTTCACAAGGATTGACGAGTCCGGACAGAAAACCCAGCAAATCATGCAATGACTGCACTTCTCTTCATTCCAGACAGGCTTATATGTTCTCCAGTCTCCGGTTTCATACTCCTTAGCGTTTCCGGCTTCAAGGATCAGCCCGCCCATGGGAACATCTTTCCATCCCTTTTCTGCGGCACTCATTCCTCCCCTTGCACCTCCTGGTAAGCCCTTTCAATAGCTTGGATGTTCTTCTCGACTATATCAGGGCGGAACTTGGCTTCAAGCCTCTCCCTGGTATTCCTCACGAACTCATCAATTGTCAACAGACCGGTCGTTCTGATGAGAGCTCCCATCATTGGGGTATTAGGAATATCCCTTCCCATAGTCTCCATTGATATCTGTGTTGCATCGAGCGTATAAACCTTGCCACCGGTTAAGCCCAATTGTTCTCTCATCTCTCCGGGTGATAGGTTGGTATTAATAATGTACAATCCATCTTCCGGCACTCCTGCAGTTACGTCTGCTTTACCGATCAATGTAGCATCAAGAACTACAACCATCGCAGGATTTGCCACCTGACAATGCAGCCTGATAGGCTCCTCACTAATGCGGTTGAATGCAAGCACCGGTGCGCCCATCCGCTCAGGACCATACTCAGGGAATGCCTGAATATACTTACCTGAAGCGGAAACTGCTTCACCCAGTAGGATGGCTGCAGTTTTCGCGCCCTGGCCGCCTCTTCCGTGCCAGCGAATCTCTAGAAGTTCTGCCATAGCCTGTCCCCCTCACATGTGCTTCGAAATCTTTACTATCCAACCTTCAGTATATTCCCACTCATCTGAAGGCACATTTAAATACACACATAAGTTATTCTAGCATATCCGGTGTATTAATGCACCTCCAACTTTCTAAGTTCACTGTGCACAGACATTTTTTGGGTTTACTTTGCATTTGGTGTATGTTATCATAACAATTGGGTTTTCACTGGTGATTATCGGTTATGTTTGTTTCTTAATAAGAGTATCCTTTGCCTTCTTATGCAGCTTCATGAAACGGCAGGTGAAGAGCCACGAGCAACGGTATTGAAATCGGCCGGGCTTCCCTTCTCAAACCTAAGACCGTCAGTCCTACAGCAGATATCCGTGCAATCGCCGGTATTCTGGCAGAACATAAGGTAGCCTACGTCGTATCACCTGATAACATACTCCTTGGCGCCATTCATAAAGATTCTCTCAATCTTACACCCGACTTCATAACTGAATCAACTGAACGCGGTACAAGAGCTGAAGAGCTAATGACCCCGAAAGAAAGCATTCCCTGCATTCCTCCGGACACCCACCTGGATACCGCGATATCTGTTTTTCTCGAGACAGACCTCAAAGAGCTCCCGGTGCTTCAGAATGACCGCTTGGTCGGCGTCTTGCCTCTGCATTCGGTACTGAAAGGAGTGACTGAGGCCTTGGCCTCAGTGAAACACCAAGAGGAACACGAGAAACGCTCCAGTATGATTCTTCAATCCATAAATGAAGGCCTTATCATGATAGACAAGAATCTGATAATCCGGGAGTATAACCGCGCTGCTGAAGAACTCCTCGGCGCAAAAGCCTCTGAGAGAATAGGAAGTAAGGCCGTGGTTGTGACAAGAGGCGGATCGCCGGTATTCGAGGTTATGAAGACAGGAAAACCACGCTTTAACGTAATGAGTCCGCTGGCGGATGGACGCATATTCTCTGTGAACTACGTCCCTATGCTGGAGAACGGTAACGTAGTAGGTGTGATTCAGACGTTCCAGGATATTACCGGGCAAGAAGAAATGCGTGCTCAGCTCCTGTCCTCCAGGGATGAATTGGACCGCGCCTTCGCTTTGACCCTGCCGAATTCCAGAGTTGAGCATAAACTGAAGAATACGCCGGAATACAGAGATATTTATGATCCTGACAGCGGACAGATCACAATCACTGAGGTTATTATCGACGGAGGTTACAAACACGTAGTAAACGCCCTCAAAGTGCTTGCAGATCTTAACAACAAGGGTATTATGTCACTCCTTGGAGTCAGTAAGGACGTGTTAGTCCAGAGCATCATTTTTCACGACCTGGGCAAATCCCAACCCCAATTCGAGATCGGACAGATTGTGGATCCCCTGGAAGAGTTTGAAGAAAGCTGTGCCCATGCTGAAAGGAGCGCAGACATAGCAGCTCACTTCTATCACCGCGAAGATGACGTCATCTGGTTAGTCAAGTACCATCATCATCCGGAAAGTCAACTTCCGGCTGATTTCCCTAACCACCTAAGGCCTATGCTGCGCCTTTTGAAACTGGTAGACGGACTATCTGCATCGCTCACACGTCGTAATGGTAAAATAAGGCTGGAAGTAGACGGAACGAAAGTCTATATTTACGAACGGAATCCTCATCCTGATTTCGACAAATCAAGAGCTGTGGATCTCTTCACAGGACATATAAGACAAATACCTGACTACCCTGATGCCACAGGATAGTCAGGTATTGCGACGTTAAGTAGTTGTTCCTATACTAATTCGGGATACAGTGGGAAGCGTTTAGTCATATTCTCCACTTTGCGCTTAGCGCTTTCCAGGACGCTTTCATCATCAGGGTTATCCAGGACATCCGCAATAATCCCTGATATTTCAAGCATTTCGGCTTCTTTCATACCTCTTGTTGTCACGGCAGGAGTCCCCATTCTGAGTCCACTGGTTATGAAGGGCTTCTCAGGATCAAACGGGATTGTGTTCTTGTTTACAGTAATTGCGCAGCTATCAAGGAGCCTTTCAGCCTTCAGCCCGGTCAATCCGTGCTCCCTGACGCTTACCAACATCAAGTGGTTGTCGGTGCCTCCTGAGATGATTCGAAAACCGCGGTTCATCAGTGCCTCAGCCAAGACTTTCGCATTCTTCACTACCTGTGCCTGGTAGGCTTTGAACTTAGGGGAAGCAGCTTCTTTAAGAGCCACAGCCTTGCCTGCAATCACGTGCATCAGAGGTCCTCCCTGAGTCCCCGGGAACACAGCTTGATCAATCTTCTTCGCAAACTGCTCCTTGCACAAGATTAAACCGCCTCGCGGGCCGCGGAGCGTCTTATGAGTTGTAGTGGTAACAAACTCAGCGTAAGGAACAGGATTAGGGTGTGCGCCTGTCGCCACAAGGCCTGCAATATGCGCCATATCCACCATTACGAGGGCGCCGACTTCATCGGCAATCCGGCGGATTCCCGCAAAATCAATGATCCGGGGATACGCACTGGCGCCTGCCACAATCATCTTTGGCTTGTGCTCTCTGGCAAGGTTCAGAAGGGCATCATAGTCAATGGTTTCCGTCTCTTTAGTAACTCCATAGGGAATGAAATTGAAGTACTTCCCCGACAGGTTTATCGGGTGTCCATGGGTAAGATGCCCGCCATGGGACAGATCCATTCCGAGGACGGTATCCCCAGGCGTGAGCATAGCAAAATAGACAGCCGTATTCGCTTGCGCCCCTGAGTGAGGCTGGACATTGGCATGGTCTGCACCGAACAGAGCTTTCGCTCTCTCAATCGCAAGGCTCTCAACAACATCGACAAACTCGCATCCGCCATAATAGCGCTTACCGGGATAGCCTTCTGCATACTTGTTGGTTGCAGTTGACCCCTGGGCCTCCATAACTGCCCTACTGGTAAAGTTCTCAGAGGCTATCAACTCAATGTTACCCCTCTGACGTTCCGTTTCAGCCTGCAACGCGTCAGCAACTTCCGGGTCAATGGCTCTGACAAGATTGTACACCGACTATGCCCTCCCCTTAGAATTAATAATCCAAGGGCTTAACGATTAGTCTACCAGCCCCTGGTTTGCAGTCTCTCCTCATCCGTGAGAGTGGCTGCTGCCATTCCCTCCATTGGTTTCCCAAGGCCTCTGGATACCCTCAAAAGGACATCAGGCTTGTCAAAGTTGGCTGCAGCCTCAACAATTGCTCCGGCTCTTGCCGGCGGATCATCAGACTTGAATATCCCTGATCCGACGAATACTCCTTCTGCGCCCAACTGCATCATAAGTGCTGCGTCCGCCGGAGTGGCAACCCCGCCTGCAGCGAAATTCACCACAGGGAGCCTGCCCTCTTTGGCTACCCACGTGACCAATTCGTATGGGGCTTGCATATCCCTGGCTTCTGCCATGAGTTCATCTTCGCGCATCCCTGCCAGCCTTCGAATCTCGCTCCGTACGCGCCTCATATGCCGGACGGCTTCGACAATATCCCCTGTTCCCGGCTCACCCTTTGTGCGCATCATGGACGCTCCTTCCGCGATACGGCGAAGGGCTTCGCCAAGATTGCGACATCCACACACAAAAGGGACTTTGAACTGATGCTTATCTATGTGATGCTCTTCATCTGCAGGGGTTAAGACTTCGCTTTCGTCTATAAAGTCCGCTCCAAGGGCTTCCAATATTTGGGCCTCAACAAAGTGTCCTATGCGACACTTAACCATGACGGGGATTTTCACAGTTTCCATAATGGAACAGATTATGTCCGGATTGGACATCCGGGCAATCCCACCATGGGCTCTTATGTCAGCAGGCACTCTTTCCAGCGCCATTACTGCAACAGCACCGGCATCTTCCGCTATTTTCGCCTGATCCGGAGTGGTAACATCCATAATCACGCCGCCCTTGAACTTCTCCGCGACAGCCCTCTTCGCCTCAACTAATGACTGCTTCCCCATTTTTGCGGTCCCTCCATTGGAATTAGACTTCCCACCGGTATTGTACTACAGTGGGAGTGTTAAAACAAGGCAACAATTGTAGTTCTATTGTAGTTTGGGTTCATACCGGGCCTCCGAATAGACTCGAAGTCAGGCTGCCGGCAGTCTCGATAACTGCTAAAATGAACTGATACTTAGAGGTCTTCGACTGCACTCCGCAATCTTGTGAGAGCCTCCTCGAGGATAGAACGGCGGCACCCAATATTCATTCTGACAAAGCCTTCTCCACCGCTCCCAAAGGAATAACCCTGGTTAACCCAAAGCCTGGCCTTGTCAAACATGAACTGTTCCAAACCTTCATTATCCATATCGAGTCTCCTGCAATCCAACCAGGCCAAGTAGGTGCCTTCTCCTTCAATGCACTCAATCTGCGGAATTTCTTCTTTCAAATACTCTGATACCAGCCGCCGATTACCCTGTAAGTAATCAAGGAGCGCATCCAACCATTTGTCTCCCAGAGTATATGCAGTTTCAGCTCCTATGCTTCCGAAAATCGTAGCCTGGTTCGGCAGAATGGAACTTCTAAACTCGCTCCGGATATCCGAATCCGGTATTACCAGATACGCTGTTTTCAACCCGGCAAGATTAAAGGTCTTGCTGGGAGAAATGCATGTAATCGTTTTCTCTTGGAATTCATCACAAACAGAAGCTAAGGGGATATGCTTGTACTCCTTGTAGATCAGATCAGAATGGATGTCGTCTGAAATCATGACAACTCCGTGTTCGGCACAAATATTGCCTAACATGATCAGCTCATCCCTGGTCCAAACCCTGCCTACAGGATTATGGGGACTACACAGAATCATGGCTTTCGTCCTTGGATCCTTTGCCTTGTCTTCGAGATCAGCAAAATCCATTGTGTAACGGCCGTGTTCATATTTCAACTGATTGTTCAGCACACGGCACCCACCGGTTCTTATCGCGTTGAAGAACGGGGGATAGACAGGGGACTGAAGGATGACGTTATCTCCCGGGCGGGTGAGGATTCGAAGGATCCCTCGTATTCCCGGCATAACTCCTGGAGTGAATGCTATCCATTCTCGCTCTATGGCCCAGTTATGTCTTCGACTGACCCAGCCTGTGACTGCCTTGTAAAGGCCCACCGATTCAAGGGTGTAACCATAGATTCCGTGCCCGGCTCTTTCTACGATAGCGTCTCGCACCTCACGCGGGGACTCAAAATCCATATCCGCAACCCACATGGGAATTACGTCGTCATCCCGCATGTCCCATTTGACTGAGTTTGTACCACGACGCTCAACTGCTTTGTCGAAGTTGAAGTCAGATTTCATCAGCGGAACCTCCGTATGATATGTATCTGCTCATTTTGTGAAACACTAATTCTAATCTATACCCTGACAACGCCATTGGCAAGTAGCAAAAGCAGGCCGAATCCAGCGTCATTCCAGGGGAGTGCAAGATAGGAATCAAGAGACAATCACAGAAAATCACATATGTCTTGAATATATGTCATCTTTTGGATAGACTGACATTGTAGATGAGTTTTCGGAGGATACGGGAGTTCTGCGGATCCTATAATCAATTTTGGGAGGGTACTGACATGACCGGGTCCTTTTTTAGCATTGTATGGATGATAATAATAGTATCAAGCCTCCTCTCTCCTATGCTCGACAAAAGAAAAAGGGAACTCGCTCGAGTGAAGCTCCTCAATTCCCTGTCGCGCAAAAGAGGCTCACGAGTAATTTCAATGATACACCGGATGGAAGCCTTCAGTTTCCTCGGGATTCCTATTTCCCGTCATATTGATATTGAAGACTCAGAGCAAATTCTAAGGGCGATAAGGAGCACACCGGAAAATGTGCCTATTGATATCATACTCCATACACCCGGAGGCTTAGTGCTGGCTGCAGAGCAGATTGCAAGAGCCATAGCAGGCCATGAAGCAAAAGTCACAGTGTTTGTGCCACACTATGCAATGTCAGGCGGTACGCTCCTGGCACTTGCGGCAGATGAGATTATCATGGATGAACATGCAGTCCTAGGGCCCATAGACCCCCAGCTTGGCAACTACCCTGCAGTATCCATCTTGAGGGCTATTGAGCAAAAGGAAAAGAATTCGCTGGACGACACCACACTCATTCTGGGGGATATGGCTGCCAAAGCCATGGTGCAAGTCTATGACAGCGTCTATCAGATGCTGCAAGAGAAGTTCCCTGAGGACAGAGCCAGAGACATTGCAAGGACCTTAACGGAAGGTCGCTGGACTCATGATTATCCTATCACTTGCAGAATGCTGCGAGATATGGGGCTCGCTGTCTGCAACGAGATGCCTGGCGAGGTATACAGGCTTATGGAGCTCTACCCGCAACCTGCCCAGCGTAGGCCTTCCGTTCAGTATGTGCCTGTGCCTTTTGAGCGAAGGTCTCCGACATCTCCGCCGCGCGGAAAAGACTGATGTCAGTAATTTCCCTCAAGTAGACGGACACCATGCCAGGCCCACCAGATGCACGGTTATGTTGGAGGAAGTCGCACGGATGTTGACTTCCTCCAGTTTTTCGTCCAAGGGGTTGTAGATTTCTGCAACCCTTTCCAATTCCTGCTGGAGTTGGGACTCCAGCTCTCTGAGTTGAGCCTCTACCGACCTGAGGGTCTCCTCCGCTTGGCTAATACCACTGCCGCTCTGATGCGCCCGGCCGGCGCTTCGAACAGCAGTGCCTACCCGCGAAATCGAAGTAGCGCTTATGGACTTACGCCCAAGAAGAACTCCAAGCAATGCGGTGCCTGTGGAAATAGCGGCATCAAGCTTCTTCTGCTGAGCTTGTGAAGTCTGTCTTTCCAAAGCCTGCCGGGCTCGCCTTCGACGATCCTCAAGTGTCACCATCTTTGAGGCGTACTTCTTCCTGAGGGTTTCTATGGCCTCGTCACGACGCTCATGGCCCAAGTGCTGAAGGCGGATACGAAAGTCTCGCTCATCTTCACCGGGTTCAGACACTATTTTCAGG
>JAAZEW010000240.1 GCA_012512055.1 Bacillota bacterium | reverse complement strand
GCCAAACTTGCCCGGAGAGTTGTGGTGCTTCATAGGGCGAAGCTGATTGCAGACGGGCCTGCCAGGGATGTGTTTGGCATGGAGGATGTCTTGGGCCGGGCCGGCCTCGAGGCGCCACAAGTAACCAGGCTTATGCAGGAACTCGCCAGGCGAAACATGAAGGTGAGGACTGATATCCTCACTGTGGACGAGGCAAAACGGGAGATACTGCGAGTCCTCGGGGGTGAAGGCCGTGTTTCGTAATATCACGCTTGGTCAGTACATGCCTGGGACTTCGTTTGTGCATAGACTTGACCCAAGGGTAAAGATCCTCTTGACCTTTGTTGTCATCACCATTTTGTTCATGGTGGATACGTTGATAGGGTACAGCCTTGTTTTCCTGTTTATACTAGGTGTCATACTCGTGGCGCGCCTTCCTTTCAAGTTCGTATTGTACGGAATAAAGCCGCTCTTGTTTATCCTTGTGCTAACTTTCGGGCTTCATCTTTTCATGAATGAAGGACGTACCCTGTTTTCCGTAGGCCCGCTGGTTGCTACGTATGAAGGCGCATTCAGAGGTTTCACAATGGCTTTTCGCCTTGTGCTCTTGGTCCTTGGCACTTCAATTCTTACCCTGACTACGTCCCCCATAGAATTGACTGACGGGTTGGAGAACCTTCTGTCGCCAATGAAACGTGTTGGGATCCCTGCCCATGAGCTTGCTATGATGATGACGATAGCCCTTAGGTTCATTCCTACTTTGCTGGAAGAGACAGAGAAAATCATGAAGGCCCAGATGGCTCGAGGCGCGGATTTTGAGACAGGAAATGCACTGCAGAGGGCAAAAAGCTTGATTCCACTCCTGGTGCCTCTCTTCGTGAACGCTTTCCGGCGTGCTGATGAGCTTGCCATGGCAATGGAAGCCAGGTGTTATCGAGGCGGCGAGGGACGCACCAGGATGAAGCAGATGAAGCTTACCACACGCGATGTGCTGGCCGGTGTGGTAGTGACTGCGGGAATGGTGGTTCTGGCCGTATATCTGTGAGATGCCGTATGCTAAGCAGATCACCATGAGACCGTTGATGTCTCCTATATTATTTCACCGCAGCTCGCTTGAATCGCAGAAATCGGTTGCCGTCTTCGACGGAATTGGCAGTTACAGGACAAGTTCAACAGTCTCCACCATAAGTAGTCGCTGGCTCCGGAAGATGTACGTGCCGTGTGAGGTTGCCGGTGTTGCACTAAGGGGACGGCGCCCCAAGCGGGTTGCCTTGACAAAATCCGGCCCGTAGGCCGTTGGCCGGATTCTAACACCCCTCGTTGCAATCATCAGCCTCAGAAAACGTACGTACCGTGCGGGGCCACCCAAGACAATCGGAAAACGAGTGAAGACCAATGGACTCATACTCAGTGACGTGACATGAGCTACGTGGGGCGCAGGCGGACAAGACTGCGGAACTTCGGGGATCCGGGGTATGAAACCATGGGGAAAAGCCCGGAGCGGCAACAAGCTATGACAGCGATCAAACGCAGATAGGCGGTTTGGTAATGAAAGCCGGCAATGTGGACGCCACCGGGCGTGACAATGATAAAAAGCGTATAGGCAGTGTGATAACGAAGACCGGCAACGCGGACGCCACCGGGCATGGTAACGATCAAAGGCCTGTAGACGCCGGGGTAATTAGGACCGGGCATGCAGATGGCCCGCGGAACATAAAACTGGTTTTAGAATACGACGGAACCCGGTACTGCGGTTTTCAACGTCAGAAGGATCTCCCCACTATCCAGGCTACATTAGAGGCTGCTATCGCAACTATTACGAAAACTTACTCTCATGTGACAGCATCAGGGCGCACCGATGCCGGCGTTCATGCTTTGGCGCAGGTGGTCAATTTTAGGACACGTGCCAGAATTCCTGTGTAGAAGTTTGTGCCTGCTTTAAACAGCGTGCTGCCTGAAGATATCCGCGTCCTGTGTTCCGAGGAGGCCCCCCGGAGGTTTCACGCCAGGTATGATGCGCTTTGGAAAACCTATGAGTATTCCATCGACACAAGGCCTGTACAGTCAGTGTTTACACGCAACTTCGCTTACCACTTGAGCATTCCGCTGAACCCGGAAGAAATGAAGCAAGCTGCCAGGTTCTTAGTAGGCGTTCATGACTTCCGCTCATTCGTATCTTCAGGCGGGAGTGCAAAGACATTCACGCGTAATGTCAGGAGACTTGAAATCATATCCTGTGATGACCCTATCCTCAGAATTCGGATTGAGGCTGACGGCTTTCTATACAACATGGTAAGGACAATAGTGGGAACCCTTCTTGAGGTCGGACTCGGAAAGATTTCGGCTGAAGATGTGAAGTATATAAGAGATGCAGGAGACAGAAGGCTTGCAGGTCCCACAGCGCCTGCATGCGGCCTCTGTCTCATTGAGGTTGACTATGGCGATTGAGTGATTGGTAGTGTAAAGTTCGGGAAAGTTCTGATCATCTTGACACTCAGATACGGCTGTATTAGAATAGCTCGTGGGGCTTGATGCCCGTATTTACTTTATTGATGCGCGAAGATTTCACGAGGGGGATATCATGATGGCTCGTGGCGGACTAAGTCCCCAAGGCACTGAGGGCGAATGGTACATTGTCGATGCTGAGGGAAAGACCCTTGGCAGGCTGGCAAGCCAGGTTGCAAGTGTGCTTCGGGGCAAACATAAACCTTCTTACAGCCCGCACCTGGATATGGGTGACTACGTAATAGTGGTTAATGCTGAAAAAGTAAGAGTTACCGGCGACAAGTTGAGACAGAAGATGTACTATAGACACAGCGGATACCCTGGTGGCTTTAGGGCCGTCTCTCTTGGAGACATGCTTGCAAGAAAGCCTGAGGCTGTAATTGAGAATGCAGTTAAGGGAATGCTGCCTCATAACCGGCTTGGGCGCAAGCTCAGGGGGAAACTCAAGGTCTATAGCGGACCTAACCATCCCCATGCTGCGCAGCAACCGAAACCTCTTGATATTGAAGGTTAACGGGCCCGAGCAGCGTTATTCCGAATGAAGGAGGGTAAGGCATGGATTTAGCAGAGACACGGCAGGGACCGGTGCAAGCCACCGGTAGACGTAAGCATTCAATCGCCAGGGTTCAGTTGAGGCCGGGGCGTGGAGAGATAATTGTTAACGGGAAAAGGGTGTCCGATTACTTCGGTCGTAAGATTCTCGACATTATTGTGCGCCAACCCCTTGTCATAACCGGCACAGGCGACAAGTTCGATATTGTTGCGAAAGTTCAAGGCGGTGGGATGTCAGGCCAGGCAGGGGCTCTGAGACACGGTATTGCCAGGGCCTTGCAGGAGTACGATCATGACCTGCGCGCGCCACTGAAAAAGGCCGGGCTCCTGACGCGTGACCCCCGCATGAAGGAGCGCTACAAATACGGACTCAAGAAAGCCCGTAGAGCGCCGCAGTACTCGAAGAGATAAGTTTACTTTTCCATGTTCACGCCAAATACCGGACGCATTTCTATTATTGGAGTATGCGGCCGGTTTTTTGCTGCTCATTCTGCTCCTTTCCGGCGGATGCATATTTGCTGTTCATTTCCGGTGGATGCATAGCAAATAAGCATGTTAACGTAAGCGTACAATAGCAGCCACCTGGAACCACGCCGCTGAAAATGGGATAATCCCCATAAGGAATAGGGAAACGGGGGGATTTTTGCATGACAGAGATATCAACGTCAACATGGTGATGAAGTCCTCTGGCTGGGGTGGAAAGGATCCGGAAGGAGATCCGCCGGAGCGCCTCGAAAAGTAACCTTCAGACGGACTTCTGAATGTCTGGGGGTCTTCATTTGAAATCGTATGTGCCGCGCCAAGTGAGACGGCAGAGGCAAATCATAACTCAACTGATTGTAAGCGTGGTTGTGGTCGCATTAGGCGTCTGTGTAATTGTCATTCGCTATCCCTGGATCATACCTGGCGCCGCAGATTTCATAGACAGCGCAAGATTGCTATGGGATTTGGGAACTCTTCCTTTGACTGTTAAGATTGATACTGAAAATGCGGTGTTTTGGGGGCCGAACCTTCTCATTGTGAACATCCGTATTGAAAACAACTCACGCTTCGTAATTCTCTGTAAAGACCTGCGCTTAGTGGACAGGGGAGGAGAAATCTACATGCCCAGCAGCACCAGTGTCTACTATGTGACGCGCGATGAATCTCTTTGGATGAGGCAGATCAACCCCGGGCAGAAAATCAAAGGGAAGTATGCCTTTACCGTGCCGGACAACGTTTTCGGACTGATGTTCGCCGTGGACACGGGAGCGGGTATAATCAAGCTCCGGCCGATTAGTAAGGTATCAAGGGCATACTGAAGCGCTCGGGGTAATCCCGGGAGTAATCCCGGGGATAATCCCGGACGTGATATCGGAGGTAGTCTCAAGAGTAATCTCAGACGCAATCCCGGAGGCGGTCTTGGAGGTAATCTTGACTTAGGTGTCCGGTATCAAGCAGCGAAGTGGTAGGCTCAAGTGACGACGGGATGAGGAGACAACCAGGGAGGTGCCGCTGATGCGGTTAGAGGCTGTAAAGTTGACTTATGACAACGGTGTGGCGTTCGTGACAATAGACAGGCCCCCTGTAAACGCTTTGAACCTTGAGGTTCTAAGTGAACTTTCTCAGGTGTTACAGGACCTGGAAAAACGTGCTGAGCCTATGGTTGTGGTAGTCACAGGCGAGGGGCGGAAGGCCTTTGTGGCAGGTGCTGATATTGGCGAGATCCATGGGCTTACACTGGAAACAGGCAAAGACCTTTCCAGGCGGGGGCATGAGGTGTATGATCAGATCTCAGCTTTTCCCTGGCCTGTAATTGCCGGGATTGCCGGGCTTTGTCTCGGGGGTGGCATGGAGCTTGCTCTTTCCTGTGATTTGAGGATTGCATCTGACAACGCAAGGTTCGGACAGCCCGAAGTAAACCTGGGGATAATCCCGGGATGGGGCGGGACTCAGAGGCTGCCCAGGCTTGTAGGTACAGGCTTCGCCCGGGAATTGATATTTACAGGACGCATCATAAGTGCTGAAGAGGCTCTAGGGATAGGCCTGGTGAATCAAGTGGTGCCTCAGGAAGCTTTGCGGAATACATGTATGGATCTGGCAAAGACTATCCTAAGCAAAGCACCGCTTGCCATGAAGATGGCAAAACGGGCTATTAACCAAGGGATCTTAGTCCCACTTGAGGAAGGCTTGAGACTGGAAGAAGAATGGTTTGGGAAGCTTTGCGCATCAGAAGACATGAAAGAAGGGACTTTGGCATTGCATGAGAAACGCGACGCAAAGTCTACCGGAAAATAAGAGAACCCAAAAGAGGTATGTGCATGCTTTATTCGTCTGTTGTTGTTCCCGGCCTCCAAATTCACCTGGAAAACGTCCACGAAACCCTGATTGAATTTGTCAAGGTTCAAATG
>JAAZEW010000239.1 GCA_012512055.1 Bacillota bacterium | reverse complement strand
CTGCATAAGGACTCCCCTCCGGACATCTTTCTCCCAGTCTGACCTAAAGACATAAAGGGCTTATCGATTAACGGCAACGCCGTCTTTTGTACCGATTTCTGCAACTAGAGGAACAAGTCGGTCTTCGTGTGTACTTTAACATAGTCATGACAGGATTCCAAGAAGTGCAAGAGCACCTGAAAAATGCAGGAACGGCTTTAATGCCGGCTCTTCAGTTAAAACAAAAACCACCCACCGATAAAACTAGTTCTATCAATAGATGGCAAATTTGGTGGAGACGAGGAGATTCGAACTCCCGGCCTCGTGAGTGCGATTCACGCGCTCTCCCAACTGAGCTACGTCCCCACCTGAAACTCATCGGATTTTCTCTATTCTTCCTCGCTCAGATACTAGCACATCCTGCTGCTGCAAGTCAAGGGCGTCAGAAGCCGGCCGGGAGCCGGCAGGGCCAGGATCGAAGCCAGAGAACCGGAGCATTAGGACAGCGTCGGGCCTATTCGATCTATGATCATTGCGCCTATACGCGTCTATACTCTCGGGCGCATCGTCGGAAACAGGATCACATCCCTGATCGAGTCCTGATTAGTAATGAGCATCACCAATCTGTCAATGCCGATGCCCATGCCTCCTGTAGGCGGCATCCCATGTTCAAGGGCAAGCAAGAAATCCTCATCCATCATGTGGGCTTCTTCATCACCCTTATCGCGGAGCGCCACCTGCGCTTGGAAACGCTTCCGCTGGTCAAGCGGGTCATTCAACTCGCTGAAGGCATTGGCCATTTCACGGCCGCCAATAATCAATTCGAACCTATGTGTGTAACGAGGGTCATCCTTTCTCCTTCTGGCCAAAGGCGACACCTCTATCGGGTAGTCTGTGATAAAGGTAGGCGTTATTAGTTTCGGTTCGACCAATTCATCATAAATCTCTGCCAGGACAGCCCCGCGTGAGGTATCTTCTCCCACTTCAACCCCTAAGGAGTCCGCAGCCAAGAGAGCATCCTTATCAATCTCAATCTTGGTGAAGTCCACACCCAGATACTTCGATACTGCATCAACCATAGTCAGCCTGGGCCAGGGCGGCGTAAGATCTACTTCTTGGTCTCCGCACCTTACCACCGGAGTCCCCAGCACCTTAGTGGCTACATAGTGGATAAGGTTTTCCGCAATATTCATCATATCGGTGTAATCGGCATACGCCTCGTAAAGCTCAAGCATGGTAAACTCGGGATTATGCTTAGTGGATATTCCTTCATTTCTGTACACACGGCCAAGCTCGTAGACTTTCTCGAGCCCGCCCACGATCAAACGCTTCAGATGAAGTTCCAAGGCGATCCGCATATAAAGATCAATATCAAGGGCATTATGGTGCGTAATGAAAGGCCTTGCACTTGCTCCTCCGGGAATGGAATGTAAAGACGAAGTCTCCACTTCAATGTAACCTCGGGAATCAAGGAATTCCCTCGCTGCCTTGATTACAGCCGTACGCTGCAGGAACACCCGGCGCACATCAGGATTGACTATAAGGTCGAGGTAACGGTGCCTATAGCGAAGATCAACATCAACCAGGCCATGCCACTTCTCAGGCAAGGGGCGAAGGGCCTTACAAAGAAGGGTGAATTCGTCTATCTCAATGCTTATTTCTCCTCTTCGGGTTCTAAACACCTTGCCTACGACACCTATGATGTCCCCGATGTCCAGGGACGTAAGGAGCCCGTAGGCATCCTCACCCAGGGAATCAACTCTGGCATAGACCTGGATACGCCCGGAGAGATCCAGGATATCCGCAAAGGTTGCCTTGCCGTGACTGCGCATTGCCATCAATCGGCCTGCTATCTTCACGACACTTCCGTCAAGATTGGAAAAATCATCTATGATTTCCGTGCTAAGATGCGTTCGCTCAAATCTGGCTCCGAAAGGATCCACACCACCGGCCCGGAGGGCTTCCAGTTTCTGCATCCGAACTCGTACATGTTCGCTGTCAAACTGCGATTGACGTAATTCTCCCTCGTCCCCTCCGTTGCTTTCCAAGTTCATCTTATCACCTCGAGATTTCTAGGACTTGAAACTTTAGAGTCCCTACAGGCGCAAAAACATCTACAATACTACCTACCGGCTTGCCCAAAATTGCCTTGCCTACAGGGGACTCATTGGATATCCGGGAATTGGCCGGATTAGCCTCCGCTGAACCGACAATTATATATTCAAAGACCTCTCCTCCGGTCATGTCCTTCAGCTTTACTCTTGACCCCAGGCGGACAGCATCTGTGTCGAGTTCATCTTCATCAATGACTTCAGCGTTCCTCAACATGATCTCGAGTTGCGCGATACGTCCTTCAACAAATGCCTGCTCGTTCTTGGCGTCTTCGTATTCGGAGTTGTCTGTAATGTCGCCAAAAGCCTTAGCATCCTTGATTCTTGCTGCAACTTCGCGCCTCCTGGTAGTCTTAAGGTGCTCCAGTTCCTTTTCAAGCTTCTTGAGCCCTTCCAGGGTCAAAACTACCTTCTGCGCCATCGCCATACCCCTGATTCCTCCTTAATCAATGGATCTTCCTTGTACATCTTGGCATCGCGCGATGTAGCCAAGCTGAACTGCGCTTGCTACTATGCCCATCGCGCGACGCCTCGTCGCATGCCAATATTATGTCTTCTGACCTTTCGATTGTCAAGACTCAACCGTGTAAGACTTCGACCCTGGGACGAAATTCGAGCCTTCCCAAAAGATCCAGATAGTCAGAGGGCGTAAAATCCTCAGGGCTGCGCCCTGTAATAGCTACCAGCACTGCATCAATCACGTTGGTCGCAAAGGATCTCCCGCTGAATTCAGGGGTAGACACAACAAGAGTCTTGACTCCTCGCGATCTAAAAGCCTCAACATCGTCTTTGGTCACAGTATTCGTTATGATAACTTTCCCCGAAAGGTCTTCCGGCATGTGCTTCTTAATGAAATGGCAATCACCTCCGATAACGTCCGCCCACTGGTATACGGAGGTAAACTTTGGGGTGACCTGTTCCTGACTCTTACCGGTCGGATAGAGCACACTGATAGGCATGTGGCTAAGGACCGGCATCAAAACATCAGCAATAATCCGCAGAGTGGCGAGAGTAGTCGGGAAAATCGGAATTCCCAGAGCAAACGCCAGATCTCCGATTTTCAAATTGCACCCGGACTCAACAAGAGCAGAAGCCATGCCGTACCTGTCCAGCGCACAAACGACAAACGCGTTCTTGCCGTCCAGCGGAATTTTCTCCTCATCACGGATATACTCGACCGCTCTGCGCTCGATGACTCCCTTCAGCATGCTCCCATCAGCGACCGGAGTCTTCGTTGCCGTCTTGGCCATCCTCTCAGCTTCCCACAGAGTATAGCGCTTGTTCCCCATAAAAAACCATCGATCGGTTCCACCCAAACCTATGGCATCGACCTTCCCGTCGAGGCTGCGGATAAGTTCTATTGCTTTTTGAACATCACCATTGGTTCCGCGACGCTCGACTGTGATTTCTTCCCCGAGCAATGTTACTTGCGCTTTGTGATCCCGCTTTGCAGAACCAAGGCTCACACCCACTACGTGCTTCAAATGACCCCGCCCCCATTCAAAATACGATTCTACGCTAGCTCGCAACGATTTCCCGAATGATTTTGCGGATGGTCTCCGGATCTATTTCCGCGTCCTTCTTAATTGGTGATGCGCCAATGACAATACTTATCACACGGTTTCCAAGGATTGACTCCACAAGGTTACACCTCATGTCCGAACCGATAAAGATTACTACGTCATAGATTCTCAGTTTACTTATGATTGCCATTATTTCGTTGAGGACTTCAAGTCCGGATCTTTCTCGGACAAATCTCCATCGCTCTTCATCATCCATCAGCAGCACAAAATCCACGCCTTCTTCCCTGGCCACGTTGTAGATATCATTCTTGTTGCCTACAGGAAATCCGACCAGGGCAACTCTTCCACCTTTACGGATCTCGCCGAGACTCTCCAGGCGTGAAACAAAAGTCCTGTCTATACCGACTCTGTCTGCGGTCTCTTGTTGTGATAATCCGTTAGACCTGAGATCAAGGATTCTCTCGACAGTATTCAGAAGGCGACCCTTGTCTATTAACTTCTCTCCTATACGCACGAACTCCAGAGCATTCCACCTCCTGCCTGCTGATTACCGGCTGTTTGCTGACTGCCGGCTACCTACTGACTGCCGGCTACCTGCTGACCATCGGCTGCCTGCTAACTATCGGTTGCCTACTGATTACCGATTGCCTGCTGACTACCGGCTACCTGACTTGACCGGATTGGCGTTTACATATTTGTGCACAAACCCATTTTAGCAAAGGGAACCAAGAAATGCAACCTTCAACGCACGGGCCATTTCATCCCTTGTTTTAGACGCGTTAATGCGAATACGAGCCGATGCAGCTCCCGGAATACCCCGGACATACCATGCTGCATGCTTCCGCATCTTGAGGACTGCCGCTTGTTCACCTACAAGCTGAATAAGCATGTCCAGGTGCCTGAGGGCCAGGGCGGCTTTCTCTTCATACGTGGGAGGCGGAAGCTCTGTTCCCGTACTTAGGAATGCGACAATATCCCGAATCAGCCATGGATTGCCCAGAGCGGCTCTGCCGATCATGACTCCGTCACAACTTGTTTGATCAAGCATTCTCCCGGCATCCTGTGGTGAACGGATATCACCGTTACCGATAACCGGAATTGACACGGCTTCTTTTACAGCCTTGATTATGTCCCAGTCAGCGGTACCGGAATAGAACTGATCCCTGGTTCGGCCGTGGACCGTCACGAGAGAAGCTCCGGCTTCTTCCACTGCCTTTCCGAGTTCAACTGCATTTATCAGCTCTCGGCTCCAACCCATCCTCATTTTGACTGTGACCGGGACTTTCACCGCGGAAACAACGGATTCCACAATGTCCCGGGCAAGGGGCACATTCCTCATTAAGGCTGCACCCTCCCCGTTTCTCACAATCTTCAGAGTCGGACAGCCCATATTGATGTCAATAATCTCAGGCGAGGCCATCTCTTCTATGCGCTTGGCCGCGCGGGCCATGATCTCGGGATCGCTCCCGAATAACTGAACTGCAATGGGATGCTCCATATTGGAGATCCTTAGCATGCCCTCGGTCCTTTCATTTCCGTATACGAGGGCCTTGTCTGAAATCATCTCTGTAAAAACCAGTGAACAACCCATCTCTTTCGCAATAAGTCGATACGCCTGATCCGTAACTCCTGCCATAGGCGCCAGCGCCACGGGCACCCGGCCGGCAAAGTTGACGTTTCCGACAGATATTTCTCTCCTGCCTGCATGCGGGTTACCTATCTTATCATCACCGGTATCGGGCGCGCCTGCCTTATCATGCTCATGAGGCTCTTTAGTCAGTGAAATACGAATCCTCTCGCTAAGGTTCTTGGCGACCTCATTATTAGCGACGTCCAGGGTACTTGCCTTACTCTGCTCATAAGACTCATTTGTCATATTTCTAATGCTCCCGAATGCTTTCTCACTGCGGTGTAGGTTGTATTCCTTAAGCAACGCTGCAATAGTAAGCAGAAGCTTATCAAGCCCCTCGCGTGTCTCAGCGGACACCGGGATCGCTCCCGGGTGATCAAGCCGAATACGCTCTCTTTCAAGATTGCCCGTGACAAGATCTATCTTATTGAGGCAGGTAATAATCGGCTTGTCAGCAATACCAAGCGTCTTGAGGACTTCTTCCACTGCTTCACAGTGCTCATCCTTGCCGGGATGACTCGCATCCACCACGTGAAGCAGCAGGTCAGAGTAAGTTGCCTCTTCGAGAGTGGCTCGAAAGGCCGCTATAAGGTCGTGCGGGAGTTTCTTTATGAACCCGACGGTATCCGCGAGCAATATGAAATCGCCGGAAGGCAGGTAGCACCTTCTTATTGTCGGGTCAAGCGTAGCAAAAAGCTTGTCCTCAACAAACACCTCGGAATCTGTCAAAGCATTGAAAAGCGTGGATTTACCTGCATTTGTGTAACCCACAATCGACACAAGAGGCAGGCCTGATTTGCTCCGGTTCGACCTTTGGAGATCTCGCCGTTTTGCTATCTCTTCGAGTTCCTTTCGAAGGGTGGAGATCCGCCTCCTGATGCGCCGCCTGTCAACCTCGAGCTTCGTCTCTCCGGGCCCTCTCGTCCCTATACCGCCTCCGAGTCTGGACAGGGACGTGCCTTTTCCGACAAGCCTCGGAAGCAGGTAGCAGAGTTGCGCCAGCTCCACCTGAATCTTTCCCTCTTTACTTGCAGCTCGTGATGCAAATATGTCCAGTATGAGCCAAGTCCTGTCAACAACTTTGGCTTTGAGAAGGCTTTCAAGGTTGCGCTGTTGAGCCGGAGACAGTTCATCATCAAATATGACAAGGTCAGCATGGGTTGTAATGACAAGGATAGCCAGTTCCTCAGCTTTTCCTTTGCCTATATAATAGGCGGGATCAGGCTTCCCACGCTTCTGGACGAGTCTCACAATAACCTCAGCGCCGGCAGTGGCAGCTAATTCTGACAGTTCATTGATGGAATCGTCAGTCTCCCACCACTGTGTGCCCGGCAATTCAAGTCCGACAGCAATCGCCTTTTCGCGTTGAGTCTCCAGAGAACGTTCACCTCCAAACTTACATCGGAAATCCCCTACCTGTGTTAGTAAAAGGGAGTAGGATTTCTACTTTATTATGATACCTTTGTTTTCCGCCAATGTCACCTACGTCCCACACCCTCGCCGCCACGCCCTACGCCACTCCGCCGCTGGGCCAACATGCTGCTGCACCGCTACGTGCTGCGCTGCTACGTGCTACGCTGATACGCTAGCATACCGTGGCGCCGCTTCGCTGCTGCGCCGCTGCACTGGTACGCCGTTGCGCCGCTACGCTGCTGCGCCACCAGGAGTTCCGTAAGCACCGTAGGCCCCGGATGAGGGTCCTAACCAGACATCTGATTGCGCTCCCAAATCTCACGAAATCCTTTCATGTACGAGCATACAGGGTTCCTTACAAGGGGTATCGATCAAATAGGGCCCACCCTGAGTGAGAGCTATTCAAGCGAATTTGGCACCCCCCTGCCGGTCGAGTGGTCTCAGTCGATGAGTGGCTCTCCCTGAGAGCCACTCAAGCTAATTACAGCACGGATCGATCGCCAAGTGGCTCACCCTGAGAGCCAATCAAGGGGATCTGAAGGTCTTTCGG
>JAAZEW010000238.1 GCA_012512055.1 Bacillota bacterium | reverse complement strand
TGTAAGGCTCCACAGGTTGTACAGCGGAGAAAAGGAAGAGGCGCAGTTGGTTGCAGCCGCCATGGCTGACTTGGCTGTTGATGCTCCGGTCACTATGAGATCATTCGGCAGGCTCCCCAGTTCGCATGGGCCGTATTCTTACTACTATGCATACTGCGCTTATGCTTTACTCGCCATGATTATGACAGGCGTAAGCTCAATCATGATCGCCTTCAACGAAAAGGATCTGTACATGCGCAACCTGTGCGCTCCTTTGCCGAAAAGAAGCATGAGGTTGCAACTTGCAGCCGGCCATGGAGTGTTCGCCTTAGGTTGCTGGGGAATACTTGTGCTTGGCAGCATTATCTTGCACGGCAAGAGTCTACTTTCCTCCGGGCTGACGGGGTTATATGCCCTCAATACTTTAGCCTTTGCCGTTGTATGTGCAGGAATTGGTTTTCTGGTAGGCAGCTCTGTGAAGAGCTATGGCGCACAAGCGGGAGCAATGAACGTAATTGCCATGGGCATGAGTTTCTTGGGCGGAGTATTCGTGCCCCAGTCAATCAGGAGCATACAGGTGTTGGCTGTCGCCAAGTTCCTACCGTCATACTGGTTCATCCGGGCAAATGACGCTATCGGGGAGCTTTCGAGATTCACCGGGGATAGCCTGCGTCCCATCTACGGCAGCATCCTGATCCAGTTGGGGTTTGCCATAGCAATCTTCTCAGTGACGCTGCTTCTCAGTAAAGAACGGAGGGTATCGTATCTCTAAGTATGAGTCTATGAGACCGTTGGACTTCTCCAGTAACCGCCGGTTTCGCTGAAGACGGCGACCAGTTTTTGCGATTCGGGCGGGCTGCGTTAACATAATGTGGGAGAGAACAACGGTCTCATGGTGATCTACTAAGGTCAGTATGGTTTCCCTGCTTACATTCAGCACTATTCTTGGATTTCCTTCCCAGGTTTATCTTTCCCTCAGGTCAAGCCGGAGGTCTGCCTTTTTATTTATTCGGCAACCCGTAACGTGTGTCAAGTTTTTCCACTCTGACAAATGTAATGTTATGGGCTGAAGCCTACTCCATCATGTTCCGTAGGGCCCGGTAACAGGGGGAAGGGTTGCAGTGTCTGCATTGCTCCGGTGCACAAAGGAGAACACACGACAACGTCGAATATCGCACTACGATAGTAAAGGGAGAGATTAGATGAAGATCTTCATTTCATGCGATATCGAAGGAATATCCGGTGTTGTTGCGTCGGGTACACATACTTCCTCCGACGGTGCGGATTATGAACGCGCTCGTAGTCTCATGACCGGCGAAGCCAATGCGGCTATTGAGGGCGCGTTTAGTGCAGGCGCCACAGAGGTGGTTGTCAACGATTCCCATGGACCTATGACTAACCTTCTTATTGAGAAAATTAACCCTGCTGCTACGTTAATCACAGGGTCCCGGAAACCCCTTTCCATGATGCAAGGTATCGGGGAAGACTGTGCGGCTGCCATTTTCGTTGGTTACCACGCGCGAATGGGGACCCCGGGCGTGTTGAGTCATACCATATCCGGTGCCAGTGTGGCAAATGTTTGGGTGAATGGCATGATTGTGGGAGAGACCGGAATTAACGCTGCGCTGGCTGGATATTTCGGAGTCCCTGTAGTCTTGGTATGCGGAGACGACATTGTGAGCCATGAGGCCAAGGAGCTTCTTCCCCACGTTAGGACTGCCACCGTCAAGACTGCTATTACCAGGCAATCTGCATTGTGCTTGTCTCCCGAGAGAGCGCAAGACCTGATAAGGCAAGAGGCAGAGCAAGCCATTGCGTCGCTGGATTCGGCCAAGCCCTGGCTGCCGGGTTCGCCTGTTGCTTTCAAGATCGAGTTCAAGGATTCCGGCTTGGCTGAAAATGCGTCCAGGATGCCATATTCTAAGCTACTTGATGCGAAAACCGTGGCTTTTTCCGCTGATGACTACTTGACCGCTTTTCAGGGCTTGCAGGCTATGATCGCCCTGGCTCGCTAGGGATTCCGCAGGATTACAGGATACTTTTTGGGGTGTCAAAAGCTCCTTTTACTCAATCATGTTCTGCAAAGCCCGGCAACAGCAGGTTGGCCTCCAGTCAATATAGTATAATTAGGATAAGAACAAGAGTTGTGATCCGGAGGCTCAACATGGCCGAATCAAATGATGTTAAATTAATGGACAAGAACAAGCTACTGGAAATACTCGAGTACCTGAATGAAAGACTCGAAGAAAATCAACTGCAGCTTGAGATAACTGTATACGACGGGTCTGTCATGACTATGGTTTACGATAATAGGCCAGCTACTAAAGACATAGATTGTGTATTTAGCGACATTAATTCCAAGCTTCTTCAAAATATACTGAATACTACCCAGTACGCCTTTAATCTGCCGGACAACTGGATAAATGAAGAAATCAAAGAACCATTGAAACACCTCATAAAAGAAGACAAGGAGACTTACGCAGTCTACTCAAATCTGACTATCCTAAAACCTAAGGCGCAGCAATTATTGGCTATGAAGATACTGGCGTCAAGGCCTGAGCCGGCCAGAGATTTCATAGACGCCTATGTCTTGTGTAATGATTTGAACGTTACAACCAAGGACGAGCTTGTAGATATAGTCTCAGCTTATGTGCCTCTCAGGTTATTAGGAGAAAGACAGATGACCTTTATTAAATACTTAGGGAAGGATCTGGGCTATGATTGGGAATAGCTATTTGCAGGACTTGTTTGAGTACACAGATGAAGATACGAGCTTGAACCAACTACTTGAGCTTTTGACATACAAAGATACAAAGTTCATTGATAGTCTGTGGAATGAACCTGTAGATCCGGATTCATGCACTGAAGAGGAGATAGTGTACCTGACGAAGGCATCGGCCCTAATAGACTATTACTCGCAGATCCATGGAATTGAGGTTCCTGACTGGTTAAGAGATGAAAGACTATGCTTTGAGAAACCCTACTATCATTCAAAGAGACTGAGCGACTTCGAGAAAGTCAGATTAATATACACTAATCCCGCACCGTTCAGGGCCAGAAATGTCTATTTTGATTTGGAAGGAATCAAAAGGGTCTAGTGACATTTGAGAGGTGTTCGAATTTTAATCAGGTACCATCAAAAGTCGCTCAAGTCGCTCACAGGGAAGCCTTCAAATTTAGCGGAGTGGCTTTCGGGAAGAACCAATCGACTATGCGGAAGCCCTCAGATCCGCTTGAATGGCTCACCACGTGAGCCAGTGGACCACTGGAAGTTATCAAATCAGTGCGAATGGCTCTCCAGGCGAGCCATGTTCGACCAATACACCCTGTTCTCAATCTTGAAACCGCCGGCTTGTTTCCTATCCTGTACAACGTTAAAATGATAGACAAGCCCTTGGCCCGTATGACTTGCCTTTTATGCATGAGTTAAGTGGCCTTTAGATGCTGCCACATACGGCGATACCATGGCACGCTAATGCATAGGACAAGTGTGCCAGAGCCGGCTTGAGGAAGCAGTGGTTGACTTCAGGCGCACGGCAAAGGCGGCCGGAGTCAGCATAAGGAGAGCTGGCTAACGTCGGACAAAGAACGGGCGGTAAGCGTTAGTACAAAGGACAGGCGGTTTTCAGGTGGAGATTAACCGTTGACAGCTAAAGAAGGCCTCTTGAAAGCGGCAGGAATCGTTGCCGTTCTTTCGGTAATCAGCAAGTTTCTCGGGTTTGCCAGGGAAGCGTCTCTTGCTGCAGTGTTTGGTGCCACATATGCCACTGATGCCTATCTGATGGGCCAGACTGTCCCTGTGGTTATCTTCTCAGCAGTATCAGCAGCTTTGGGAAGCACATTCATACCGGTGTTCTCCCAGGTGCGTCAGGCGCACGGACGTGATGCTGCCCACAGGATGGTAAGCTCAGTCATAAATGCCACTGTCCTCTTGGCTGTGCCCTTCATCGCGATAGGCGAGTCCTTTGTAGGCCCGCTAACCCGCATTGTAGCCCCGGGATTCCAGGGAGAAGTGTATGCGCTTACAGTTTCCATGACAAGGATCATGTTTCCCATGGTTCTGTTCCAGGCCTTATCCGGGCTTCTTACAGGTATGCTCCAAGCTGACGACAATTTCGCAGTCCCTGCAATGACAAGCCTGGCTTACAATGTCACTATCATCAGTTCTATCCTGCTCTTAGGACCCAGGTTCGGGATTCGGGCTGTCGGCGCAGGCACAGTGGTTGCCATCGCAGCCCAAGTCGTTCTCAAATTGCCGGCTA
The DNA here is from genome assembly GCA_012512055.1 of Bacillota bacterium. The sequence goes on along the minus strand of JAAZEW010000238.1, from coordinate 1,636 downwards.
TTGCCAAAACCGGATACCGCTGGAGTCCCATCCTGAATTTGAATGACCCGGGCCTTCGACGGATGGGCGCATTGATTGGCCCTGTGCTTCTTGCCACTCTTGCGGGACAGGCGTCCACATTGGTAAATCGTATGCTGGTATCGGGCCTGGCAGAAGGAAGCCTGGCTGCTCTGAGCTATGCCACTCGCCTGATGGGGCTTGTCCCCGGTGTGGTGGGCACATCCATCATCACAGTGATGTATCCTACGCTATCGCGTCTTTCGGCAGCAGACGACTGGCCAAGATACAGCAAAGCCTTTTCTGAGTCTATCAAGATGATAAGCTTTGTGCTGGTTCCGGCTGCAGTGGGCATGGCAGTGCTCCGCGTCCCCATGGTCCGCATAGTCTTTGAAAGAGGGGCTTTTGACATTACGGCTACACAGGCTACTGCTTGGGCTCTTCTATTCCTGTCACCTGCTGTTGCCCTTTTCACCTTGCGTGACATGACAAGCCGAGCCTTCTATGCCTTGCAGGATACTACCTCTCCGATGATGGTCAGCATATTCTCTGCCGGGATCAACATCGTGCTAAACTTTATTCTTGTGGGTCCGTTGGCCCAGGGAGGCCTTGCCCTCGCCAACACCCTGTCCAGCGCTTTCGGGGCAGGGGTGCTCCTATGGATCCTTAGAAAAAAACTTGCTTCTACACGCTCTCCGTCTCCGGTGTCGTTAGGAGGCAAGGCTATTTTGGACTCGCTATGGCGCGTGCTGATTGCTTCAGCAATTATGGGAGTCGCAGTCTGGTTCACCCATGGCACACTTGAAATCTACATTCCCGGGAGCACAGTCATAATGCAATTAGCACGCCTTGCAATTGCTGTCATAGTGGGTGCCACCTGCTATGTCGCACTGGTCTTCATCCTCCGCGTCCCTGAAGCAGGCGTTGTTTTGGCGACCACCCGCAGCGCATCCCGGCGTATTATTGCCAGGACCCGGGCTTACTCCGATGTCCGGAAAGAGGCGTAACCGGAAAGAAGGAGTTCTCGGATGTTGTATTGTAATATTTAACCAAAGGACAACAAGTCGGCAATTTCTGCAACGCTATCCAACACTCATAGTTCGGAATTCCTCAGCTCATCTTTGCATGTGGTGGCCGGAATGGTAATGTCTCGCAAGAATTGGACAATTAGTTGAGGATGAGATCACAAAGGAGGGAAGCAGAGTCGCCGTCTGTCAGAATCCAATGTCCGCCGAAGGCCCTGTCTCAGCGTATGAGGGGAAACGGCGGAATCGGGGGCATCGTCCGAGACGCTTTCTGGCATGTGTGTCCGGCGATGCAATTCGTGATGCGGCGACAGGACATTCAATGAAAGAATTCATTTGCGGTGTGAATTATTGGCCACGGAAAACCGGGGTCCATATGTGGAAGGAATGGGACGCCGAATCCATTGACGCCGAATTCCGGCAGATGGCGGAACTATCTCTTAACGCGTGCCGGGTGTTTCTCCTTTGGGAGGATTTTCAGCCTGATCCCTACAGGGTGTCCGAAGAAGCAATGGCAAAATTCGATGAGCTGGTGAAGATCAGCAAGGCACACGGTGTAGGGCTGATCCCTACGTTCTTTACAGGACACATGAGCGGTGAGAACTGGGATGTCC
>JAAZEW010000237.1 GCA_012512055.1 Bacillota bacterium | reverse complement strand
GGCGGCGAGTTTCTGTTGACGCCCCGAATCTATCCTACGACAGGCCTGTCCATGCTGATATTCTCGTTTGTGCTGGGAGTTACGGTAACAATAGTCGCAGTCTACATCCCTGCAAGGCACGCAGGAAAGCTTAAACCCACTGAAGCTTTACGCAGCGTATGATATGCGCTACGCGATATGCGATACTACGCGAGGTGCGACGCCACGCGATGCCGGCCTCATGATGCGCACCGCGTGTCATGAGCGATGTGAAATGCACTGTATAGTATCAGCGTTTTGAAATGCACTGCGCGGTATTGGCGTTTTGATATGCACTGTGTAGTATAGGTTGTATGGCATGATAACCTTGAGTCAGAAGGAAGTGGAGACATGAGGAAACCTACGATAGTCAGGATTCTTATAGCGGCTGTAGTCACGTGTTCCGTGGTAATGGCGTCACCGGGCACGCCCATGATACCGCCGATAATAGCGCCAATAACGGTGGCGATGACGATAACACCGTCTGTAATAACTCCCATAACAGCGCTGCTGATAAGTGTGCCTGAGTTGTCGCGGACAGCCGAGGCGTCCGGCAATCCATCACTACAGGGTACGCATGAATGGCGAGAAGCAGATGTATGGAAAGGTTCTTCTACGTTGAGTATGGCGCAAACCCCTACTGCTTCTGAGATCATCAGGAAGATGGAACAAAACACGGACTTCAAAACCGCTTACTATGAGGCGAGGATGGAGATCACGCAAAGAGAGCGCGTCAACACGAAAACCATGCGAGCCTGGGTTGAAGGGAATAACCGTGCTCTTGTTGAGTTCACCAACAAACGCGACTTGGGCACGAGAATTCTGAAGATAGAGGATGACCTGTGGTTATTCTCACCGACAGCCGAAGAAGAAGTGAGGCTCTCCGGGGAAATGCTCAACCAAGGCATGATGGGGAGTGACTTTTCTTATCAGGACGCTCTCGAGAGCGCACAACTCATGGAGCTCTATGAAGGCCATGTGATAGGAACAGAGACCCTTAACAACAGGCAGTGTTTTGTCCTGGAACTAGTCGCTCGCGAAGGAGTGAAAGTCAACTATTACAGGCGAAAGATCTGGGTGGACGCGGAACGCTACTTGGCACTTCGCGAAGAACTTTATGCTCCCTCCGGCAAACTCCTGAAACAGTCTTCTACGGAGAACATTGAGAAAATCGGCGACCGTTATTATCCGATGTTGATTGTCATGGAAGACATGACACGGAAAGGATCCAGCACGAGATTGGTTATTGAGAGTATTGTGTTCAATCAGGCTATACCTGCTGATACGTTCACCAGGCAAAGGCTCACTGCCAGGTAATGCAGGGACTGTGATCCGGCAGACTTTGATGTGGTAGGCTGTGAGCAGGCGGATCTTTCAGGCAGACTTCGACATTACTAATATGTAGACTCGCGTAGATTAACGGAGGATACTTACATGCCAGATGGACATTTGAATCCTGCAAATGCGGACCTGAAGAGGGTAATTTCGAACCTGGAAGGGACAATCATGAAACCACGGAAGAGGATTGCAGGATTAGCGAAGATAGTCACAGAATTGCCGAAGGCAATCGCAACATCACTGAAGATAGCCTTGATTGCGGTGTTTGCCGTTGCCCTGCTTTGGATGAGCCTGCCCATTGAGGCAAGCCCGGTAGGAACAGGCTCTTCGGGCATGGGGACATTCGATTTCAGCGGCCTCACTCTCCGGTGTGAACTTGAGGCAGGTGCCGTCTTTACAAGCCTTATTCCAGGCCCTGAAGCTAATTGGGGCCTCAGTCTGTTAGGCAACTGCGTATGGCAGGTGAACCCTGCTGTGACAATTGTAGGACGCGGATGTATCATCGGAAGCCTCCCCTGCCTAAGCACTAATCCGGGACATACCATGGAATCTACGGTTCCAACAGGCGCGAGCACGAACAGCATAAGCACACCGGCTAATGCACAGTCTCACGATAAAGGACACGTTGAACTATCCCTGGACAGACTATTTCTACAGTACGAGTCAGGGCGCGCTCGGGCTGTCATAGGCAAACAATCTGTTAACTGGGGGCCGGCGACAGTGTTCCGCCCAACGGATCTCATTACCCCGAGAGATCCCGGAGGATCCGGAGAAGGAAGGCCGGGTAAGGTTCTTGCCACTCTCTTCTGGCGAACCTCTCCCCTTACCGGAGTTGAACTGGTTCTAGG
>JAAZEW010000236.1 GCA_012512055.1 Bacillota bacterium | reverse complement strand
TTCACTTTGTAGTCCGGCTCAGGATTGTCTTTGCCCTGGAACATACCGATTTCGTAACCCAGCTCGAGATCGGCGTTATCGGTGAAGCTATGGGCCAGCCCTACCTTGCCGGTAGTCAGGCGTCCGTCCACTTCAGGGAGACGGACTGCGCCGGATTCCATGCCCACTTCGCCGAAGACACGGGTAGCCGGAGTCAGGGTCATCTCGAGGCCTGCCTTAGCAGTGGTCCTGATGCCCTCGATCTCAGCGCTGTCTTCCGTCCAAGGAGTTGTGTAATCAACTCTGTTGTAGTCATAGGAACCGGTAACTTTAGTGATAGGAGTAAGGTCAAACCCTACGCCGATACCGGCTCTCTTAACAGAGTAGGCCTCACTCTCGGCTGCTGTTCTCTCATCCTCGTCCTTCAGATTGTAAGACTTATATCCTGCAGACAATGCTATGTTGGATGTAAGGTCGTACGCAAACCCGAGGTCAAGGACGCTCTCCCTTGAGACGGAAGCCTTGGTTTCAATGTCTCTGATATCTGTGATGGCGTACTCTGCCGTAATCGGCCTGAGTGTAGCCGCAACTGACCCTTTTGCCTCGAGAGAGTCAGCTATGGCATCTGCATCGGTGTTATCGTTGTGCACAAGCGCAAGCCCTGCGCCTGCCTCTACATCCGCGCCCATGAGATTCCTTGCGTATTTGGCGCCAAGGGATGCCCTCGTGATAAGATCAGCGTCTTCGTAAGTCCACTCAGCATTACCGGACTTCTTTAAGCCGGCGTTCATGGTCAAGTCACCGCCAAGGATATTCTCTATTGGAAGTGTTGCACCGACTGACGCGGTTTTCACGTCGTTATCAATGCCGACTCCGGCGTCCTTATCATGAGGGACCTCAACGAAATAAGGGTCGAATCCTGCTTCCACTTTGCTGTAGGAAGCGTCGAGTCCCACCAGCCATATTTGGCCGTCAAGGTTCAGCTTGTAGGCGAGACTCTTGTTGTCACCGGCGATATGCTGTGCAATCTCACCTCCGGCTTCCCAGCCGGGGATAAGAGTCATCCTGGCATTTGCGCCGATGACAGTGTCTTCCATCACTGCCTCAGGGCCTGCCTCCAACGAACCTATATCGTCAAACACAGTGACGAAGGTTGCGCCTGCTGAAATCCTCTCAGTGAGAGCTAACTTCTAATCGAGAGCAACTGCGTACATGGCGTACTTAGGTCCTTCGGCCTCTTCAGCAGATTCTTCCGGAGTCTCCGCAAGAGGCTCCTGCAATCTCCAGAAGAGTCCTGTTCCTTCTACTCTGTTGTATACGAACTCTCCAAGAGCACCCTCATAGACGGGATTTCCGTCATCATCGCGGAGAAGGTGGCCATGCAGAGTGAAGTCGGTGAAAGCGCCGGAAGGCTCTGCTACGTTGCCTACCCGCACATGACGGACGATTCCGGGTGTTGTGATGTCAAGGTAGAGTCCTCCCTCTTTCAACTGGAAGGTCCTTGTCTTCCAAGTTCCGCCAAGGATATTGGTCATTGTGTCAAGGCCCGCCACCACCACTATGCCGTCGGCTACGTTTGCCGTGAGCTTCAGGCCGAGATCATGGTTGAAGACGGAAGTCGGCACGTACTTGTACTTGTCTTCGCTTTCCACGTTCTTGCTGTTGAATGGGTTCTTCCACGGAACCCCGGGCCCCGTCACATCGATGTCGTCAAACGATACTTTGCTTGATCCTGAGAAGCGCACTTTCTCGTGCCCGGCTATGTACTCGTCCAGCCTGGCATTGGTCTCGTCCAGCTTCGATACGGTCTGAGCCAGCCTGAAGCTGAGCTCGCGGGTCACTTCGTCTACGTTTTCAATTCTCTCGGTTGCAAGCGCAAGCTGTTCCTCAAGTGCGCTTACCCTGACTCCGAGGACTGCAAGTTCCATGGCGAACTCTGCTTTAACTGCATCGATTAACGCGATGGACTCTGCCACTTTTGTATCAAGAGTCTCCTCGTCGATGGTGCCTTCACTTTCAATTATGTGCTTTTCGATGATCCTCTCGATAATGGGTGTCTCAGCGACTTGCCCCTCACCAACAGGCTCTTCCTTGGCTTCGCCTATGAGGCCTGCCTCTTCCAGCCTGTCTATGGTTGCTTCTGCGGCAGCCTCTGCAGCCTCAGTTGCAGCCTTCTGCGCCAACTCTTCCGCTATCTCGGTTGACAGCTCAACGGCGTCACTTTTCGCCTGTTCAATTGCGGAATCAATGGCTTCTCTCTCTTCTGCCCGGGCTGCCTTTTCCGCCTCAAGGCCGGCATTCATTTCATTCCTCAGCTCAATGATCTCTGTGTCCAGATCAGACAGCAAACGAGCCACTACAATTGCCAGTTGATACCTGGTCATAGGCTCCTGCCCTTTGTATGTCCCATCGGGGAATCCCTGGACTAGGCCATATGCAGCCAACTGTTTTACAGCTTCATATGCCCAGTGGTTCTCCGGAACATCAGCAAAGGGGCCTGCCATGACAGGTAGCATAAGCCCTAGAACCATGGCTATGGCTAAAACTACTGCCAAGTATTTCTTCATTATCTAATACCCCCTTATTTGCTTAAACAAAGCCGCTCCCGTGATAAGGAGGCACAGTCAAAGGAGTGTCCATGTTTCCTCCCTGCATCAGCCCCTGATTACGGGTGAGGCCATCCTGCAACAAGACCCGGCTTCAAAAAGCACCTCCTTCTCGCCATATTGGCCTTCTTTGCAGGAAACTTAAATGTAATCTGTCATAAGTACCATGTCTTAGCTGATACTCCCTGGCATTTCCTGGCTATCAAAGCGTAAATTGGATGCCAAATAGCAGCTAGATTGGGTTTTGCTGAATTTGTACTTACTGTGCGGACAAGAATAATCCTGCCTACATAAGTGCAGGTAGAAGCGTGGATTAATGGGAATTGAGGCATAAAGGGGGATTGCAGCCATATATGGGTCCTGAAGGCATATACGGGATCCGGAGTCATAAAGAGGAAGCCGGTCTCTAAAAGAAAGGAGCCCGAATATCGGGCCCTGCTATTTTACCTGGTTTTTTGATTCCTCTATCTTGAAAGCTATCTTAAGAGGGGGTTTCGTATTCCAGGTGTCCTGAACGGCTACGGCAAGGACACGCACTTTTCCTCCGGAATCCACAATCTGAGATTTAGCGGTATTGAACTCAGAAGCTGAAACCTGGCCGACCCGTCCTTCTATGTCAGTCACCATTCCGAGGCGAGTCGCTTCGTCGTTAGCCGTCATGAGAAGGTTCATGAGCTCATCCTGGACAACGCCTTGGCCCAGCGAACCGTCGATAGTCCGCTCAGCCACCACTTGTCCTTCTTTGAAAAGAAGCTTGTTTTCGAAGATCTGAAGATATGCGTAAACAGGCTGGCCGACAAAGGCGTTAGTGGCGGATACTAACCTTATCACTACCGTATCTTCGGCGCCTGCGATTTTTTCGACGATGCTCTCGAGATTATCCACAAAGAAGATTACGGCCTCATCTTCACTGCCTTCAATACTTGCCTTGCGAGCCAGAGCCAGCTTGTTGGCTTGCCGTAAGAACTCGGAAATCTCCTCCCGGATAGCCTCCGGCTGCCCTTTGCCGTCCATCACCGTAGCCAGGATAATCTCCTCGGAGCGGTAGGTGATATCACTCAATTGCAGCCCTTCCAAAAACTCCCGCATAAGGCCGATAAACTCATAGAGCTCATTGGCTTCCTTCGTCAAATCGCCTATTAGGGTCTCCAAAGCCTTACTTTCTTCTTCCAGTGCCTCTTTGTCTTTCTGGGCTTTTGCCCTTTCCTCCTGGACTTGCTCCAGCTCAGTGCCTAATCCGCTGATTTCCGACGTTAAACTGTCTATCTCGCCTTGGAGCTCTTTGACACGCGCCTCGCCCTTGGCGAGCTCCTCTTCCTTGGTGGTAAGCTGAGAATGCGCAGTGAATAACTGATTCTGTGTGGATGCCAGCGTGGCCTGGATCTCGTGCATCCTAAACAAAGCAGTCCTGACATCCTGGGACACAATACTCATCACCAAGACTGACGTACCGGCTACGACAATTCCTGTAATGATTGTAATCAGCATTGAGGTATGCTTCGGACGCAGCCCGAAAATACTCAGCCTTTTTCTGCCGATCTTCATCCCGATGCGATCACCGATAAATGCGATTATGCCGCCGATGACTACCAGCATGAGAACAAGTCCTAGCCCGTACACGGTATACCTCCTGCCGAAAGACTCTATCTTTAGGACTTCCTTGCCATCATCCAACCGCCTATGGCGCCGAACAATATATTTGAAAACCATGCGCCCAGCATAGGCGACATGCTGCCGCGCTCAGCCAGTGCGCAACTCAAGCTCATTATAACATAGTAGACAAAGATAATTAGTATGCTCATACCGAAACCCCGTGAGGTTGAAGCCCTGTGAGTCGTTATGCCAAGAGGGGCGGCAACAAGGCCGAACACCAGACTTGCAAAGGGGATGGCGAACTTAAGGTAGTATTCCACCAGAAGCTTTGTCACATCTGCGCCCTGCTGCTTCAGCCGGCTGATGTATTCTCTGAGTTCCGATGCGGACATCTCATCCGGGCTCAGCGCACCCCTGGCGACCTCCTTAGGGGTGTAGGCTATGCGCCCTTCTTGCCTGGCAAACCTCACCGAAACCACTCTGTCCCCGTCAACCACATTGTAGGAGATCCCGTCCTCGAACAGCCAGGCTGCATTGTCCCACTTTGCCAGTTGAGCTTCGGTGATACGAATGAGCTTCCCGCCCTCAAACTCTTGGACTGTGACGCGCCGAAACTGTTCCCGTGTGGCATCATATGTGTCAGCAAAGACCAACCTGGCCAGGGTTCCCCTTTCAAACTCCTTCAGCACCAAGTTTTTCTGTACATGCGGGCTTGACCTCCTGCCAAGCTCCCACATGATCTCTTCGAACCTGCGATTCGCGCGAGGCACCACTTTCTCGTTGAATGCAAACGCAACCCCGCTTACCGCCAGTGCCACGATTAATGCAGGCGCCATTATCCGGACCAAGCTGAGGCCTGCTGCCCGCATAGCCACGATCTCGCTGGAAGCTGAAAGAGTGCTGTAACACAGGAGAATCCCCAGGAGTGTAGACATGGGAAGCGCCAGGGCAACGATACGCGGAAGCCCGAGGATAAACAGGCGGACAACAGTCCCTAAGCCTACGCTTCCGTCCACAAGCAGTCGTGCCAGCATAAAGAGGAGGTCAGCAGCAACAAAGATCAGAGTGAAAGCTATGACTGAAAAAAGAACAGGCCCAAGCAGTTCCTTGTAGGTGTATCGCTCAAGGCATTTCAAAATGCAAACCGCTCCCCGAAGTAATACTTCCTCGCTACCGGATCATCCGCTATTGAACCCGGATCCCCTTCCACCAACACTTTCCCGTCATGCAGGATGTAAGCCCTGTCAACAATAGCCAGGGTTTCCCTGACATTATGGTCTGTCAGGAGGACACCGAGGCCGTGATCGCGAAACCGCCCGATGATTTCCTGGAGATCCGCGACAGCAATAGGGTCAACGCCTGTAAACGGCTCATCAAGTAGGATATACTCAGGGGACCCTGCCAGCACCCTCGCTATCTCCACACGCCTCCGTTCACCGCCGGAAAGCGTATTCCCCATCTGCTTGCGCACATGCCCGATGGCAAGCTCCTCAAGAAGCGTCTCCATCCTGGACAGCCTGTCCTCTTTGGGGATCCCCATAAGCTCCAAGACAGCCAGGATGTTCTCTTCCACTGACAACTTCCTGAAAATTGACGGCTCCTGAGCCAGGTACCCGATGCCAAGCCTTGCACGGCAATGCATGGGAAGCCTGGTTATCTCTTGTTCATCCAGGAATATGGATCCCCCATGGGCTGCTTCCAACCCGACTATCATATAGAAAGTCGTTGTTTTGCCTGCGCCGTTCGGGCCCAGAAGCCCTACAACCTCCCCGGGATGAACTGCCAGGCTCACTCCGCGAACAACCTCACGCCTGCCGTATCTCTTTATTAAGTCCGTACAGACTATCCCCATAACCGCCCCTCCGAATGCCGGCTCTCGCCGGAACACGCACTGCACACGGCTGCGCCCCTAATCATCCCGGGGAATAACCGTCCGGGTACCGCCTTCCGCCACCACTCTTTCTTCATCTAAGAATATCGTGATGACCTTTGCCTGAAACATCTTTCCTGCAATCTCCACACAGGCATCGCCTTGGATAATCGCGCGCTTGCCTTCGCTGAAGTAAGAAAGCTTGTCTCCGGAAGCCAGCACCTCGCCGTCCTTATACCTCAAGGATACGTCGCCTTCAGCTTCCATCTCCTCTTCTCTTAAGAGGAACACGATCTTGTCCGCGACAAAAACAGATCCCTCCAGGGTATCTTCGAACCTGGCGTTACCCCTGATAGTCACAAGCAGAGCGCTTTCGTCATACTCGGCATGGTCACCTGTAATTCGAAAAGACTTAAACAGCACCTCTACGTTACCGCTTGCGATAGCGAGCGCGCCTTTTCTATCATACCTGACCTCGTCCGCGGTAATGTCAATAACCTCTTCATTGCCGTCTTTCGCTCCCTTGACCCCTTCGGATTCGCCGCGGGCAAGAGCAGGAAGGGGGAAAAGGACAGAAGAGAACAGGGCAAAAAGGACAGAACCCGTGACAATAACCCAAACCGGTGATTCGGACTTACGATGCAACCTGTTTCCTCGAAACATTACCTGCCCTCCCAACTTCCCGTTTCGATGTAATCGATGATAATCTTCGCAGTCCTCGTGGCAGCTCCTTGCTCTCCCATCCTGGCATGGCCTGCCTTACGCATCCCGGCAATACGCATGGAATCTCCCAGGATGCTCATGACTTCCGAAGCGATTTCCCGAACATCACGAGACTCAACAAACGCTACTGCCTCTCCCAAAAGCCTCTTTTGCGCCTGGGCAAACTTTAAGCTGAACTGAGGCCCATCGGTAGGAAAAGTCACAACCGGCCTGCCAAGCCCTGCAGCCTGCTCGTTACCTGTCCCCGATAAGCCGATTACGATATTGCTGACATTCAGGACATCCCCGAACCAGCCCTGAGACACTATGACACAAGGCGTCGGATCCCCCGAACCCGGATAGATGCAAGCGGCAACGCCCCGTTCCCTCTCTCGGGGACCCTGCCTTTCATATCTCCACCCTGCCCTATG
>JAAZEW010000235.1 GCA_012512055.1 Bacillota bacterium | reverse complement strand
GGATGGGATCATGACGTCCAGCCCCTGTTATAGGCAGGAGCGAGCGTCGGTATTTGTCGAACGCAGAAGAGAAATCGCTCTTGTTTCATGTTGCGTGGTGCTCTTAGTGACTGGGCTTGCAGGAGCAACGCGGGAAATAAGAATAATCGTTGATGATGAGGTTATGGTGTTGGCCGCAACTCCTGCTCTTACGGTGGGAGATGTCCTGAAACAAGCCGGAGTGGAATTACGAGACTCAGACAAGGTGACGCCTCAAGTCTCAGAACGGGTACGTGGAAGAAGTGTCATAACTGTCACCCGTGCAGTTCCTATTGAGCTTACAGTAGATGGCTCGAAAGTTGCGCTCCGTTCAACAGGGCCTATGGTTAAGCATGTTCTGGCTGAGTCCGGGATCCTGCTCAGGCCTGAGGATAAGGTCAACCCGGGAATGGAAGCCGGACTTACTCCCGGCATGAGCATCAAAGTGACGCGCGTAACGTCTGAGGTGGTCGTACGACAGGTTCGTGTCCCGTATCGTACTGAGGAAAAACCTGATTCAGGCATGGATCGGGGTGAAGCTGAGGTTATTAGGCGGGGAGTTGAAGGCCTCCGCGAAGAGAAGGTTCGTGTGACCTACGAAGACGGGAGAGTTGTCAATGAGACTGTGCTCTCCAGTAAAGTGTTGCGGGAAGCAGTTTCAAAAGTGGTGAAAGTAGGCACTCGCAATCCCGTTAGAACCTTGCTTACATCCAGAGGTACCTTCAGATACCGGGAAGTCAAAACCATGACAGCCACTGCCTATGAGCCAGGCCCTACCAGTTGCGGAAAGTGGGCGGACGGCTATACTGCTATCGGCTTGAAGGCCGTCCCTGGCATTGCTGCGGTAGATCCCAAGGTCATACCTCTTCGCACTAAACTGTATGTAGAAGGTTATGGGCCTGCAATCGCAGGTGATGTTGGAGGCGCTATCAAAGGCAACAGAATCGACTTGCTCTTTGAGACTGTGGAAGAGGCACTACGGTACGGAAGGCGGAAGGTGAAGGTCTATATTCTGGAGCCATGAGAAAGAGAATAAAGAACCTAAGTAAAGAATCTAAAATTCGGCCGAGGAAAAACCTCGGCCAGAATTTTCTTATGGACCACGGCATTCTAGAGATTATTGTTAATGCTGCGCAGTTAACCAAGGATGATTTGGTCCTGGAGATTGGGGCAGGCACCGGTACACTGACTGAGGCTCTTTCAAGGCAAGCCGGTCATGTCATTGCTGTTGAAATAGATGAGAGATTGGTTTCCCTGCTCCTCGAAAGGTTCTCGGAACACCCCAACGTAGAAATTGTAAAAGGCGACTTCCTGCAGCTAAACTTGACAGAGTTGACCGCTTCTAGTACACTGATTTCAGATAAATCTAAAGTGGTTGCGAATTTGCCGTACTATGTTACGTCTCCTATTATTCTGGAATTACTTCGTCATGCCGGGCTTTTTGAACTGATGGTGGTCCTGGTTCAGAGGGAAGTCGCAGAGCGAATTGTTGCAGCTCCGGGATCCAAGAGGTACGGAGCATTTTCCATAGCCGTGCAGTATCACGCGGCCCCGGAGATTGTTGCAATGGTACCTCCGGAGGCGTTTTGGCCTCAACCCAAAGTGGACTCTGCTGTTGTGAAGATGCTGATTCGTGAAGCCCCAAGGGTAGAAACAGTTGATGAGGAAATCTTCTTTGCGGTAGTCAGAGGTGGTTTTGCCAAAAGGCGAAAGACGATCTTAAGAGCGCTTTCCATGGCGGGGAAGACTCATCCGGAGCTTGCTTCTGTTAAGGAGGATAGCATAAGGAGAATCCTTGCGGAGGTTGGCGTAGATTCTCAGAGGAGAGCTGAGACTCTGTCATTGGAGGAGTTCGGCAAAATAGCGGACGCGATTGCACTTGAACGTGGTGAACTAAGCTAAGGTGACAAATATGATGTTCATAAGCCCCTCAAAGGGAAAAATGAGTTTCGACGAAACGTTTAAAGATATCGTCGACTATATGCAGGAAATACCTGGCATTCCGTATAGGCTGATTATCGGCACTGATTCTCAGTTGCGAGAGGATGCTTGTTTTGTCACTGCCATAGTCATTCACAGAGTGGGTAAAGGCGGACGCTATTACTATACTAAGGAAAACGAAAGAATGGGTCGCAGCCTGAAGCAGAGGATCTTCTTTGAGGCTGCAAAGAGCCTGGGAATTGCCAGCAGGCTTGCGGAGAAGCTTGCCGATAACGGATATGGAGACTTAAATGTGGAGATCCATTTAGATATCGGCCAGAACGGAGAAACGAAGGATCTTATAAGAGAGATCGTCGGTATGGTGACAGGCACCGGATTTGAAGCTAAGATCAAGCCGGATGCCTATGGAGCGACTAAAGTCGCGGACAAGCACAGTAAATAGACGGCCGGTACGGCAGGCAATAGACAGCCTGATCATACACAAGGCCTTGCGGTTCTCAACATGCCGTCCTTCAATAAGGAGGGCATGTTCTTTATCATAAAGAGTCATCACCTTTTCTCGTCCACCTCATAGAATGTCATATCACGGACATGGTCCCTTTGGAGGGGATAACGTGGGCGAGATAAGAATTGGAGATAAGGTGGCACGAAGATCTTACGGGTCAGATGTAATCTTCGTGGTCCTAAAGATAATTACAGCTCGAGTGAAGGTTGCAAGGGCTCTTCTGCGTGGCTTGAATATGAGGCTTATGGCAGATGCCCCCATTGATGACCTAGTGACTATTCGTAGTGAAGAGGCGGAATCATCATTTCAGACTCTTCATCAAGAGACGCGACAACTGGTGGAGAAGGTATTTCTGAGGCGCATGGCAGAAGATTTCAGCACAGATCAGCGAGGGCGTGATGACGGAATTCTACCTTCGGGCATTGATTATCGTCATTTCCCGGGAAAAGTCCTTCATCTTGACGGGGACGGGGACTACCTAAAGCATTGCCTGAAGTACTACCAAGAACTTGGCGTGCCTGCTGTGGGATATCATGTCCCGGAAGAAGCCCAGCCGTCGAAGGTTGCAACGCTTTTTAGAGAACACCTTCCGGACATTCTGGTAATGACAGGCCATGACGGGTTCATTGCGCGTTTAGGTGATAAGTCAAGCCTGGACAGCTATAGAACATCCAAGTATTTTGTGGAAGCCGTGAAGAAGGCAAGACAGGTAGAGCCGGACAAGGATTCCCTCGTAGTAATCGCCGGGGCATGCCAATCATATTATGAGGCCTTAATAGATGCGGGAGCGAATTTCGCGAGTTCTCCTCAAAGGATATTCATTCATTGCGCTGACCCGCTTCTTGTCGCGGAAAAGATATCCCACACCCCGTTTGATACCGTTGTTCATGTGAACCAAGTGGCTGAAAGCATAATTAGCGGGCTGAGTGGAATCGGAGGCATAGAAACCAGAGGGAAATTGCGTCTCAGTTTACCGAATACGGTGTCCGGGCACAGTTGACTTGTTTTGTAGAGAAGGTGAGAGATTTCTTTAGCAATCTTTAGATCGGAAGATGTAGAGCGCACTCTTTTCGGGCTATGAGGCTTGTCTGCCCAATATATATGAAATTCACTATTGACATGATACCGGCATGTTGTTATACTTATTTATTTTTATTGACATAACCTCTAAGGCGTGCTAGACTTAGATAGGTATGGCCCGCCGAGGAAGGTGGTAAAATGGCAGGCAGAAATGCCCTCGAAATTATTAAGCAAGATCTTGAGCCATTTGTCGGTAAGAAGGTTATGGTCAGGGCAAATCAGGGACGCAGGAAGGTCTTTGAAACAGAAGGGATTCTTGAGAACACATACCCCAGGCTTTTTGTGGTAAAGCTGTCTGATAAACCAGGATTAGTGAAACGAGTCTCCTATACCTACGCTGATGTTTTGACCGAAACAGTAAAACTGTCTGTTCGGTGTAGGGATGAGGAGAAGAGAATTGGCTGCGCGGGCTAGAACCGTAGTAAGTCTTTAATTTAAGTAACGGGCACGGTGTTATTCATGACCTTGCCCGTTCTTGTGTACACAGGGCTTTTGTGTACGCAGTTCTTTTTCCCTTTTCCTCTTACTCCCTCGGATTCAACGGGCGTCTATCTTTCATGCTGCTAGACGTTGTATTGGATGATTTTACCTATTGAAATCTCATGCAGAACTCTCTAACATAAAAAGTAAGAGGAACCAAGGGGAGGGTTATACATGAATAGACGAATTACTATGGCAATGATGATTGCAGCCGCACTTGTGGTAGCGCTTGTCATGCCTACTTACGCCTCTGCAGCCACAACGTACTACTCAAGCTCCGGAAGTTCCGGTTATCAGTATCCCAGCAGCAATTACTATTCAAGCGGTTCAGGGTCAACCTACTACTACAGCAGTAACTCATCAGGGGGATCTACTTACTACTACAGTGGAAGGTCGTACTCGAATTCCGGCAGTAAGACTTATTACTACAACTCGGGCAACACCTGGTATTATGGTGGTGGTTCGTACACGCCTTCCAGGCCTGCTCCGACCCCGACTCCTCAGCCGACTCCCACTCCAAAACCGGATCCTGAACCAACGCCGCAACCAAAGCCTACTCCTACACCGGGGCTCACCACAGACGAACAGAAAATGGTGGATTTAATCAATCAGGAAAGAGCGAAAGCAGGGCTTGCGCCTCTCAGCGTCGACTTGAGGCTGGTTGATTTAGCCCGTAAGAAGAGTCAGGATATGATTGCAAACAACTATTTCAGCCACACATCCCCGACTTACGGCGATCCTTTCAAGATGATGACCGCAGCAGGGATTAGCTACCGAACTGCAGGTGAGAACTTAGCAGGCGCCAGAACCGTGGATCAAGCACATTCAGCTCTTATGAATAGCGCAGGGCACCGTCAGAACATCCTTAGCCCGTCATACAACAAAGTCGGTGTGGGGATTGCTGCCGGAGGCCCTTACGGCAGCATGTATACCCAGCTATTCATCGGTACATGGTAAACACCTGATAAGGTTGCTGACTCACAGAGGCTGATCGACAAGATGCAAATATGTTAAGGCATGGACAGGCCTCCTTGCCCGCCAGGGACGAGGAGGCCTGTCTTATGGGCTTTCAAAGAAAGACAAGAGGCCACGAAAAATGGCTTCAGCCAGGCGTCCTCTATAAGAAGGAGTGAGAAGCAGCTCCTTCTCTTCAGGGTTGGAAATGAACCCGACTTCCACAATAACGGCAGGGAGGTTTGCAGCATTTAACACATAATAATCCCCCTCCAACACAGACTGCCCGCGGAAAGGCGCAACATCCTTCATTGCTTGTTGGATACAAGTTGCCAGGCGTTTGCTTTCAGGTTTGTTCTTGCTATAGAAGACAATTGCTCCGGAGGTAGACTTAGAGCTGATCTTGTTTACATGTATGCTAATGAAGACATCTGAATTGGTACGATGGGCTATGTGGATCCGTGCAGCCAGATCTTGCCTGTGCCGGGTTTTCTCTTCAGGGCACAGAGGGCTCATCTCCCAGTCTCCATGCCTCGTTAAGATAGGTACTGCCCTTGCCCTGGCCAACAGGTAGCACACATCTCTGGCTATCTCCAGCACAATATCCTTCTCGAGAATGCCTTCTGTGTCGTGGGAGCCGGGGTCAATACCACCATGTCCTGGGTCTACTGTTATGACTTTTCCTATCATTGCAGGATGAAGCGGCGCCAGGACAGGTATTGTTCTTCCTGTGGCAAGAACGAGCAATAACAGAACTGAGGCCCCAAGAAGAAAACCAACCGTACCTCTCCCCTTAACAACGACTACCAGGATTCTCTTTCTCATGCAGGCACCTCCTACAGAGAACTATATTCTGATGAACCCTCGTTAATCCCTGAGGGATCGGACAGGACAACCAGCGTGACGCAAGGAAGATATTTGCCCGCATTCAGCGCGCTCAAGGGCTTCCGGGGACGGCAAAAGAAGCTATGTGCTCATAGGCAAAAGAAGCTGTGCGTTCATAAGATAGTGTAGAGATCCTACGCTTGCCTTCCAAGTTTGTGATATCCAAGGGGGATAAGCTTATGTCATATGCATCTCGTAGGTGTTGTCCTGATACGACTCATAGATCTTGTTCCGAGATGATTCTTACGTTGCCCATTCCGGCAATCAAGATAAAGGAGATCCGTGCTAACGTTGATAGCGTTACGACACATGTGATTCCGGGTAAGGTGATAGTCCAAGGGACGCTTCAGAAGCAAGTATTCTTTGTGGGGGAAGACAATATTGTCCATCACTTCCCTGAGGCAGCGCGTTTTTCAGCCTTGATTGAGATACCTGAGGTTGTGCCGGGCCCTGAGGTGGTTGTGCAGGCTCATCCGAGGATTTTCAATATTATCGCTGCATTGAGCCCTGACGGCACTCAAATAACGCAGAAAATCATTGTTGATGTAGACGTGACAGTTACCCAGTTTGTTCAGGTAACCCTTGTAGAAGACCCTGAGGGCCCCAATGTCCTGACAGAAGAAGTGGTGGGAGAAGATACAGGTCAGGTTCTTGAATCAGGCACTGTGACTTTGGTTACGCCTGCAGTCAAGGTAACTGAGATTCGAGCCAATCCTGAGATCACTCAAGTTACGGTAAAAGAAGACAAAGTGGTGGTCCAAGGGAACATTCTGAAGCAAATCTTCTTTATCGACCTCGATCAGGTTGGCCGCCATCAAGCCGTCGTTGCGCCGTTCTCGATCATGATAGATATCCCTGGTACCCAGCCGGGCATGAATGTCCAGGTGCGCGCGACTGTAGCAGACATAAACTTCACCTTAGACCCGACCGGCCTTTCGGTTTTCCAGGAAGTAGTCCTTGACGTATTCGCAAAGGTCACTCAGACCGTTGAGGTATCGTTGGCGTTAGGCGAGGACCTGACTATTAAGACTGAGCAGGTAATTGCCTCTGCTTCAACTCAGATAATGGAAGAAGTCACTGTTGTTTTGGCGCAACCTGCCATAAAGATAAAAGACATAAATCTGGTGGTACAAGATGCGCGCGGCCGTACGATTGCAGATAAAGTCATCATACAGGGCGTCTTTGTAAAAGACGTGTATTACATTAACGAATACGATGTGGATGTCCTGGAATCCTTCACTATTCCCTTCAGCACTATCATTCCGGTGCCAGGAGGTACGACCGGACTCAACGTTTATGTCATGGCGCAAGCTTTGCCGGTAGTGTTTGACCCTCTACAGACCGGCACTGAAATAGCGGAAAAGGATCTTGCAGATATTGAGGCCATCATTACAGAGACAGTGAAAATCGAAGTTGAAGAGGATCCTACCGGTACCCTATTAAAGGTGCAGCAAGTGATGGGAGAAGGTACAGCCCAGGTTTGCGCTGAAGGAATAACCGTACCTGTGCTTCCGATTACCATAGAATTTGCCAGGATACGCGTGGGCGAGGCGGTAGAAGCTGAAAAGCAGCTTCTCGTAGAGAACTCAATTTGCCTGCCCTTTGTCGCCAAAAAGATCAAGTCGGTAGAATCCACAGTTCAGAATGTGACCTTTGAGATCGTGGGGGAGCAGGTGATTGTTGAAGGTGAAGTAAAGAAGGACGTATTTGTGGTGGGTCTCGACAACATAGTCCACCATATCCAAGAGATCGTCCCATTCAGCGGATTTGTGGATGTCCCCGGAATTGTGGAAGGCGCCACAGTTACTGTGGACGAAGTAGTGGAGAGCCTTGTTCAGAACCTCATCTGTGGGGGAAGCAAGATTCAGCAACTGATAGTCTTACTTGTTACTGTCACATCTACCGAAGAGAGAATCGTTCAAGTGGTGGTAAACGTGACAGGACCCGGTGTTTTCCAGACCAAGACAAGGGTCCTTGTGGACGTAGTGGATGACGGTATCCCGGAGCCTGTGCCGTTGGATGTGGTTACAGATCTTACCGGGCCTAACGTAGACACGGTTACGAAAGAGACGCTTCTCCTTGTAGTAATTGTAAACGGGACCGTTGGCCCCGTGCCTGTATCTGTAGTAACGAACGCTACATTTAAGATTTAGTCCGGGGTTTTGCGCATCACATTTTTAGGTAGATTCCAATACGATATAGGGAAGAAAGGCACAGAGGGGGACTGACCAATATGTTTATAGGGCTATGGCAATCAGGCGTAATTATGGCTGCTATTGCCCTTGTCCTCCTGGGACTTTTCCTGATACCGCGCCGCAGGCGCGTGGTTGAAACGCTTCTTGGCGTCAATTATCCTGATGATGACAATGGCTTAGAATTATCATTAGGGCACAGTGATCCTCAGCCGGCATTAGCACAACATGTAGGTGAAGCAGCTTTTGCGGTTGACTGCAACCTTTTGGAGGACGGCGGAGGGGCGAAGGTTGACCAAGAGACAATATGCCCTGAAGCTGTCCACGCCAAAAGGAATCTCATGCTGCGTGCCTCTCGTTCGTGGCATGCCGGAAATGCCACACCTGTACCCAAATCCACATCCGCATCGACGGCCACACACCCATTCACACCTTCCTCAAGTGAGACTTGCATGGATCCGCCCAGCGAAACAGCTCTTAGGGCGGAATCTTTCGATAGTCTAAGCCAGATTATGTGCTGCCAGAGAGAATCTGACTCTTCACCGGAAGCTCCCGGCACTTCGTCAGAAGATGATGACGGCGCCAGGTTAGGGCTTCTGTATCCTATCTCTTATGATCGGGAAGAGGATGCGGAAGAACAAGAACATGTACCTGTCCAACATCAGTCTCAGGAGATAGAGGGCCCAAAAGAGGTAAGGCTTACATTTCTCAATCGTTTGGCTCAAAGCCCATTCAGGCTTAGGGAAGGAGGCTCGCATATGCTGAATATCGAGAAGTACAGGCAAGTGCAAACAGTGTGTCTTAAGGTGGAAAAGGTTGTAGGCCATGGTTCAAAGCAGGTTCTTCTGGAGGAGACAAAGACGATAGCAGGTATCAAGATCGTGGAAATCATCCCTTCGCTCATGAACATCCGCTCTATAGTAAAGGATGGCAAAGTCATTATACAGGGCACTGTGCATAAGCAGATATTTTACATCGGCACTGACGAACTGGAACATCACCTTGCAGAGGATATAGATTTCAGTGAGCTTGTTGATGTCGAGCCATTGAATCCTATGTGTCCAGTGCGGGAAGGCATGAATCAGCAGGATTTCTCTGTAATCGAGAACAGCGTGTTTGAGTTTGACCCGGACACCGGCGCCTTGACACAGAAGATCATTCTCAGGTTATGTGTGAAGGTGACCGAAACTGAGCAATTCCAGGTGGCGACCTGTCCTGAGGGCACACTGATTAAGGCCCGGGTTGTGGTGGGTGAAAACACAAAGCAGAAATTTATCGAGGAGACAAAGGTTATTCCGGCTATCAAGGTGATTGAGATAGTCCCCCGAATATCACAGATAAAGCATATTGTCAAAAACGGTAAGGTCCTGGTTCAGGGTATCATCCATAAGCAGATATTCTTCGTAGGCACAGATGATCTTGTGCACCACTTGGCGGAAGATATCCCATTCAGTGACCTTGTGATAGTCCCATGTGTATGTGAGGGAATGGACTCCCAAGATCATTCATTTGTTGATAATCTTGTGTTCGAATTCGACCCTGTTACCGGCACCCTGACGCAAAAAATCATCCTTGTCCTAAGCGTTAAAGTTACGGAAACATGCGCAGTGCCGGTAAGCGTAAAAGAGTGCGGAATTCTTATTAAAGCCGACCAGATCATAGGATTCGGATGCGCACAGAAGTTGGTTGAGGAAACAAAGACCCTGCCTGCCATCAAAATTGTGGATATTGATGCCAGGATCAGTGAAATAACATCCATTGTGAAGAATGGCAAAGTCATAGTGCAAGGAGTTGTTCATAAACAGATATTCTTTGTCGGCACAGACGACCTTGTGCACCATATTGCAGAAGACCTGCCTTTTAGCGAAATGATAGAGGTCCTCCCGATCAATCCGGAATTCCCTGTGGAGGAAGGCATGGATCAACAGGACCATTCATTCATTGAGAATATTGTATGGGAATTCGACCCTGCCACAGGAGAGCTGACAGAGAAGGTCATTATCGGAATACATGTAGTAGTGACGAATCATATTCAAATTCCGGTAATGGTCACCGGCGGCTGTCCCGGCAACGACCTTTGGCCGGTCAAGGAGGATTGTTCAGCCGATAC
Source organism: Bacillota bacterium (assembly GCA_012512055.1). Next base: position 3,797 of record JAAZEW010000235.1, on the reverse strand, counting down.
CGCCAAATAAATAAGGATATGAGGCTTCGTCTTTAACGGTTCCTTAATACTGGTACCAGCCTGCACGGGGATTGCCGGTGAACTCATCCGGCAGTCCCCGGATTGCCGCCCTTCTTTTTCCCTTGCGTATCTTTCATGACAGAATACCGGAAAACTCCTGTGAATAGGGATTCAGTAGAGTGGGCCCTTTACTCATCGCCAGCCGCATGGGAGAAAAGAGGTGCACATTTTGGGCTGTCTTGCAATAGAGAGCCGAGAAGCTCTGATCGAACAAGTCATAGCCCGTTTCACGCATAGTGTACCTATAAGGGTTTCACATGTAGTAGAGAATCTGTCCAGGGATCTGTCAAGGCAACCTTTCGGGATTACCATCGACTTACCGTCTTTGTCATGGGAAATCCTAGATGGCTCCGCCATTGCCTCTTTGGATCTCTCACTATGGGTGTACTTGCCGCTTGATAAGGAAATTCAGGCAGTGTCCTTGAGCCGTAAGGTGAGGACGCTTGTGAACATCCCGGAAATCAGCTCTTCCATGCGCATAGAGGCAAAGTCCTATGTTGAAGACATTGAGGTGACTCTTGATGAAACAAACGATGAAATGGTTATTGAAGCTGTCGTTTTCATTGAAGGCCTTGTCCTTGACAAGCGTATTCTTAACGTTGTGACCGGGGTTACGTTGGAACGAGATACTTGCCGGGCCTCAGAGGACGAAAGATCTCCGGCCCGATTCCGCTTCGCAACCTCCATCGGCAAACTGTTCAACCGGATCGTGTGTGCCCTCCAAAGGAATCGGTAGCTTGCCGTGGGCGATATCACCCATGTGTGGCCTGGCTCAGACTCTACGAATGCGGAAAACGACACAAACCTGTCGGCCCGGGCATACAATGAATTCGCAGGGTACGGGAGTCTACAGGTACAGGAGTCTACCTTCATTTACCTGCACGGAGGACGTTCTGACCATGGCCTCATCTCGAAGGGAGATCCTTTGGAAAAGAACCCTGAGACCCGATATGAAAGGCCAGGATGTGGAGGCACTTCAGCGGCGTTTGGCTGAACTCCGCTATTACACAGGGGAATGCGACGGAGTGTATGGCCTTCTTACAAAGGGCGCTGTATTTGACTTTCAGAAAGCCCACAGGTTAAGGGTTGACGGCATTGCAGGCAAGGAGGTCTTTAACCTTCTCAAGTCAGGGCTTGAGCGAGAGAAGATTGAGCACATAGTGGTGAAAGGTGAGACCCTTTCCGGCATTGCCGGGAAGTATAAAGTCCCTCAAGAATTGCTCGTCACTGCAAATCCCCTAAAGACGGAGAAGGTTGAAGAAGGCGACAGTCTGGTAATTCCTGTAATGCGCCTTTTCGGATTCTACTCTCCTCCGGTTCCGGGGGATCCTGTAGTATCCTCGGAATACGTGCTACCATTCCTTACAGGAATTGCGCCTCGATGGTTCTTTCTTGACGAGCACGGGGATATTCAAGGCGCACCTGATAGGAAGCTTGCTGCCCTGGCACAGATGTCAGGCGTAGAGCTATGGCCTGTAGTGGGTATCGCAAGGCCCGGACCCCGCGAGGATGGCGCCGAGATTCAAGACCCGCTTGACAACGTACTCTCGGACAGTTCAGCTTATTCCAAGGCAATAAAAGGCTTTTTGGGTCTCGCGGCACGAATGCGAACTAAAGGACTCATCCTTTCTGTAGGAGATCTTCCTGAAAAGAATGCTTATGCATTTCAATCATTTCTCCGCAAGCTTCGGAACAGTCTCAAGGAAGAGGAGCTGATGGTGGCAGTTGAAGTTCCTTTGCCTGACGAACCCGTATCGTACCAGGGACAGCATGACAGAAAACGCATACAGGATTTAGAGGGTATTGCCTCCGTTGCTCATCTGGTCTTTCTCAGGGTGCACAAGAACCCGTGGGAGTTCACATCCCCCGAACCCATAGTGTCTATCGGCCGCGTAAGAACTGCACTGAAAAGCCTTGTCCGAGCAGTCGATTTCTGGAAAGTGGTAGTTGTCATGCCTGCTTTTGGCGTTGACTTTTCTTCAGGCCTTGGCGCGGTCCCCCTCCGAAAGAGACATCGAGAGATCATGGAGATAATTGAGCTCTACAAGCCTACGGTTTCACAGCCTGACGAGGAGAAGTCTAAAGTTTTCAGGTACAGATCATTCCGTGTCAGTCATACAGTATATTTCGAGGATGCAGAGAGCATTGGGGCCTATGCAGATCTGGCGCAAAGATATTGCGTGGCGGGCATTGCCATCGCTGATTTGGATGATGTGGATCCGTGGGTTTGGTCTACGCTCAAGGCCAGGTTCAAAGTGGTAAAGGATGGAGTTGAGGATCGGAGTTCTTAGCAGATAAACCCGGTATAGACGGGTTATGCGTTTGATTCTTGGGCTTTCGCCGGGCGTAAGGCGTAATCTTGTATTTAGAAATATATGCACATTTCGGTAAGTTGCCCGCATATAGTAGAAATGAAAAAGAAGTGTACGGCTCCGTGTGTGTAATTGGAAAGGAGGAAAAGAGATGGCTGTGGGTATCGAGCTCAAAGAGGAACTCCTAAAAGTCGAACAGGTCATTGGCGAAACCACGGCGCGGAAGGTCCTGCGAGAAGTCATCAAAATAGCGGACACCCTACCTACTGCTGAGAAGATTATCAGTGTGGACGTTATCATTCTCACCACGTCTTTTCAGTTGATTAAGAACAAGATTTTGATTGAAGGTACAGCTAGGGTAAGAATTCTCTACGTAGCTCGGGAGGCTACCGGAGCGCAGCCGGTTCAGGTATTCGAAGAAGACATATCATTTGAGCTTATCGCAGAAGTGCCTGGGACTGAACCGTTTATGAATGCCTGGGTGCAGGTGGACATCCATGACATAGCCTTCGATCTCGTTGACATCAGGACTGTTGATGTGCGCGTTGTGATTTCTGCCAGGGTTAAGGTCACTGTAACTGAGCAATTAGAGGTGGTCACAGAGGTGACCGGGCCCGCGGATTTGCAAGTTACGAGGGAGCTCCTAAAAGTCGAGGATGTAATCGGTGATGCTCAGGCACAGGCTCTGGTAACCGGCAGGCTCATAGTTCCGTTTGAAAAGCCGGATATAGATTCTGTCATAAGCGTCGAGGCGAAACCACGCCTCACAGATGTGCAGGTCCTCGACGGCCAGGTAGTTGTTGAAGGGTTAATAGATGTTGACGTGCTCTACGCTGCAGTGCCCCAGGAGCCGACTCCTGAAGGCGTGAAACTGCCGGTTCACTTCTTCTCAAGTCAATTGCGATTTTCTCAAGTAGTAGAAGTCCCAGGTGCAGCAGTTGGCATGGTCGCCCAGGCAAGAATAATTTTTGAAACGGTCAGCTTCACTGAACTGGATTTCCGCACCGTAACTGTGGACGTAGTCCTCAAGATCGTCGCCAAAGTAACTATTGTCAGGCAACTGGAAATTGTGACAGATGTGACTTCCGCCAGTACAGTCCTTGACGTAGAAAAGCGTCTTCTTAGAGTAGAGGATGTCATAGGGGAAGACATAGCTCAGACCATTATCAAAGAAGTCCTGGAGGTGCCGAGAGAGAAACCCAATATTGAACGTATCCTGCGCATTGATACTTCAGTGAAGGAGACATCGTGGAGAATCATTGACGGCAAGGTAATTATTGAAGGCATCATAGAACTTCAGACTCTATACGTGGCGCAAACACCTGAAGGAGATCAGCCTGTACATCATATGTCCCATCGGGTGAAGTTCACTCTTTTCGTGGAGATACCAGGCACACAAGAGGGCTTCACTGCAGAAACTCGCGT
>JAAZEW010000028.1 GCA_012512055.1 Bacillota bacterium | reverse complement strand
CTCCGTATGACTCTGTTTGATTTCGCCTTGCCCCACTTAACCCCGTCCGGCTCCATCTGACCCAGTTATCTCATTCACTTCACGCGCATTGAATCTGCTTCCTGACAGACTGACCAGTCAGTCATATGACATGAATATGTTACCACATCAGTTTGCCGTTGGCAATCCACCTTTGCGAAATTATTACGCTCTCAAGAATTACTGAATTAATATCTGGAGCTTACATGCGAACGCCTTTCGTTCTCAACCAAGCCCGGAGCTCTTTGCACGCCGTCCAAGAGGACGGCGGGTATATTCCCTGCGCAGGGCTTCTTCTTGGAGGAGGCGTCCTATTCTCGATTACCGCTTGAGGCTTAGTGATCGAAAATACGACAACCAACAAAGCTTCCCTGTTGCCTCTTTGTGAAAATGCAGTTGCAATGTAGCGAACTTCCCCTGTTGCCTCACGCAAAAAACACTCGAGCGAGCTATCGTTGCCTCACGGGAAAATGCAACTGAAACGGCGGCAGGGACTCCGCAAGCCACAGAGCGTAACATGTAGTCAACTAACGTTATTGCTGCAAGGGAGCAATTGGGAAGATGCTGTTGGGTATTGAAAAATGGTGTCATCACATTGTAATGAGTTACATGATTTTGACAAGGGATCAATTAACACAGCATACCATCTTCGGATCGGCTCACTGGAAGAGCCAGTCATTGACTGAAAGACCCCCGAACACTTTGAATGGCTCTCAGAGAGAGCCACTGAACTGCTGGGAAGCTATCCAATTCACTTAAGTGGCTCACTGCATGTGGAGCCATATTCCACTAATGGAGGTCTGTAAGTAGGTCCCCTATATGCTCTTTGATAGATGGGCAAGACTCCCATAGGATTTCACAGCGCAATCAGGAGTCCAGTTAGAACACCTACCGAAGAAATCCGGCGTTTCGCAAAATCCCTGAAACGGCAATTCGTTCCCTTGACATAGGTGGTATGCTTTGCTATTATCAAATCACATGTTCAGTAGGCTCTCCCCACAAACACTATATATGATAGCTGGAATCCTCTGAGTTGAATCACTGGGATTTCAGGAAGACACGTGCCGAAGTGGCGGAATTGGCAGACGCGCTAGATTCAGGTTCTAGTGAGCAATACGCTCATCGGGGTTCAAGTCCCCGCTTCGGCACCAGCTATGTACGGGTTTGGTGCCATCACTAGCGCGCTCAAAATACATAAAGACATTCCTTTGGAAGCGGATTTGGGAACCACGCCTCCGCTCATGCTTGTCGACTTGCAGCCGAGCCTTATGTCACACGCACATGTTCCACGGCAAGAAGGTCTTTCTTTTGGAGTCATAAGAGAAAAGCAATCATCATCGGAATCGTGACAACACTCAGTAGCGTCGTTACAAACAATGCGGTTACAGCGAATTCGCTGTCCCCGCCATACTTCTGGATTAGTACAGGAGTACTGGCCATGCTTGGCATCGCAGATTCCATAATGACTACCATTCGCACCAGAGGATCTATGTTGAAAGGCAACATCAGAAGATGGGCCAACAGAGGATAGAGTATGAGTTTGCAGGCACAGACCAATCCCAGTTCGACGTTGAGCGCCTTGAGACTGAAGTTAACATCGCCTAACATGTATCCCATTAACAGCATAGCTAACGGGACAGTAGCATTTCCCATTATTCTGAGAGGTTCAAGGGCCAGGTCAGGGATTACAATCCCCAGTTTATTCATAAGCAGCCCAATTACCGTGGCTATCAAGGGAGGGTTAATAAGCGATTTCCAGCTTCCCTTCTGTGATAACCCTCCTTTCAACGCAAGAATGGCAATCGAGCAAAAGGCGACGGTAATTCCGACATCATATAAGACTGCATAGGCTAAGCCTTCTTGACCCAAGACCGATAGTATGACAGGAAAACCGATAAAAGCGGTGTTGGGCATGGAGGTAGACACGGAAAAAGTCCCACGCCTGCCAGGTGCCATGTTGATCAATCTCCCCAGAGTTTCAGCGACTAACATCATGATCATGACAAGCGCCAGGGCTATGAAAGGGGAGACGGCTCCTGAAAGCAACCTCTCCCAGGTGATGTCACGAGTCATTGAGACAAAAATGAGAGGAGGCAACGTGATATTGAGCATGATATCAGCCAAAGACTGTCTTGCTTCCTCTCTAAAGGCACCGGATTTTCTTGCCGCAATACCAAAGAGCGCCAATGAAAAGACGACTAATACTCGCCAGAATACATCGACCGTTGACACAAAAACATTCATCGTTCGGCTCCTGAGTTCATGCTTTCAAAGTACCATACTACTTCGCTAAGATGAGCTTAGCTAAAGAATGTCCGCTTACTGGAAAGATGAGTCTCGATCCAAGAACGAAGCAAGATCGGATCAGCCCTTAATTGACCCGCGCAATACACCTTCAACGAAGTATTTGCGCAGTACGATAAAGACCACACCTATGGGCAGCAGGGATAGGGTCAAAGCCGCGCTTAGAGTCCCATAGGCCCACGATTTGGATTCCACCCGCAATGACGGCAAACCCACAGCCAGGGTCTGGGCGGAAGTGCTCATCATAAAAGTTCTGGCAAACATGTACTCCTCCCAGACAGCCACAAAGGTGAAAATCGTGACTGCAGCTAAACCGGTCACAACTAATGGAGTCATAACTTGAAACCAGGTCTGAAAAGCATTCGCACCATCAATGCGAGCCGAATCCTCTAGCTCTGCGGGTATTTCCCGATATGAAGCTTGCATTATTAGGATCCCTAACGGCAAGTTCAAAGCGGCATACGGGAGGATTAAGCCCATATTAGTATCCAGCAGATTCAGCGTATCTTCAATTATATACAGGGGAATCAAAAAAACCAAATATGGAATGGCCAGTATGGCTATGATAAACACGTTAATAGCCGCTTTTCCCGGAAATTCACGACGCGCTAAGGCATACCCGGCCGCTGCACTCATGGGTAAGACCAGTATCAAAGTCCCGATAGTTACTTTGAGCGTATTAAAGAAATAAATCGGGAATTCCGGTAGCCCCTTAACAACAGCCAGATAGTTAGTCCAGACGAAGTTGCGAGGCCAGATTGTCATGGGAATACTGTAGATCTCTTTAACATCCTTAAACGAGGTTAGAATGATCCAGATCATCGGCGATAGGACGAGTAAAGAAACGGAGACACCGATGGCAAATACCGCAATCTGATCGTACTTGCTCCTCAATCTTTGTAACATGATTTCACCTCTTCTCGGGTCTGAGGACAAGATTAAAGATAATAGAAATGATAATTGCCAAAGCTGCCGTAAAGAAGGCGATTGCTTCTCCAAGTCCCATGTTGAAGAAGCTGAAAGCATTCTTCCAGGCGTATAAATAAAGAACTAAAGTTGCGGTGCCCGGTCCCCCATTGGTCATTACCACCACTTGGTCGTAGACTTTTATCGCCTGGATAATTCCCCAGATCCCCACGAGCAAGAAGGAACCTTTAAGATTAGGAAGAGTAATATAGAACACATTTTGCCAGCCGTTAACTCCGTCCACTTTCGCTGCTTCATAAATATCCTGAGAGATTGCTTTTAGCCCGGAAAGGAAAAGTATGATTCCAAAACCGGTGTATTTCCAAAGTCCGACTGCGACGAGGGAATTCATCGCGGTCTTTACGTCGCCAAGCCAGAAATGCTGTAGTTGCGGTAAATGAAGGACATTCGCCAGCAGGTAATTGAGAATCCCAAAATCCTGGCTAAAGATCCAGGTAAACATAATTCCGGCTAAGGAAAGGGGAACAACTATCGGCAATAAGATCGAAGTTTGAAAAACACCGGTTCCCTTAACCTTGGAATTCAGCAATAGCGCCAGACAGAGAGAAACCAACATGAACAACGGGAAGAAGACTGCTGTGTAGTAAAGTGTATTCTTGAGAGAGACAACGAAATGAGGATCGTTAAATAGCTGAACATAATTGTCTATCCCATTAAAGATCGGTTTCTCTGAGTACACAAAGTTATACTCCGAGAAACTGATTCTGAGAGCTGATAGTAAAGGATAAAGTAAAAAGGCTGCCATAAACAAAACCGCAGGTAATACAAACAGCCAAGAAACAACCATATCACGAGGTTTCAGTGGGTTTCGCCTTACCATACCCTACACTCCTTAATGCTTTACAGGGGAGCAGGGGGCTGCATTTGGAACAGCCCCCGTCCCGGCCTTGGGTGTCAAGTTAGGAAAACCGGTGCTACTACTTTATTGGCTTCAGGTTCAGCGGTTTAATCTGTCTTTGGATATTGGCCAGGGTTCCCTCTGGGGACTGTTGCATCTTCAACATGTTGTGGATTTCAGCGGTCATAATATCAACCATCTTTGCATGATCAATAGTCTTAGGAAGTCCAACTGATTTGTCAGCCAGGTCGTATACAGTCTTCCAAATTGGTTCATCTTTGCGAGCTTCGATGTTAGATTTCAGTCCCAACAACTTGCCCCATCTGTCCATCAAATCATGGGCAAACCACTCAGCATTCATCTGTTCCAGCACAAATGCCTTGGCTAACTCAGGGTTTTCAGCATTCTTCGGAATCATCAGGCTCATGGTATAGCAGACAGTTCCATTGGTCTGTGCGCCGGGAATAGGCACAATCTGCATCTTATCTTGTCCGACCACCTGTCCGATTTCAATTACCCGAGCGTGATCCTCCCAGAGAATAGCGGCTAAACCGGATTTCATGTCGTTACGCGGTCCGCTGTGATCTACTAACGAGCTGGTGGAAATCAAGCCTTCCTTAACTCCGTTCTGCCAGAACTCCAGCAATGCCAGGGCTTCTTTTGAGCTAAAGTCAAGATTGCCGTTCTCGTCATAGATGGTGCCACGAAGGGCCTGGACTCCTGAGAAGTAAGCATAGACCATGTACTCAGGGCTCCAGTTCACTGTCAGTCCGTAGCGGGCGGTCTTGCCGCTGCTATCTTTAATTGTCAGTTTCCGAAGATGGTCATATAGCTCATCTAGGTTCTTGGCGGCAACAATGTTTCCGTTTGTATCGGTCAATCCTGCTTCTTTGGCAAAGTCTTTCCTACCGATCAGAGTCATTATCTCAGCGTCAGTGGGAATCGCATATACTTCGCCGTCAATAGTGCATTGATCAAGGAAACCCTGTAGCCAGTTCTCCTTGGCATACTTCCCTACCAGCACATCGTCGAAACTAAGGAGTAAGTCTTTAGCCTGAAACGCAACTGCTTCCGAGGGGGTAGCCACAATCGCAATGTCCGCAATATAGCGGTCACGGGACCAGGCAAGCATTAAAGGAGCAACTTCAAAATCGCCTGCTTTGGACCATTCAAAGGTGACTTCCGGGTGGTCGACCTGGAAACGTTTTGCTGCTTCTTCCATTGCATACTTGTTAAAATACCAGGCTTCAGCAGTGACTTTCAACGTTCTTGAACCGGCAAAAGACGCGGTACTGACACTCAGCATAACTAAGAGAAGGCCAACAATTAACAGCATGCTAACTTTCTTCGACATGATCTTTCCTCCTTAATAAGTCTTCTATCTCGGAGCAGATTTTCCATTAGTCTACTGTTAACTTCACCTCTTTTCTTGGCAAGTGATCCTTATCACTACAATCCTACTTGACTTGCATATTTGGCGAAAATATCCTTTGCTTTGAGGTAAGACATACTCAACTCCTCATTTGTCCTGGCAATATCCAGTCCGGCATAACCTTGATAGTTAATGATTTTCAGTGCTTCAAAGAATCCAATCCAATCGATAGTCCCTTGGCCGGGGACAAAATGATCATTCCTCGTGCCGTCATTATCGGAAAGATGCAGGTACATCAAACGGTCTCCCAGCTTGGCTATGCTCAGGGGTAATATTTCTTTCTGAGCATACTGGTGGCCGGTGTCCAAAATAGCTCCTACGTTCGGTTCATCCACAGCCTCAATTAGACGGAGCATGGCATCGGTATTACTGATGATCTCGCCGACACGAGGTTCAATGATCAACCTCAGGCCGACAGCCTCAGCTTTTTGTGCACACCATTTCACGCTCTCCACCAGGACTCGCCACTGATGATCCCAACTAAACTCAGGTGTCAGTCGATACCGCCATTTAGCGCCGTAATTAGTCACATTCTCACTATCATATTGCACTCCGTCCAGACACTCGAGACAGGGAGGGAAACTATCAATTTGGACAAATTCCGCGCCAATTGTTTTGGCGACTTCCAAGCCTTTTTCGAACATCCTGCGTCCGTAATTCCTTTTCTCATCGTCAAGCTCGCGCAATTCCGGAATGACCGGCACGAAATTAACCACGCGAAGATCAATGCCATCCAAAACTTTTTTGATCTCATGGCGCGCTTCATGTACCCTGATCAGATTTGAGCCGGACACTCCTTCTAATTCCGCGTAGTCAAATCCTAATTTCTTAATTTCTCGAAGTGCCGTAAATGTATTAGGAATGCTGGGAGGAAAGCCATATTTATCAATCGCATAGAGCCAACAACACAAGAATTCCATGAAATCACTCCTCAACAATTCGAAAGAACCAACTACGCAAAGTTTGAAATCTTATAGGTCATATCTTTCGGCAAATTGCTCAAGAATCTGCTTGTTCCTTATGAATTCAGCGCCAAGGTTGGGGACTTTCTCCAGATCGATTGCATAGAATCCTTGATATCCCTCCTCCTTCAAAGCAAGGAATACGCCTTCCCAATCCACAGTTCCGTTGCCTATGCCGTAGTGATGATTGTCCCTGCCATCATTATCTGCTACATGTACATAACGGATTTTGGAGCCTAACTTCGCAATGCTTAAGGGCAGAATTTCCTTTTGAGCATATTGGTGGGCCGTGTCAAGAATCGCTCCTAGATTGTCATCGGAAACCGCATCGAATAGCCTCAATAATCCTTCTGTATTGCCGGTTACTTCGCCAACTCGTGGTTCAATTAAGAGCTCCATCTCATTTTGCTTGCAAATGTCATTGCACTCTTTGATTACACCCACAAACAGGTCCCAGAATCTATGCCAAGAAAATCCTTTAGGAACCCGGCCCCATATTGTTTTTCCATAAGTCAGATCTTCGACGTATATATTCCCTTCAACCATCTGTAGCGGTGGGTTGTAACTGTCAATCCATACTCTGGGTGAGCCAAAGTACTTAGCAGCCTCAACTCCTTTTTCAAAATGGCGAAGCGCTTTCTTTCGTTCGTTTTTGTCAAGGCTGATTATCTCCGGAATCAGGGGTGCGAAATTGACAACCTCGACTCCTTGTTTTTCACATTCTGCTTTTATCAGTTCCTTGTTTTCGATTACGGAACCTAGATTGTCGTATCCCACCCCTTCAAGCTCTATGTAATTGAACCCCAACTCTGCCATCTCCTTGATGGCTTTCAGCATATCATGAACCTTAGGCGGGAAACCGTAAGTCCCAATTGCGTACATCCAACAACAGCTTATTTTCATCGCAACTCTTACCTCGCAACTTGTGATCTCTCGGACTGCATCTTGCCGGAAAGCGGAGGTCCGGTTGATTCCCGCACCACGAGACTGGAAGGAATCACATGACTGACACAATCCTCTTTTACCTTTCCATGAGTCCTATCCAGCAGTAGTTTAGCTGCTTTGCTACCAATTAGCTCCAGGGGGCGTCTTATCGTAGTAAAGCTAGGCGTTAGAATTGATGCCCAACTTGGTTCTCCGATGATGACTACTGACAATTCAGCGGGGATCTCGACCCTCAACTGGTTGAGCATTGCTATGACCCCTTCAGCCACGGAATGCTGCCCGATTACTATACCGGTTGGTTGAGCCCCCGTTTCCCAAATCTCCTGGACAGTGTTCTTACCTTGCTCTGCATCAATGCAATCATAAATCCGCGCCGAGTTCAGCAAATCATGCTCTTTCAAGGCCTCCAGATAGCCGTCAGCCCGCCTCTTGTGGTCGGTATCGAATTTGGACTCTTTTCTGATGAAGACAATATCGCGGTGCCCCAGATCCAATAGGTGCTTGGTGGCTCTATACCCCATAGTGTTATTGTCCGCATACACCTGATCACACTTGAAGTTCTGGGTATCGCGGTCCAACACCACAAAAGGGACCCCTTCTTCTCTCAGGAACTCCAATCCCGAACTGTCTACATGGCTAATAATGATTCCCCGGCAGTTAGCGGATAACATGCTCTCCAGATAGTGGCGTTCACGCGCGACATTTTCATCGGAGTTGCCGACTATTATGCTAAACGGAGTGCCCATAAGCTCCTTTTCAATGCCTTTTATCATTCTATTAAAAACCGAGTTCCCGATATCAAGCACCAACACGCCGATAAAATTCGATCTGTCTTGACGCATACTCCTTGCCAAGATATTCGGACGGTAATTCATTTCCCGGGCAATCTTGATGATTCTTGCTCTTGTTGCTTCACTGACTCCATCCTTGTGGTTCAAAGCTCTGGATACGGTGTTTACCGAGACCTTAGCCTTAGCCGCTACATCCTCAATGGTTACTCTCATACTTCAGAGCCCCACCCTTCTCAGCATTACCGTTCTCTTAGCATTAACGTTAAGGTTAACGTTCACATTAACGTTAATGTTAATATTCGTGATTCATATCATGATCTCCTTCTTTAAACTAATATTTCTTGTGCTCAAAAAGAGAGAGCAAAGGGACACCTGTATGATGCCTACCAGACAGGACACAGCGGAGGTGGCAGGACGTAACAGAGAAGCCAAGGCAAAATTCAGGTTCTAGTGAGCAAGACGCTCATCCCGGTTCAGGTCCCCCTTCGGCACCAGCTATGTACAGGTTTCCTATAACCTTGCGCCTGTCCGCCACCCGCGCGGCTCTTTTCGCAACTACT
>JAAZEW010000234.1 GCA_012512055.1 Bacillota bacterium | reverse complement strand
TTGTATTCAGTTGCCTTATTAAGTCCTGAATTGGACTTGTCGAACCCGGCATTGAATTGCTGGGATCTATAATCGGATCCCCCGCCTGCGGGGCCAGGTATTCTTATAGTTTCGTGACGAAAAGCACTAGGCATTACTCGCGCACGTCACCTCAATTCAAATAACCACGGAGCTCCAACTCTCTGCGAAGATGAAAATCACCATGGTTCCTCATGTAGGCACGACGGATTCATAGGCTTCACGCCTGAATCTCATCCGGCCCCTAGGGCTTCGCGCCTGCTGACCGATAACCCTTTCCATACCAGCTTCAGCACTTCTGCGGTAACCATGGGAATGAAACTGGCTATGATAACCATTCTCCACTCCGCAGCCCCAAGCGATACTGTGTCAAGGAACTGAGCAAGCCAAGGCAGCTCTATGCTGGCAATAAGCAGAAGAGCTGACACAGCCACCGCAGCAAGAAGCTGCGGATTGTCCCTGGGTTTCGCATGCCATATCGGCTGCCTTTCTGACCGGGAACTCAATGCCCTCAACAACTCAGACAGTCCCAGCACCGCAAAAGCCGCAGTGCGAGCCAGTTCTAGTGAAGCACCTGACTTGAGAAGCGCAACATAAGGCCAAAGCGAGGCAACGACTATGGACATGCCGACTATCATCATCCTAATCACAATAGGTTTCGACAGGATGCCTTCTTTCGTATCCCTCGGCGGCACGTCCATTATGCCTTCCTCTGACGGATCCATGCCAAGGGCTAATGCAGGAAGCCCATCAGTGACCAAATTTATCATGAGGATTTGGACAGGCGCGAGAGGATTCCCAAGCTTGGCCAAGATTGCCACGAGAAATATCAGGAGTTCACCGATATTGCAGGATAAGAGATAAATGATGGATTTTCTTATATTCTCAAAGATGATCCTGCCTTGTTCTATTGCTGCGACTACACTTGCGAAGTTGTCGTCAGTCAACACCATGTCAGATGCGCCTTTCGCAACCTCAGTCCCGGACAGGCCCATAGCGACTCCGATATCAGCCGCGCCCAGCGCAGGGGCGTCATTTACCCCGTCTCCCAACATAGCGACAATTTCATCATGCTTCTTCAAGGCATGCACAAGCCTGAGCTTGTGCTCAGGAGACACTCGCGCGTAGACCCTGATATCCTTTGCGATTGCCTCGAGCTCAGCCTGCTCCATCTTGTCAAGCTCGGTTCCGGTGACAATCCTCGCTCCTTCTTCAAACATCCCCAGCTCCTCAGCGATTGCCCGCGCAGTACGAGGATAATCGCCTGTCACCATAACCGGAGTAACACCGGCTTTCTTGGATATCCTTATCGCGTCTACAACCTCAGGACGGACAGGGTCGATCATGCCAACCATACCGACGAAGACCAAATCATTCTCTATGTCTTCCGCGTGCAGTTTCGACGGCAGGCTGCCCAATCTTCTTGCAGCAAAACCCAAAGTCCGAAGGCCTCTCCTGCCCATTTCATCTACGAGCGCAAGCATAGACTCGATCTTCTCGTCTGAAAGCGGACATATCTCCTTGCCGTCAAAATACGACCCACTTAAAGACAGCAGGATGTCAGGTGCGCCTTTGACAAAGGCGGCAATATCCCCCTTCGCCCATGGGTCCCAATCCACATTGAGGCAGTGAAGCGTACTCATGCACTTCCTTTCTGAGTCGAACGGGAGCTCCCCTATGCGCGGGAAAAGCGACTCAATGGCAGCCTTATCCCTGTTTCCTTTGGCTGCAAGGGTCACAAGCGCGCCTTCAGTGGGGTCTCCCACGATAGACCAGATAGTCGTTGTCCCGGCTGCCGTAATTCCTTCTTCTTCGATAATAGAAGCGTCATTACAGCCTGCAGCGACATCCAGCAGCTTCAGAAGCTCAGGGTCAGCTTCCACCTGCTCCTCGTCTTCAACGAAATCTCCCTGAGGCGCATATCCTGTCCCGGTTACCTGGATATGTCGCCCGGACGCCAGAAAAACCTCTCTCACAGTCATCTTATTCTCTGTCAATGTCCCGGTCTTGTCAGAGCAAATATAGGTCACACATCCAAGAGTCTCGACAGCAGGCAATCTCCGGACAATCGCATTGCATGCGATCATTCGCTGCACGCCAAGGGCAAGCACAATAGTGACAACAGCAGGTAATCCCTCAGGTATGGCAGCTACTGCCAGGCTCACTGCTGTCATGAACATATTGAATACAGGCTCTCCGCCTATCAAACCCAACACGAAAACCAGCCCGCAAATAGCAAGCGCCCCAAAACCCAACAGCTTTCCGAATTCAGCCAGCTTCCTCTGGAGCGGAGTATCCTCTTCAATCTGAGCAGAGACCATCTTTGCGATTTTCCCTATCTCAGTCGCCATACCTGTAGATGTGACAACACCTGCGCCACGCCCATAGGTAACCACTGTCCCGAGATAAGCTAAGTTCGCCCGATCACCCAGGGATGTTTCACCATCAAAGACACATGACGCGTCCTTTTCCACTGGGACAGATTCCCCTGTTAATGCAGACTCGTCTATCTGCGTATTCACAGTCTCGATAAGTCTCACGTCAGCAGGGATGAAGTCACCTGCCTGAAGGAGCACCACATCTCCTGGGACAAGTTCTTCTGACGAGATCTTCTGGACCCGTCTTTCGCGAATCACGGTAGCGACCGGGACTGCCATCTTCTTGAGGGCTGCAAGGGCTTTACCTGCCCGCCCTTCCTGCACTACTCCCATGATGGCATTGAGGATTAGAATCGCCATAATTACAGACGCATCGACCCACTCCCCCATTATCGCTGCGATAACCGTTGAAGCAACGAGTATGAGGACAAGGAAATCTTTGAACTGGTCAATGAACATCTGAAGCAAGGTTTTTTCCTCTTCTTCTGCAAGAGCATTGGGACCGTATCGTTCCAGTCTTGCATTGGCCTCAGTGCCTGTAAGGCCTTCCTTGCCATCAGTCTCTAAGAGTTCAAGCGCCTCGTCTATGCTTAGTCTGTGCCACTCGTGACCCAAATTGCCGTCTGAACCATGGTCCAAAGGCGTCACCGCCTCCATGTCAACAACCTCCTCAATACTCTTTCGCTACCAGCCATCTAATATGTCCGCCATCATGTCAGCACTTACTTCTGCATCTCAGAGCCTATGACTTGCTCCTACTCGCTACAGCCCTCTGATATCTGCGTCGGGTCACTGCAATGCTGACTGTCTCCTCTGCTCGGCAGGACACTGACACCTGCATCCGCTCGCTATGGCCCTGACACCTGCACC
>JAAZEW010000027.1 GCA_012512055.1 Bacillota bacterium | reverse complement strand
CCGAAAGAGGATTTTAGTTCAGTTGCTTACATAAATTGGGATGCAATCTTGAAATTGGGCAGGCTGTCACACAAAGGTTCAGATACCCTTCCTCATCTGTATACCGCGAATGAGCCAAGCATATAATAAACGGGGAAGGGACGTGGTCCTAAATGGAGATTATCGCCATCGGGGTCCAGGATCATGACTCGAAAGTGCGGGAAAGACTCCTCGCAAAAATCCGGACTCTCGGCGAAAAAGGCATTTATGTTAATATGACCGAGAGGTCCTCCGGACCTCTTACGTTTCTGTGCCTTGGTATCTCTGACTCAGGTCAGGGTATTCCTGCAGGCCAACGAGACATAGTACGTTACCACGTGGCCAGCGCTCTGGCAGATACCATAGTATTTGACATAGAGACGGAAATCATTGACAAGACCCTTTGCGCTCGCTATTCCTATTTCGACGAGGGAGAGCGGGAGAAGATAGGGGAATATGTATTGGATGCGCTGAACCGTAGGAGCCAGGGTGATGACCAAGGCCAAGTCCAAGCAATCACCCGGCGGAGGAATGATGTTCTGTTTACACTCCTTGATTACCTGGATACCAGCGATTGTCTGATGCTTGACGGATTTATGCGCTTTAGGCTAAAACGCTACATGGAGCAGATTGAGACAGCCGCGGATTCTGCAGTTGACGATTTCATGCTTGAGAAGGAATACAATGAATTCATAAGATTACTTAAGTACTTCGTTGATGTCCAAGAACCCAAAATAGAAGAAATCCATGTTATCTCAAAGCCTGACGGACGTTTCAGGCTCCTGGATCAAAATGGCAAGGCAGTAGACAGCGATTACCTCGAAGGTGCGCCGCTTGAACCGGGGCAAAGCGATGTTGACCACGAGGACCTGCTCATAAGCGCTCTCATTACAGTCTCCCCCAAGAGAATCATTTTACACGGTTTCCAAGGCAAGAATGCCAATGAGACAATAACTCGGGTTTTCGATACCAGAGTAACCAATTGCCCCGGGTGTCATATTTGTGAGAAGTATATTGCCAGGCTCCATGCGCCCATCGGCGGGCACAGCGATGAAAACTGACCATCCATTTCACAATCGCACATCAGCCTGAGTGTGCTTGCGCGAGACCGTTGGACTTCTCCAGTAGCTGCCAGTTTCGCCGAAGACGGCGACCGGGTTTTGCGATTCAAGCGAGCTGCGTTAACATAATGTGGGAGAGAACAACGGTCTCGTTCATTAGTTTTCGCCGGTTTTCTGATTGTCTTGGGTAGTCGGTGATTGCAACGAGGGGTGTCAAAATCCGGCCACTGGCCTACGGGCCGGATTTTGTCAAGGCAGCCCGCTTGGGGCGCCGTCCCCTTAGTGCAACACCGGCCACCCCGCACGGACGGTACGCACACTTACTGGAACTGACGATCATTTAAGGTGATCTACTTAGTCTCATAATTGGAATCAGCATATCATAACATGCGCGTTGGCACGCAATAGAAGATGGCGTTTGGGCGTTTGCGGAATTCCTGGGGAGTT
>JAAZEW010000233.1 GCA_012512055.1 Bacillota bacterium | reverse complement strand
GTATGATGATTCATACCGCTGATGTCGCCGGGTACCTCTTCGACTTTGCCAGGTACTGGTGGCTCTGGGCTCCTGCAGGCCTTGCCATCACCCTTTTCTGTGCTGCATTTTACATGGTCGGGAGAGGACTCGACGAAGTCGTGAACCCTCGGCTTAGAAAGAGGTGATATGAGAATGGACACCTTACTCCGTCTTGAGGATCTCACTATGCATTACAAGACCAAAGCCGGTTGGGTTCAGGCGATAGACAGCGTATCCTTTTCCCTGAAAAAAGGCCAATCTCTGGGCCTTGTCGGGGAATCCGGTTGTGGCAAGACATCAATCGCCATGTCCATAATGAGGCTCTTGCCGTACAATGCCAAGATTGTCAAGGGACGGGTCCTCTTCGGCGGGCATGACCTATACGCTTTAAGTGATGAAGAGGTTAGGCAGCTTCGATGGAAGGAAGTAGCAATGATTTTCCAGGCTGCAATGAACTCTCTTAATCCTGTTTACAGTGTAGGAAATCAAATCGTCGAGGCCATTGTGACCCATGAACCTGAAACCTCTGAGGACAAAGCCAGAGAGCGTGTGAAGTCCCTATTTGAACTCGTGTGAATCCCCGAGGAACGCATGGATCACTATCCCCATGAATACAGCGGCGGTATGAAACAACGCGCGGTTATCGCCATGGCACTTGCATGTAATCCAAGCCTCATTATTGCGGACGAGCCTACAACCGCCTTGGACGTAATTGTGCAAGACAAAATCCTCCGGGAAATAGAGGAAATACGACGCAAAATCAATATGAGCATGATCTATATTTCTCACGACGTGTCGGTTATCGCCGAGGTAAGTGACATAGTCGGCGTAATGTACGCAGGCAAACTCCTGGAGCTTGGCCCTGCGGACGACGTGTTCAAGAGGCCGAAGAACCCATACACATACAGCCTCATGCACGCATATCCAAGTATCCTCGGTGAGAAACATGACCTTGTGACAATCCCGGGAGAACCCCCTAACCTACTGGACCCTCCCACAGGCTGCAGATTCCATCCACGGTGTGATTGGGCAACCAAGGAGTGCAAAGAGGCGGAGCCCCCCTGGCGTGAAATCACGGAGGGTCACTATTTGGCGTGTCACAATCCTGTTAGGACTGAACAAGGTAAGTCCTGCGTACAGCAAGAGACCGCGCGGCATGCGACAGCGCGGTGCGTGACTGAACAGAATGCGACTGGAAAACACGTGACTACGAAGAGTACGAACACGCAGAATGGGATCGCACACAACAAGACTACACGACGCGCGCCTGACAAAGGGGGTGACGGCATTGACTCTTCCGGCGGTAACTGAGTCAAAAGACGTAATACTTGAAGTATGTAATCTCTCAAAATATTACCCTGTGAACCAAGGTTTTTTCACGGCACACAAATTGCTGCTACATGCTGTGGATGACGTCAGCTTCAAGGTGAACCGCGGCGAAGTGTTAGGACTTGTCGGGGAATCCGGCTGCGGCAAAACAACTACCGGCCGCTTGATAGTACGCCTCGCAACCCCGACCTCAGGGAGAATTCTCATAGAAGATACTGATGTGGCAGGGATCAAAGGACGCGATATGATGGAATTCCGTCAGAAAGTCCAAATGATTTTTCAGGACCCTTATGAGTCCCTTGATCCAAGAATGACGATTTTTGACATAGTGGCTGAACCACTTAACGTAAACGTTATCGGGACATTTGAGCAACGCGAAGCTCAGGTGGAAGAAATGCTGAGCCTCGTAGGCCTTGCGCCTCCTTCAGCCTTCTTGTTCCGGTTTCCGCATGAACTCTCAGGAGGGCAAAGGCAAAGAGTGGCTATTGCCAGGGCGCTGGTGGTCAGGCCAAGTTTTGTCGTCGCGGATGAGCCCACTTCAATGCTGGATGTCTCTATTCGCACCGGCATCATGAAGCTCATGGCCCAGCTCCGTGAGGACCTCGGCATCAGCTATCTTTACATCACCCACGACTTGGCTGTCGCAAGATACCTATGCGATAGGATCGCTGTCATGTACCTGGGGAAAATAGTCGAGCTGGGAGACTCTGAAGACATCGTCAAGAGGCCTCTCCATCCTTATACTAAGGCGCTGATATCGGCTGTCCCGGTTCCGGATCCGGCTATAGACCGCCCAATCCCCAATATCAAGGGCGGTGTGAGCAAGCCGATAAACCCTAAGCCCAGATGCCGCTTCTATGATAGGTGCCCTGAGAGCGCAGACGCGTGCGCTGAAGCCAGGAATCCTGAACTAAGAGACATAGGCGGCGGCCACTTGGTCGCATGCCACTTGCTCTAAGTAGATCGCCATGAGACCGTTGAACTTGTCCTGCAACTGCCAATTTCGCCGAAGACGGCGACCGGTTTTTGCGATTCAAGCGAGCTGCGTTAACATAATGTGGGAGAGAACAACGGTCTCCGCCATAAGTAATCGCCGGTTCCGGAAAGTGTACGGCACCGTGCGGGGCCACCCGAGACAATCGGAAAACAAGCGAAAACTAATGAACTCATACCCAGGCTGAAGCCAACCGCTCGCGTGCCGCGCATCCCAGGTTGAAGCCGGCCGCTCGCATACCGCGTACCACAGGTTGAGCAGGCCGAGCTTCGAAAAAACACGTGAGTTCTTCGAGAAAGAGAAGGGCGCCCTATGAAGTGCATGTGGCGCCCTTTACCTTACTTGTTGTCTTGCACAAGAGAAGCACAGGATAGCTCCACCTGCGACTACGCCGGCAGAGATGTACCATTCGCCGTATCCCGGTATTCATACGTCCATAGTCATGTGGCCATAGTGATGCGTCCATAGCCATACGTCAATAGCCATGTATCCATGGTATCAATGAGATGCCGAATAGGAGTGGGAATAAGACGGATATGTGGTGTCAACAAGAAACCGCCTACGCAAGCACAAAAAAAATGGAGGCGACACCCGGATTTGAACCGGGGAATAGCGGTTTTGCAGACCGCCGCCTTACCACTTGGCTATGTCGCCCCAGAAACTTCGATTGCAGTTAAATCCTCTACCAGGGGTTCCCTGCTATGTTTCGTGTGACTCTATTCTATGTAAGATATGGCCTGCTGTCAAGTCTAATCTCATGCCAACAGCGTCCCGCGAAGTTTCCCGGGAAGCGCGCCATATATCGCCATAGCTAAAGCCAGGGGTTTTACGGCGCATACGGGTAAGCAAATCACCCACGGCTGGAAATCCTCCTACTGATTAGATTGCCAAGGGTTTTGATTTCTTGCACAATCCCTTGTTCTGACGAACCGGCATATGAAATGAGAAGATTCCTCTCGCCTCCCCCGCTAAAGCAGAAAGCGGAGCCGGGGACAAATGACCCCCCTAAGGCTCGCGCCTCTCTGTGAAGCTCCGCGGAATCGATACCGTCAGGAAGAATGACCCAAACTGACATCCTTCCTTCGCTCACTCGAAATCCGGTTCCTGAAGGCAGGTGTTTTTGCAGAGCCTGGCTCACAATCTCTCTCTTTCTGCTGTATATTTTCCGGATTCGCGCAAGATGAGTTGTGAAATAGCCTTGCCTGCAGAACTCGTAGCAGGCAGCTTGGAGCACCGGGCTGGAAAACGGGTCAATGGCGCGCTTTGACAGCGCTAGCGCCTGGATGATCGGCCTTGACGCAGTCACCCATCCAATTCGGAGGCCGGGAAAGAGGATATCGCTCAGACTTCCCATATAGACTACGCACCCCTCGCGATCCTCGGCCTTCAAGGGTGGGACAAGTCGGCCTGAGTAACTAAGTTCATCTGTGAATCCATTCTCGATAATCATGATCTCCCCATCTTTGGCCAACTTGAGAAGACACTTCCGCGTTTGCGCATCCATAGTGACGCCGGTAGGATTCTGGCAAAAAGGCATGACACATAAGAATCTGGGACGAAGCGTGGAACTCATCTCTTCTACTTGGTCTACATCTACTCCATAAGGAGTCATGTCTATCCCTTTTGCCTTAGCCCCTCCGTGCAGTAAACACATAAGGACACCTGGGTAACCCGGGTTCTCGGTAAGGACTACATCCCCGGGGTTGAGAAACGTTGAACATAAAAGCGTCAGTCCTTGTTCGAATCCACTTGTCAGTAGCACTTCATCAACGGAAGTCGCAACTCCCCTTTCAGTCATGTAGTTCGCCAACCATTGCCGGAGAGGCCTGTAACCTTCCGTATCGCCGTAAGCCAAGAGCTTGTGCGGGTAGTTGGTCAGAACATAGTTCAAGCAAGAGCGCAGCCTTTCTGCTGAGAGGCGATCAAATGCCAGTGTGGCACCGGACAAAACCATGGTGTCTTGATCATGTGTACAAGGGCCTAATCCTCCGGCTATGTCAGGGAGCATAGCCACCCAATCTGACAAGTCCTTTTCAAAACCCGCATCTTCAAGATCCACGTCTCGACTTCTCCTGAGCAAGTGAAGACCTTCGCCTGTCAAAGGCAAAGGCGAAGCCTCAGTCGAATCTGCGTTGAGCCTCGGGCAACACGATTCACTGACGTATGTCCCCGCCGTACCGTACGCCTCAACAATTCCCTCTGTAGTCAGCAACTCGTACGCTTCAAGCACCGAATTTCTACTGACCCCCAGGATCCGTGCGAGCGTCCTGGATGACGGCAACTTGGTCCCCGGGGGCAATGCCCCGCTGCGGATAAGCTCCTCGAGGCCGTTTTTCACCTGCAGATAGATGGGTACAGGCCCGCGCTCTACGGAAAACAGACTCATATACTGACACCACCTAAACCCTTGATACATCGTTTGTCGGAAGACCTACTAAGGCTGCCTAAAGATTGTCCCTTATGCCAAAGGATAAACAATTCTGTCAACAGTTAATTATATATACTACTCTCATGAGTCAACTCCTCCTCAAAACCTACACCTTATAGCTACCGGAGCAAAAATCCGGGGATTGTCCGAATCCGGATCTTGGCAATGGCGGACCGAATGCCAATGCCAAGGACTACCCTGGATCCAACAACAAAGCAAAATAGCATCCTATTGGCTCTTGTGAACCGTTATCGGCTCCCTTCATAATGATACTTGGGGAAAATGTGTGAAATTCACGCTGCCTCCGGAGTCCAAGTCATACGAGTTTATGCAGGAGTGAAAGGGGTTATCTCACGAGATGAGCCTAACACAAAGCGTAAAACCCAATGCCCTGGATGTCGAATGCACGGAAGACCTCCTTCTTGACGTTAAGAATCTCCACACCCAGTTCATTTTTGATGAAGGCATTGTCCGTGCAGTTGACGGAGTATCCTTTGATGTCAAAAGGACACAGGTCTTGGGGCTGGTGGGTGAAAGTGGTTGCGGAAAGAGCGTGACCGCACTCTCCATCATGCAACTGGTCCCGGGGCCGAGAGGTAGAATTACGTCAGGTGAAATCCTCTACTATCGAGACGGGGAGAGAGACTTCATTGACATAGCAGCCGAGCACCCGCAAAGCCCCGTAATGCGAAGCATACGCGGAAATGAGGTAGCTATGATATTCCAGGAACCGATGACATCCCTCAACCCTGTATACACTGTCGGTTTTCAGATTGCAGAAGCAATCGTCACCCATCAGAAAGTCTCGATAACACAGGCCTTGGAAATTGCCACAGACCTTCTGGACAGAGTAGGTATTCCCAGCCCGTCACAGAGAGTAAAGGAATTTCCCCACCAGATGAGCGGTGGGATGCGCCAGAGGGCTATGATTGCAATGGCCTTGTCATGCAATCCTGCACTCCTTATCGCGGACGAACCCACGACCGCCCTGGATGTCACCATACAAGCACAAATCCTGGACCTCATGAGAAAACTCCAGGATCAATACCAGATGGCAATAATCATAATCACGCATAACCTGGGTGTCGTCAGCAAGATGTGTGATGACATCGCAGTAATGTATATGGGGAAGATCATTGAACATACAGACACCCATACGCTGTTTCACGAACCGGCTCACCCCTACACTGTAGGACTTCTCAACTCTATCCCCAGGATGGGAGGGCGGAGAAGGAGACTCGTGCCCATTGAGGGTATGGTGCCGGATTCCTTGAAAATCCCTGAAGGCTGCGCCTTCGGGCCAAGATGTCCGCGATTCAGAAAGGAATGCCTGGAAAACCCACCTGTCGTTGAACTGGCAGATGGACACTCAGTGAGGTGCTGGTTATATGCATAGACAAAACCATGACGGAGAAGCCCCAGACGACATCCTCTTGGATGTAAGAGGCTTGAGAAAGTACTTCCCTATCCTCGGCGGAGTTTTCAGGCGTCCCGTAGGCTGGATCAAGGCTGTGGACGGTGTTGACTTCTTTATACGCAAAGGTGAAACCTTAGAGCTTGTGGGTGAAAGCGGATGCGGGAAAACCACAACAGGCAAGTGTGTGCTACATTTGGAGGAACCGACCGACGGCAAAATCAGGTTCAACTCGAACGGGACTTGGACGGACGTGTCGAGAAGCACCATTTCGGGACTCCGCCGCGAGATGCAGGTTATATTCCAAGACCCCTACTCGTCCTTGAGTCCCAGGATGAGAGTGGCGGACATAGTCGGTGAACCCCTTGAAGCACAAGGACTGAAGAATCGAAGTGCCCGGTACGAACGGGTGGAAGCTCTCCTTGCTGCTGTAGGATTAGGACACCATCACATGCGAAGATATCCTCACGAATTCAGCGGCGGACAAAGGCAGAGAATCGGAATTGCCAGGGCCCTGGCGCTCAATCCGTCCCTTATCATATGCGACGAGCCTGTCTCTGCCTTAGACGTCTCAATCCAGGCACAAGTGCTGAACCTCCTTGAGGACCTGCAGCAGCAGTTCGGACTCACATATCTTTTCATCGCCCATGATCTTTCAGTGGTCCAGCACGTGAGTGACAGAGTCGCTGTGATGTACCTCGGCAAGATCGTAGAAATGGCTGATGTGCGACTGCTGTTTGAAGAGCCCAAGCACCCATACACAGAAGCCCTTTTCTCGGCCATACCTGTGCCTGATCCCGACTTTCAGTACGAGCAAGTGGTCCTGGAGGGAGACGTTCCGAGCCCGGCAAATCCGCCGGAAGGATGTCATTTTCATCCAAGGTGCAGATTTAGACAGGATATATGCTGCCACGAAGAGCCGGCCTTAGAATCACTGGACGGCATAGGCCATTTTGTTGCGTGCCACTTTAAAGATGAACTCAAACTCGCCGGCATTCCCATGGAAAACGGGAGGTGATAGCCTTTAGAGTGTGGTCTTTCGGAATTCGGGAATTTGAGCCTAGTAAGGATAAAGGAGGCTGAAAACATGAAATCCAAGGTTTTCACAGTGGTTTTGACGGCGCTCACGTTGGTGACCTTCGGTTATGCCGTTTTCGCCCAGACAACTGATCCTAACACCTTTGTCTACGTAAGCTTTGGAGATCCGGACACGCTCGATCCTGCGTATGCTTACGACACGGCAAGCGGCGAGCTTCTGCATCAGCTATACGATAACCTCGTTGCTTACGGGAAAGGCGGAGTAGACACGCTGATGCCAATGCTGTCCACAGAAGTCCCGTCAGTCGCCAACGGCCTTCTGTCTCAAGACGGCAGAACAGTGAAGTTCCCCATTCGTAAAGGTGTCAAGTTCCACAACGGCGCTGTGATGACTCCTGAAGACGTGGAGTACTCATTTGAGCGCGCCATGTTGGCGGACCCTTCCGGCGGGCCATGCTGGATGTTCTTCGAGCCTCTTTTCGGGGTTCAGACCCTAAAAGATCTGGCATGCAAGATCGGAAACCTCGAGTCCATCGATGATATGCAGAAACTGGACAAGAATCTCGTTGTCAAGATATATGACGCAATCGACAAATCAGTGGAAGTTGAAGGAGACTATGTAGTCTTCCGGCTTGCCACTCCCTATCCTCCCTTCATGCAGATCCTTGCTAAAGGAGCAAGCTGGAGCTCAATCTTGAACAAGAAGTGGATGATCGAGAACGGCGCCTGGGACGGCAAGCCTGACACGTGGCTGAAGTGGTACGATCCTCCAAAAGAAAGTATGGCCCTGTACGAGAAAGCCATGGGCACCGGCGCTTTCAAGCTGGTTACATGGGATCACAGCGCAGCGCAGGTTGTGTTCGAACGCCATGACGATTACTGGCAAGGGCCTGCGAAGCTTAAGACAGCGTTCATCAAGTACATCTCAGAGTTCAATACACGCAAACTCATGCTCCAAACGGGAGAGGCAGACGCCATCCAGGTTCCGCCCATGTACTTGGATCAGGTAAGAGCGCTTCCCGGGGTTACAGTCCTTGATCACCTGCCTTCCATTACCAATACTGCGCTTCTGTTCAACTACACTATTCCGGTTGCAGGCAATGAGGACATAGTGGGAAGCGGCCTTCTGGACGGCAAAGGCGTGCCTCCCGGCTTCTTCAACGACATCCACGTGAGGAAAGCGTTCTGCTATTCTTTTGATTATGATGCCTACATAGACAAGGTAGCACTTGGGCTGGGCGCTAAACCTCACGGACCGATTCCTGCGATTCTACCTTTCTGCGACAAGTCTTTGGATTGGTACTCCCTTGATCTCAAGAAGGCGGAAGAGGAATTCAAGGCTGCCTTTGACGGCAGACTGTGGAATGTAGGATTCAAGTTGACAATCCTCTATAATACCGGAAACGACAACAGAAAAACCGCGGCTGAAATTCTCGAAGCAGGCATCGAATCTCTGAATCCCAAATTCAAAGTTGATGTCCAAGGTGTTCAGTGGTCAACATACCTTGACAAGCTGAGAGCGTCAGCCCTGCCTGTGTTCTTCATCGGCTGGCATATGGACTTCCCTGACGCCCACAACTTCATATTCCCATACATGCACTCAGCAGGGGCTTTCGCGGGTTACTGCGGTGAAGCCATGGCTGATCTCGCCAAACGGGAATTTGACGACCTGATTGCCAAAGGCATCGCAACCACTGACGATACAGTCCGCGCTGAGGCATACAAGACACTTCAGAAGAAGGCGTACGACTTAGCCCTTTCTATGTACTACGTGGACCCGGAAGACATCAGAGTCCACAGAGACTGGGTAAAGGGATATGTCTATAATCCGGCAAACAGCGCAAACTACGACTTCTATGAAATCTGGAAGGAAGCCAAATAGAATCAAAGTAGCGTAATCGCTCCGGAGGGGGGCAACTTCGCAATCCGGTTGCCCCCTCGGGCGCTACATAAGGGGAATGGTTTTATGTTAAGTTACATAGGGAGAAGACTCTTATTTCTTCCGCTGGTTCTGTTTGGGGTGACATTGTTCATATTCATTGCGATGTCGTTTCTATCCCCATATCAGCTTGTAAGTTCGTACATCAAGTCCCCGGATGAGCTAAAGAACCAGAGCCTGGATGACCTTGTGAAGAAATACCACCTAGACGATCCTTCCCATATAAAGTACTTCCGGTGGATTAGCAATATCGCCCGAGGCAATCTCGGTTACTCACGGTCAGCCAACATGCACGTAGCGGATGCAATTAAAGCCAGATTCCCTGCGACACTGGAGCTCACAGTTTTCGCGATAATCCCGGTTGTGCTCGGGGGAATATGGCTGGGCTCAATCTCAGCGATACACCACAACAGTGCGCTGGACCACGGAACACGTGTCTTTGCAATAATCGGTTGGTCACTCCCGTCGTTCGTCTTTGGCATAATTCTCCTCATGTACTTCTATGGGGTGCTAGGATGGTTCCCCCCTGGTAGGCTTTCCACCTGGGCAGACATGATAGTCTTGTCAAAGGATTTCGTTCGGTACACGGGGATGAATACAGTGGACGCCATCCTAAACGGAGAATGGGCCGTGTTCTGGGACGCCATTAGGCATCTCATTGCGCCTACGATTAGCTTATCCTATTTATGGTGGGCTTTTATCCTTAGGATCACCAGGTCGAGCATGCTCGATGTGCTCAACAAAGACTATGTTAGGACTGCGCGGGCTAAAGGCCTTCCTGAAAACATTGTTATCGGACGGCACGTCAGGAGAAACGCCATGATTCCCGTGGCTACGGTTGCAGGATTCATGGTCCTCGGAATGCTGGGAGGACTTACGATCACGGAGACTGTATTCGACTACAAAGGCGTTGGCCTCTTAACAGCGACTGCAGCTCAACAGTTGGACTATACATGTGTCCTTGGAACAACCATGTTTTACGGTCTTATCCTGGTTGTATCCAATCTGGTAGTGGATATCCTATACGCCATTATTGACCCTCGCGTCAGATTAGACTAAGAAGGCGGTGACCTGCACGGTATGATGAAGAAACTTCTCAGGAATCCTCTGTCTCTCTTCGGATTCGCCTTACTCATTTTCTTTATCATTGTGGCTCTTCTTGCCCCGGTGATTGCGACTACTCCGGAGAGACATAAGCATGAACCCTATCGCATCCCCAGGTACGGGTGGCAGATAGAGCCCACGCCCCCTTCCAAGGAGCATCCCTTCGGCCTTACGCAAGGTCAACACGACATATTCTACGGGGTTGTATGGGGTGCGAGAACTGCCTTCTTCGTCGGGCTCGTGGTAGTTGGATCAAGCTGCGCCATTGGCATAGTAGTCGGAGCAGCCTCAGCGTATATCGGCGGGCGAACTGATGAAATCATCATGAGGGTGGTAGACGTTTTCCTAAGCTTCCCTTTCCTGATCGCTGCAGTAGTCATCACCTGCGTTCTGGGTAAAGGCCTTGATAAAGTCATGATAGCAATGGTGTGTTTCTGGTGGATGAACTACGCCAGGCTGCTTCGCGGCAACATTCTTCAGGTGAAGCAAGAGGAATTTGTCTTAGCGGCGAAGGCTGCCGGAGTCAGCGATATCAAGATCATCATAAGGCATATTCTGCCCAACACCATTTTCCCGGTGCTCATCAGCGCTTCCATGGACTTAGGGTCTGTTGTGGTGACTGCTGCAGGCTTAAGTTTCCTAGGGCTCGGCGCGCCGGAAGGATATGCCGACTGGGGCCAGATGATAAGCTTTGCGCGGAATTGGCTGCTTGGCGCCCCAGGTGAACCGCTCAAGTATTGGTATACCGTGATCTACCCGGGGGCTGCCATAGTCCTGTTTGTCCTTGCTTGGAACCTAATAGGAGATGCACTGCGAGACATCCTGGATCCGAAGATTCAAGCATAGCAGAAGCCTCACCGCCCTGCCTTAACCTTAACCAATGAATGGGCCATTAGGCAAAAAAATGGAGCGGAAGACGGGATTCGAACCCGCGACCCTCGCCTTGGCAAGGCGATGCTCTACCACTGAGCCACTTCCGCCCGGATTGAGACTTTTTTGTGGATTCTGTGCTAGAGACAGTCTAGCACATTGAGGCATGTATTGCAATAAGCCGCCCAAAATTCCCAGGGGGCGCCCTGCTGACGATATCACCCTGTACCAGTCCGGAACGAACAGCATTACCCGCCAAGCGACAAGAATTGTCAACCCCAAAATGTGGTCGAAAGGCGGACACTTCCGCCGTTGGGGGTGGTCGAAACCAACCACTTGCCGGCTTTTTGATACGAAAATCGAAAACGGTGGTAGAAATTAGAACAGCGTTTTAAGAAAAGTGGTCGAAAACCTAACACAGCCCCTGCGATGGTACCTAAAATATGGCATAAGTTACCACAGCACCTGTGAATTGTGGTATATTCTAGTTGCGTGATATGAGCTTCGTGATTTGTGCATCACATTTGGAATTCATGCTGCCGGCCGGAATTCATCCTGCCGGCCTGCGCTATGCATACACTGCAAAGGAGCCGAAAGGCTGGGTGACAATATCACTGTCGGTGGCCCAAAGTGATGATATCGCTGCCGGTGGGCCATGCAATCCATATCCGAGGAGGGACAATAGCTTATGGCGAGGATAGCCGTGGTGACAGATTCTACTGCAGACCTGCCTGACAATGTATATGAAGAAAACAACATTAGGGTAGTCCCACTTCATATTCAGTTCGCAGACGAAACATATAGAGAAGGAGTTGACCTCTCCAGCAAGGAGTTCTACAGCAAACTGGCCTCCTGCAAAATCATGCCAAAAACATCACAACCCGCTCCGCATGAGTTCGAGACAGTCTACAGGGAACTCATGGAGAAATCAGACGGTATAGTGTCAATCCACATGTCAGGCAAATTGTCAGGCACATATCAATCTGCAAATATAGCAGCAAACGCTATAGGATGCAGTAATATCCATATCATAGACAGCAACTCGGTCTCTGCCGGGACCGGCCTTCTCGCTATTGAAGCAGCCCGTCTTTCAAAGCTTGATATCACAGCACAAGAAATCGTAGACAGGATTGAGGCAGTAAAACACACGCTCCGGCTCTTTTTCACTGTAGACACATTTGAATACATGATGAAAAACGGCCGGATTGGAAAGGCCACGGCTTTTCTCGGAACCTTGCTCTCTATCCGTCCTATAATGGCTATTGCAAACGGAATAGTCGAGCCCATAGAGAAGCTCCGGGCATCCAGAGACAAGGCCTTGATGCGCCTTGCGGAAGTAGCAGCGGAGGCAATGCCGAAAGGGCATGCGATACGCGGAGCAGTAGTGCACGCAGTTGAGCCTGGGCGAGGCGAATCACTGAAGCTGGCTCTCCGGGCATTGCTCAATTTCGAGGAGATACTCATCTGTCCACTCGGCGCCGGGATTGGTTCTCACAGCGGGCCGGGCTCTATAGGAATCGCGCTCTACCCGGTAAGCCAGGCTTGACAAGCTGCCTGATTCGATATGCGGAATATGCCCGCGTGAACCCGGCAATATTTGGTGTTACCGGCTTCAACTACGAGCCGGCAACATTGGACACACGGAGAAGCAACAAGCATGATTCGGCAGCACCGGTGCCGGCCCCCGAGGGTGCTCAGCTTAAGAAAACCAGCATAGCACTGGGAATAAGCAGGCGGCTGCTGGGATCACTCCCCAAGATATGCCTGTCGCACGCTTTCATCCATGAGAAGCTCGCAGCCGCGGCCGTGCATGGTGACGGCGCCTCCACGGAGGACATACCCGTAGTCCGCGATCTTAAGGGCTGCTTTAGCGTTCTGCTCCACCAGCAGAATTGTAGATCCTTCATCATGAATTTGGCTGAGCGCTCGAAACACTTCTTGAACAAGCATAGGCGCAAGCCCTAGAGAAGGCTCATCGAGACACAGGAGCTTCGGCCTGGACATGAGCGCCCGTCCGACAGCGAGCATCTGCTGTTCACCGCCGGAGAGAGTTCCCCCCTTTTGGTTGAAACGCTCCTTCAGCCTGGGAAACAAGACAGTCACCCATTTCATATCCTTTTTTACCTCTGCCTTGTCAGACCTGTGGTACGCTCCCATCATCAGGTTTTCCATAACAGTGAGATTGCGGAATATTCGACGTCCTTCCGCAGCCATGGATACGCCCAGCCGCACTATCTCATGAGGAGGTGTAGCTGTGATGTTCCGGCCCTCAAATTCAATGCCACCTCCGGTTGCCTTGGCAAGCCCTGTTATTGCCCGAAGCGTCGTGGTCTTCCCTGCCCCGTTAGCGCCGATAAGTGTCACAATAGCGCCTTCAGGCACATCTAGGGAGACGCCTTTTAAGGCATGGATACCGCCATAATGCACATTGAGATCCCGAACCTTAAGCATAGTCACACGATTCCTCCCCCAAGTATGCTGATATCACTTTGGGGTTGCCTTGGATCTCTTGAGGAGTGCCTTCAGCGATGGACATACCGTAATCAATAACTCGTATCCTCTCACAGATACCCATGACCAATTTCATGTCATGTTCAATAAGGAGGATAGTGAGCCCGAACTCATCACGCACCCCGGAGATGAATTCCATTAGCCTCGCAGTCTCTTCCGGATTCATTCCTGCTGCAGGTTCATCCAAAAGCAACACTTCAGGATCTGCAGCAAGCGCTCTGGCAATCTCAATTTGGCGTTGCTGCCCATAGGGCAAGCTCCCGGCTTCAGCATGAGCCAGGTCCGTCAGTCCGACTCGATCAAGCAATTCCAAAGCTTGTGTCTCTGCCATGCGCTCCTCTTTCACATAACCGGGAAGGTTCAATGCTGCGGCAAGCATAGAGGATCTCAACTTGGAATGCCGTGCCACAAGCACGTTGTCCAGGACGGTAAGGCCTTGGAAAAGCCGCATGTTCTGAAACGTCCTTGCGATTCCGGCACATGTCACTCGATCAGGACGCCATCCGGTAATATCCTGTCCTCTGAACAACACTTTTCCGCGGACAGGTTCATACTGGCCGGTGATTATGTTGAAGACTGTGGTCTTACCTGCGCCGTTTGGTCCAATCAGGC
The DNA here is from genome assembly GCA_012512055.1 of Bacillota bacterium. The sequence goes on along the minus strand of JAAZEW010000233.1, from coordinate 5,489 downwards.
CCACCAGCTCTCCTTTTCGGAGGGCAAAGTCGAAATCACTTACTGCCAGAAGGCCGCCAAAGCTTATACTCACTCCATCAAGCGTTAGGATTTCTCCGTTTTTCGAGGCCAAGTCCCCACCCCCTGACGACTACTGCTTCTATAGCGGGACAAAACCCAGTCCCATGAGATTTCCTTCTTTCCAAAAATGCCACGCCTGTAAAATATCATTAATAAGACCAGGAGAAGAGAAAACACAAGCATGCGCATGCCTGCTATACCCGGAATATGGATCGGCCCGACAGTAATAGGCGATTCCACAAAACGCAAAGCCTCCGATAGGAGCGTAAAGGCGAAAGCAGTAACTGCCGAACCGGTAATACTCCCGAGCCCGCCGAGGACAATGATTATCAGTAAATTGAACGTCATGGAAAAGCTAAAAAGGCTAGGCGATACAGTAGTGATCAGAGAGGCCATAAGCCCTCCTGAAACACCGGCAAAGAATCCGCTGACCACAAATGCCAGGAGCTTATGCCGGAAGACGGGTATACCCATAGCCTCTGCAGCCACCTCGTCATCACGAATAGACTTCATCGCCCGTCCATAACTGGAATTAGCAAGATTGCTTGTGAACATGACAGTCACTATCGCCCAAGCCAGACACCGGTATACATTGGCGTATTCAGGGATCCCTTTGATACCTAAGGCTCCGTTAGTGAGCGGAATAAGGTTATTTGCCAGCACTATTATTATCTGGCTGAATCCGAATGTGGCGATGGCCAAGTAATCACCGCGAAGGCGAAGAGACGGAATCCCGACTACCAGTGCTCCAAGAGCGCCTGCCACTCCCCCGAGTGCCACTGCCAGAGGGAAGAATGGTTTGGTAAGCGAGAAGGCCCTGAACGGCCAGATAAGGGGTTGAAGGAACCAGACAAACTCCTTTTGGTCCAGAGGCAACATAAGAAGAGCGACCATGTACCCGCCTAAAGCCATAAATCCATTGGGTCCTAAGGAAAACTGGCCGGCTATGCCGTTTATCAGGTTATAACCGACTGCGGCTGTGACGTATATGAGGCCTGTGCGCACTACTCTCATAACATACTCGTCTAAGTAACTGTCGGCTAACCAGGCGACAACGAACAGAAAGCCTATGAAGATTATCGTCAGCATTGTCTTCCTGAACTTATCCGACATATCACACCTTCTCCTTTAGCGTCTCTCCAAGGATACCCGTAGGCCTTACCAGAAGGAACACTACAAGGACGAAAAATATCACGCCGTCACGATAACCTGACAGACCGGGAGATACAGCCACTGTCATGACTTCAATGAGCCCTATTATGAAGCCGCCTATCATTGCCCCCGGGATGCTACCGATTCCACCTACAACCGCTGCAGTGAATGCTTTCCAACCCGGATACACGCCCATGAGCGGTGAGATCTTAGGGTACTTGCATGCCCACAGTATGCCACCTGCTGCAGCAAGCGCAGAACCCAAAGCGAAAGTATAGGATATCACCTTGTCCACATCGACCCCCATGAGCCGAGTAGCCTCAATGTCCGTGGATACAGACCTCATGGCCATACCGATCTTGGTCTTGTAGACTACATACATCATCACCGCCAGGAGCACGGAAGTGATAATAGGAACCCAAATTGCCACACCTGTAATAGCCACAGGGCCTATGTGGAAAACCCGGGACATGAATTGCGGGCTTTCAAACGCCTTGGGACGGGCCCCCAATGTGACAAGGCCAAGATTCTCGATGAAAGACGATACGCCCACCGCGGTTATTAGGGCAGAGATTCTAGGAGCGTCCCTCACTGGGCGGTAAGCCACTCGGTCTATGGTCATACCTACAAACGCGGTGAGACATACTGCAATTGCGGCAGCCAAAGGCCACGGAATGCGGAAGATCACAATGAAGAAAAACGCGGAGTAAGCTCCCACCATGAAGATGTCACTATGGGCAAAGTTAATGAATCTGAGGATGCCATACACCATTGTGTATCCAATAGCCAGCAAAGCATAAAGACTGCCCAATGACATCCCGTTTATCAGTTGTTGAAAGAACACGGCAGCGTTCATGAACGTCAACTCCCTCTTGAGCAAGCCCCTATCCCACCTCTGGCTCCCCATAAACAATGCCAGGGCAGGAGGGTTCCGGAACCCTCCTTGCCCATCATTGACATTGTCGCATCTTGCGCCGATGCCGATAACGAGAGCCAATAACGAGACGGGATTTACCGTAAGGTTACACTACGGGTTGGCTATGCCCTTGAATTCCCACTGACCGCCTCTTGCCTCACGGATGACCGCTGCCTTAACTGCGTCACCCTTATTAATCGAGAGAAACCCCGTGACAACCTCCAGGCCCTTCGTTGCCTCCAAGGCGTCGCGGATCTTCTTGGGATCAGCGGAACCTGCGCGGTTCATTGCATCAAGAACCATGAGTACACAATCTGCAGTAAGGGCTCCAAAGGAGTTGACTTCCTTCCCGCCATACTTTGCTTTATACGCCTCTATGTACTTCTTGCCGATATCAGTCATCCCGGCCTCTTCATGCCAGTGAGCAGTATGCATCAAACCTTCAATGGCAGAACCGGCGAGACCCCAAATCTCAGGAACATCAACACCGTCAGCGGAAAGCACAGGCTGGGTCAATCCCAGATCTTTCGCCTGACGCAGAATAAGGCCCACTTCCTCATAGTAGTTGGGCAAGTAGATTACGTCCGGGTTTGCAGTCTTTATCGCTGTAAGCTGGGCGCTGAAATCCTGATCCCCTGCATTGCACGGAGTATATACTACGATCTCGCCACCCAAGCTCTCGAAGGAATTCTTGAAATATTGACCTAGGGCAACACAGTAGTCATTGGAAATGTCGAAGAGGACTGCGGCTTTTCTTGCTTTTAGGTCCTGGTAAGAGTATTTTGCTGCAATCTCGGCCTGGAATGGGTCTGTGTAACACGCCCGAAATACGTACTTCTTGCCTTGAGTAGTCAGAGGGTTTGTGGAGGCCGGACCCAAAATAGGCACTTGCTTCTTCTCACATATATCCCCTGCTGCAAGCATGCTGCCGCTTATCATAGGCCCGATAATGGCAACGACTTTCTCTCTCTCAATCAGTCGTGAAGTAGCGTTAGACGATTCAACTCGATCAGACTTGTTATCGACTAACACGAATTGAACAGGCCGCCCCAATACTTCCATGGGCACGAGTTCCTTTATGAGCTGGGCGCCTTCCCAACCCATCTGCCCGTAACCGGCTACAGCGCCTGTTATCTCAAAATTGAAACCGATCTTAATTGGTTCCGCAGAATATGTAGTTGCACCAAACAACATGAAGGAAAGAAGAATAACCAACATAGCGAAGGATGCGATGGATCTCCTCACTTCTCACTACCTCCCATCCGGATATGGAGCTATGACTCTGCTCCGAAACTTGTTCTCTACTCTACTTCTCTTTTTCTACCTAAAAAAAACTAAAGACGACTGTCGTATGAAATTCCTACCGTACGCACTACTCCCCCCTTTACGAATAACTCATCCGCTACGTAAAGAACCAGTCTGCGGTACGAATAATCATGCTACAGAAACCACTAAACCTGCTAGGAGACTTGTCAAATAATATAGCATGCCGGCAGCGTTCGGTCAAGCCCACTTTGGCACTTTTGGCACTTTATTGTCATATTTGTGTGCTTTTTGCCGTACCTCTGCGTTTCTACGCTCTTACACAGGCAAACCTAATGTCCTGCCCTACCGGGAATCCCTTATATTGACAATTGGCAATAGGTTCAATTGTCCCTATTTTCAATTGACTTATCCCGTTTAGAACTGTAAAATTAGGAATGTAATCCCACATTACTAAAGGGGGGACAGGTGTTATGTTTAGAAAGCCAAAACGAGGTATGGTGACACTTCTATGTTTGGTTCTTTGTCTTACCCTCGGGATTTCATTTGCTGCAGCACAGCAGAACCCTAAAGTCGTCAAACTCGGATGGATCGGTTCCCTAACCGGTGACCAGGCAGTGTGGGGGCAGTGCGAGCTTAACACCGTGAAAATGCTGGCAGAAGAGCTCAATAACGCAGGGGGGCTTTTGGGCGCCACGATTGAAGTAATCGGCTATGACACCCGCGGTGATGCCATGGAAGCAGTCAATTGCGTGAGACGACTCACAGGCCAAGACAAGGTCGTCTGTATCATCGGACCTAATGCCAGCGGACAAGCTATCCCGATTTCGTCCATTCTTGAGGAAATGAAAGTGCCTGACATAGCCACTGTAGCCACTAATCCCAAAGTCACAGTGGTGGACGGCAAGACAAAACCCTTCAACTTCAGAGTCTGCTTCATAGACCCGTATCAAGGCGCCGTAGCGGCAGGATTTGCTTTTGATGTGTTAGGATTCAGAAAGGCCGCAGTGTTGTATGACGTTGCTGACGACTACTCTCAAGGTTTAACCGAGTTCTTCATCAAGACGTTTACCGAAAAAGGCGGCACCATTGTGGCGAAAGAGGCTTTCAAGTTCGGAGATACCGACTTCAGGGCCCAGCTTTCGAAGATAAAGGCAGCAAACCCTGATGTCATCTTTATGCCTTACTTCTTCAAGGAAGTGGCCCTAAGCTCAAACCAGGCGCGGGAACTTGGCATAAAGTGCACCCTTATGGGCGGAGACGGCTGGCCGTCTGAAGTCCTCATTGAGATGGCAAAGGATGCAATCGAAGGCAGCTACGTAGTAAATCACCTGGACTTCGAGGATCCGGATGTCATGGATTTCAAGACACGCTATATCAACAAGTACAACCGTAAGGTGGAACTCAACGGATTCCTCGCACATGACGCTTTCCTGATGTTCGTGGATGCAGTAAAGAGAGCGAACAGCTTCGACCCGGTAGCGATCAGGGATGCACTTGAGACCACAAACATCACAGGTATCACCGGGACAATCAGAATTGATAAGAACACTCACAACCCGGAAGGCAAAGAAGCTGCCATCATCAAGCTGGTGGACGGCAACTACATCTTCCAGCAGAAATATGCGCCGTAGAGCGTTACGCGCCGGAACTCCGGAACTATAGTTCAGCGGATCGGAACCACAGCTAAGTGGCTCTATAGCGCTTTTCGGCTATCGGACATCAAAGTGGTCGGCAAGGCCTTAGAGAAGACGTTTCGCTCCTGGCCTTGCCGCCTGCGCTAAGGAGGATGTAGATGACCCAGTTTTTGCAGCAGATGATAAACGGCCTGTCCATCGGCAGCGTCTATGCTTTAATGGCAGTAGGATACTCCCTTGTATACAGCATCATGAATTTCAGTAATTTCGCCCACGGGGGCGTCATAATGCTCGGCGCCTACTTCGGTTTCTATCTTCTCACTCTTTTTAAGTGGCCTTTTGCATTCGCGTTTTTCGGAGCTGCACTCGGCTCCACCATATTGGCGGTCCTCCTGGAGAGAGTTGCGTACAAACCACTCAGGATGAGAAACGCCCCTTTCCTGTATTTCATCATATCAGCC
>JAAZEW010000232.1 GCA_012512055.1 Bacillota bacterium | reverse complement strand
TGGAATACAGCACCATGGTTGTAATTGGCAGTGATGCTCATCACAGCTCGTTGGTGGGCAGTTTTGACAGTGCAATTAAACTCGCAAGATCAGTGGGGCTTAAGAGCGAGTTAGTGCTAAACACAGATGTAAGTAAGATAACTGAATTCTTGCTTAATAGAAGGAAGGCGCTGAGGTAGGGGATGGATCTCATTATTGCAGTAGATGCAGGAGGCACCAAGACAGACTGCCTCATCGGCACGACACATGGCGAGATTCTGGCAAAGCTGGTGTCCGGTCCTGCCAATTACCAGTTGGTAGGTATAGACGGTGTGGTTCGGGCCATACGCGAACTGCTTCGTGCAGTGGATGGGTATTGGACACATGAGGAACCCGGGTTTGACGTCATGTGGATCGGTATTGCAGGGGTGGACCGGCCCGGAGAGAGGGAGCGGGTGACCGCGTCCCTCCAAGATTTGGGATTGGCAAGGAGGGTCGTGGTAGATAATGACGCAGCAGCAGCCCTTGCCAGCGGAACAATGGGTAAGCCCGGGATCGTGGTGATTGCAGGCACAGGTTCAATAGCATTTGGCGTCAATGAGGAAGGGAAGCGAGCAAGGTCAGGAGGCTGGGGATATATTCTGGGGGATGAAGGCAGCGCTTACTACATCGGACGCAAGGCTCTCAACTCCGTTACCCGCGCGCGAGACGGCCGTGGGAAACAGACTCTTCTGTCTCAGGCAATCATTGACCATTTCAGCATAAACAATGTAGATGAGTTAGTAGGATTGGCGTACGCTGACAGATTCGATAGAATCGAAATCGCGAACTTATCTCCGGTCGTGGCGGAAATAGCCGGAGAGGGAGACGAAGTAGCCTGTTGGATACTGGACCAAGCCGGCGCTGAACTGGGGATTGCAGCCGGCGCGGTGGCAAAGGCACTTAATATGGAGGACACGGAGTTTCCATGTGTTACCACAGGCGGGGTTTTCAAGTCAGGTAGCCGGGTTACTCATGCACTTATGCGGGAATTGATGAAGGTGGCTCATATATCAGCCCTTACTCAGCCTGAATTTCCTCCTGTAGCCGGCGCCTATTTCCTGGGCCTTCGGGAGCTCGGGTTGAGTATTAACGAGCATGTGGTGGAACGCACAAAGAGTTCGCTGGCAAGAATCAAGTCTTCCGCTTCTTGCTTGGAGGAAGATTGATTATGATAATAAAAGGCGCAGACATACTGACTCCTTACGGCATAACCAAATCAGGGATTGTGGTGATTGGGAACGGTATCATAGCGAGAATCAGTCCTATGAGAGACATATGCCCTGACGCCGAATCCAGGCATGAATATGAAGGCGAACATGAAGTTGTTGATGGGGCCGGCTTGACGCTGGTGCCGGGATTCATTGATATTCATGCCCATGGCGGAGGAGGGTGCGATACTCTGGACAAAACTTACGACTCTCTTGAGAGGATGTGCCTTGCCCATGCTGCCCACGGCACCACCGGAATACTCCCGACGACTATGTCAGGCCCTGCTGAAACACTCAAGAAAAGTGTAGGATTAATCGGCGGCTATATGGGTACAAGAGCCCCTTCCGGTGCAGGAATTCTAGGGATTCACCTTGAAGGGCCATGGCTCAATCCTGAATGGAAAGGCGCTCAGCCCGTAACAGGTATAAGAGAGCCTTCCGTAAGAGAATTGGACGAGCTCGTCGAGGCATCCTCAGGGAATATCAGTATGATCACCCTGGCGCCGGAGATGCCTGGGGCATTGGATCTTATCAAGCATGCGGTGGATCTTGGAATCAAAGTCTCTCTCGGGCATTCATCCGCCACATATGACCAGGCTATTGCAGCGGCCGATGCAGGAGCTACCCATGTCACTCACGCCTACAATGCCATGAGCGGCCTGCACCACAGGCGCCCCGGAATGGTTGGGGCAATGCTTTCCTCGAACAAGCTGACTGTAGATGTGATCCTTGACGGATTTCATATTCACCTTGCTGCTGCCAAGATACTCATGAAATGCAAAGGCAAGGACGGGATTGCCCTGATAACAGATGCGACAATGGCTGCAGGTATGCCTGACGGCGAGTATGAACTGGGCGGACAGAGGGTCATCTGCCGCAACGGAGCAGTCAGGCTTCCTGATGGGATTCTTGCAGGCTCTGCCCTTACGTTGGACAAAGCAGTCAAATATGCTATGACGGAACTTGATTGCTCCCTGGAAGACGCCATCAAAATGACTTCGGAGACTCCCGCATGGATTTTGGGCATAGATGACAAGAAAGGCAGTATAGAAGTGGGAAAGGACGCGGATCTTGTCCTGCTCGATGCGGAGCTGCAAGTTGTGGCGACCATGGTACGTGGTAGTTTTGCATATGTGTCAGAGGATCTTCCCTGGCAAAGCAATGCACTGTAACAGACTGCCGGGAATCATTCGGAATTAACCCGTAAGCCTTTAGCAGGGCTGAAGGATAAGATAGGAGGCAATAGAGTGAAAGTCATAGTTGCAGACGACTATGAAATAATGAGTAAAGAGGCGGCTAAAGCAGTGGCTGCCGAGGTAAGAAGAAAGCCTGACAGCGTTCTGGCATTACCCACAGGTGGAACCCCGTTTGGGTTGTATGCGGAGCTGATTAGGATGCACAAAGAAGAAGGGTTGGATTTCGCCCGTGTTTCCGCATTTAACCTTGATGAGTACATAGGCCTTCCTGATGGTCACAGGTCGAGCTACAGCTTCTATATGTACGACAGGTTCTTTGATCATGTGAATGTAAACCGGGATCAGATCCATATTCCTCGCGGGCTTGCAGAAGATCCCGAGGAGGAAGCATTGATGTATGAATGGGCGATCAAGAGGGCGGGCGGAATTGATCTTGCCGTTCTTGGCATAGGGCGTAACGGGCATATTGGTTTTAACGAGCCAAAGACGGAATTTGGATCTCTTACTCGTCCTATTTACCTTGCCAAGAGGACTATTGAAGCTAACGCAAGGTTCTTTGACGGGGATACTGACTCTGTGCCGAGGCAAGCGATTTCCATGGGGATCAGGACGATAATGAACGCGCGTAAGATTATTCTCTTAGCCAGCGGCCCCGAGAAGTCCAGCGCCATCCATCAGACGATACACGGCCCTGTGACTGAGATGGTTCCCAGTTCAGTCTTACAGCTTCATCCTGACTGCACTTTCTTCCTGGATCTGGACGCTTCACGCGAGCTGAAGCCGTCACCCAATGGTTTCATCCCGGGATCGGGTATAAGGAGTATGGTATACTAAGTGTGTTGAGCTTGGGTTCTTGTTCTCGATCATGGCCGGCTGAAAGGCGGCAAGAGGCGGAGGGATGCGACATTGCATGAAGAACGGTTTGTAATAATTACAGGGCTTTCAGGTGCAGGCAAGAGTGAGGCAGTGCGCGCATTTGAAGATCTTGGCTTCTTCTGTGTAGACAATCTCCCGCCGACGTTGATCCCAAAGTTCGCTGAACTTGCGGCACAATCAGAAGGCAAGATTGATAAGATAGCTTTAGTAGTGGATATAAGGAGCCGTGAGTTTTTCGATAAGTTGTTCACTTCATTAGAAGCTCTGGAGGCAATGGGTGTCGGATATGAGATCTTGTTTCTTGAGGCATCTGATGAAGCCCTTGTGCGGAGGTTTAAGGAGACTCGCAGGCGCCATCCCCTTTCAGCGGAAGGCGGAATTATCGAGGGAATCACCGAAGAGCGTCGAAGACTCGAAAAGGTCCGTGACAAGGCTTCCCGTATCATAGATACATCGAACATCACTCCCAAACAGCTTCGTGAACGAATTTTGGCAGGTTTTGTCAAGTTGAGTCCGAAAGAGGGAATTGATCTCATTGTGGTGTCATTTGGGTTTAAGCATGGTATGCCTATAGACGCGGACCTTGTTTTTGATGTAAGGTTCCTGCCGAACCCCCATTATGTAGAGGCTTTGCGCTCGCTTACAGGGGAGGCTGAAGCTGTCAGAGAGTATGTGTTTCGTTCCCGGGTGACGACTCTGTTTCTCAATAAGCTTTTTGACCTTATGACATTCCTTTTGCCACAATACACGAAGGAAGGGAAGGCTCAACTTATAGTCGGAATAGGATGTACCGGAGGAAGACACCGTTCAGTTGCAATTGCCAATCGTCTTGCCGGCTTTTTGAAGGAGCAAGGATATAACGTGACAGTAGAACACAGGGATAAGGACATTCCGGAAAGGCTGGCAGAGTAGAAGAGGTGGCATAATGATCACTGTCGGTAAACTATATCCTTACTTAGATCTGAAGAAATGGTCTTTGATATTCTCAGTCGGAGTAGGGTTGACCATAGCCGGCGCCATATCGCTCGCGTACCGATGGATGCCCGGCCTTACCATGAGTCTTGTGGGAGTGGCAATGATTACGTTTTCCGCGGTAACGGTAGTCAGATTAGTCATCAAGACTCTGGCGCCGGACTACGGTGATCGCGTTGTCGAGACTCTGCACAGGCGGTATGAGCTCGGGCGCGGCCCAAAGATAGTGGTAGTGGGCGGTGGCACCGGTTTGTCTACACTGCTCAGAGGCCTTAAAGAGTCTACGGGAAACCTCACCGCCATAGTCACTGTGGCTGATGACGGAGGGAGTTCAGGCAGGCTAAGAAAGGAAATGGGGGTACTCCCACCAGGGGATATTCGCAACTGCCTGGTGGCGCTTGCCGATTCTGAACCTCTTATGGCCCGTCTTTTTGAATACAGGTATCCTGAAGGAGATCCTACGGGACTGGGAGGGCATACTTTCGGGAATCTCTTCATCGCAACCATGTCTGCGATTACCGGTGATTTCGAAGAGGCAGTCAAGGAATCCAGCCGGGTGTTGGCAGTAAGAGGCCACGTGCTTCCGCCTACTCTCGAGAATGTGACCCTCATCGCGGAGTGTCAAGGCGGCGGTGTAGTATACGGCGAATCCACCATTGGGAAGTGTGGTGCGCGTATCGAGAGACTGTCCCTTCAGCCCGAGAATCCCCAGGCGCTTCCTGAGGCCCTTCAGAGCATTGCTGAGGCAGATGCAATAGTCCTGGGGCCGGGAAGCCTGTTTACCAGCGTGATTCCTAACTTGCTCGTTGCAGGAATCAGAGATGCCATTTACGAGAGTAAGGCGCCAAGGATATACGTGTGTAATGTCATGACCCAACCGGGAGAAACCGACTGCTTCACTGCTGCAGATCACGTGAAAGCCATCACGGATCATGCAGGGGGGGGGATTATTGACTATGTTTTGATAAACTCCGGCGGTGTCCCTCCGAAGCTGGCGGAGAAGTACAGCCTGGAAGGGGCTTATCCGGTCGAAGTTGACAAAGACAGACTCAAGCTTCTCGGGATCAGGCTCATAGAAGAAGATCTCATTTCCAACAAGGACTATGCCAGACACGATCCGGTGCGCTTGGCTGAAGCAGTTCTTAGGATCATCTCAACGGCAGATAAATCCTTCAAGAACAAGAGCCAGTTGACTCAGAGAGTCAGTTGACTCAGGCGAAAGCCGTGATAATTCGCCATATTGCCACTGATGACAGAAATGCGACTAAGTCTGCCAGAAGGCCTGCTATCAGAGAATGCCTTGTTTTCTTTATCCCGACTGCACCGAAGTATACGGTAATGACGTAAATTGTCGTCTCAGAACTTGCATGCATGGTAGAGGCCATCCTGCCTATGAGAGAATCAGGTCCGAACTTCCGTATAAGGTCTATTGTGACTTCCAATGCCCCGGTTCCGGACAGAGGCCTGATAAGCGCTAACGGCAAAAGCTCCGAAGGCATGCCCAGCTCCCCTGACACGGGAGAGAGAATCCTGGTCAATATGGACAAGGCGCCTGATTCCCGGAAAATCCCAATTGCCACAAACATGCCTACCAGAAAAGGAATCAACCTCACTGCAACGGCAAACCCGTCTTTTGCACCTTCTATGAACGTTTCGTATATCTTTACTTTTTTTATGTGTCCTACCAAACAGATAACTGCAATCATAAGGGGTATCACAAGGTTCGAGGCGAAGGCAATAGCCTTTATCAGCATAACCGGAGCCTCCTTCAAAGCATATTGTCGAGAGTCAAAATTCTCGACGCTCCCTGACACAAGTACCTGATGACTCCTTTTCAGTGACCCTTAGATACGCGGCTGAAAAACCTGTCAGCAAGTATTGCGACGAATGTAGCAACAATGTTCATGAGAATAATGGGCATGACGACTTCTGCCGGGTTATAGGAGTGATACTGCGCTCGAATGGCTATTATCGTAGTAGGCACAAAGGTGATTCCTGCAGTGGAAATCGCGACAAAAGTGCACATTGCATCGCTGGGTACATCCCTTCCCTCGTTAAGGGATGCGAGTTCTTCCATGGCTTTCAAGCCTAAAGGAGTCGCAGCGTTACCCATGCCAAGGAGGTTTGCAGCCAGACTCATGCTGATTGCAGCAAGTGCAGGATGGTCGCCGGGCACTGAAGGGAAAAGCAGTCTTGCCGCAGGTGCGAAGATCTTCGCAAGCCGGCGTGTGAAGCCTGCGGAATCGGCGATTTTCATGAGGCCGCTCCACATGGTCATGATTCCAATGAATCCAAGACAGATACTCACCGCCCGGTTTGCGCTTTCAACAGCGGCTGCGGTCACAGCAGCGGATGTGCCGGTAGCAATCCCTGTGAGCACGCCAAGGACAATCAGCGTAAGCCAAATGCCATTTATCATTTTGGACATCCTCCGTTCTTGTTCCAAGTATGAGTTCATGAGACTGTTGATGTCTCCCATATTATGTCACCGCAGTTCGCTTGAATCGCAGAAATCGGTTGCTGTCTTCGACGAAATTGGCAGTCACAGGACAAGCGCAACAGTCTCGTTCATTAGTCTTCGCCTGTTTTCCGAGGCCTTGGGTGGCCCTGCACGGTACGTACACTTACTGGACCGACGACAACTTATGGTGATCTACATAGCCGGACCTGTACAGGCCTTATCCTAGGTACCTATATTCCGGAGGGGAGGCAGATTATTACTACAAGGCATACCCTGTCTTATGATAGAATTGGGTCAGGTGATGCCCGGAATGTTCTATACGGAGACAAAAGGCGAGCTTGCGCGCATGATGCCTGAAAGTGAGTGCTGTGTACTTTCTGAGCTGTCGGCAATTGCCAGGAGTTGTGGTAGATTAGAGGTTCGGCAGAATGACGGCGAATCATATCCGGTATTTGAAATCCGAACTGAAAGTGCAGCTTCTGCCCGTAAGATAATGGGATTTGTCCGCAGTGTGTTTCAGATTAAGCCGAAAGTAAGATTCACCCATCGTAGGGGCAGACGTCCCGGGAATCAGTACATTGTGGAACTGCCGTATGATGCGGAAACTCTCAAGGCGTTTCAGGATCTTGGTGTAGTATCGCAGAAGGGAGGCGATGTTTCCCTTAGGAACGGTGTCCCGTGGCACCTCTTGACAAGGCAGTGTTGCCTTAGGGCGTACCTTCGTGGGGTTTTTCTGGCAAGAGGATATGTACAAAACCCGGAAAAAGAATACCATATGGAGTTTATGACGGATAGCCTAGCCCATGCAGAAGGAATAGTGCGCGTGGCTCAGTCTTTCAACGTGACTCCCAGGATTGCCGGCCGCAAGAAAGGCTACATGGTCTATGTCAAGGGAGGAGATGATGTAGCTCAGTTGCTTCGGGTTATGGGCGCTCACTCTGCGGTGCTTACCTTGGAAAGCGTAAGGGTTCTAAGGGGTGTGCGCGGGGATGTGAATCGAGTCGTAAACTGTGAAACCGCTAACGTGACAAAAGCGGTAGACGCAGGCCTGGCCCAGGTAGAGGCTATACAGAAGATTGATGGAATTATCGGGTTAAGGTCGCTGTCTACAGGGCTCCAGGAAATTGCCGAGGTCAGGCTAAATAACCCTGAGGTGACCCTGAGAGAGCTCGGGCAAATGTTGTCCCCGCCTATAAGTAAGTCGGCTGCAAATCACAGGATGAGAAGGCTTATCCATCTTGCACAACGCCTGGACGGTGAAGCAGGGTAAGATTCCTGACAGGATTTTGCAGAGGAGATCCTTCGGCCTTCTCGAATATTGTAACGTAGGGGGTGACAGGTAGTGAAGATTGGTTACGAGATGAGCCTTAAGCAAGTTCAGAAGCTGGTGATTACTCCTGAACTTCGTCAGGCCATAACCATTCTTCAGTTGCCCTGGATGGAGCTGGAACAGTACATATCTGAAGAAATGCTTGAAAACCCCCTCCTGGAGTTTAAAGACAAAGGTGAGGAGGCAGAGGCGGATTCACCTGATATCCAAGAGCAAGATGAGTTATCCCCGAAGGAAGCTGAAGAAAAGACGAAGCATGACATAGATTGGGAGCTGTATTTCGAGGACGCCAGTGATATTGGGTACGTGGCCCCCCGGGAAAGCCGGAATGAGCCTCGTGTATCATATGAGTCTTTCATTGGCTATGTTGGGACTTTTCACGATTATCTCATGTTTCAACTGCATGTTTCGTCCCTCAGAGACGACCAGATGAAAATCGGGGCTCTCATTATCGGCGGGATTGACGACGACGGTTACCTGCGCATGAAGACTTCTGAAGTCGCAGCTATGGCCGGCGTCTCTTGCGCGGAGGCAGAGAAGGTCCTTGGCGTGATTCAGCAGTTTGACCCTGTAGGCGTTGGCGCCAGGAGCCTTGAGGAATGCCTCCTGATCCAGTTGGAAACCTTAAGGGCAGGTGACAGTCCTTCCGGCAAGTTGAAATTGGCAGAGAGATTGATCAAGTGCCACCTGGACGATGTAGCCCAAGGCGGGCTGGTCAAGATTTCAGAGGCGCTCGGAGTAGGGGTTTTGGAAGTCCAGGACGCATGTGACTTGATAAGGACTCTCGATCCTAAACCGGGACGGCAGTTCGGAGGTGAAGGCGGGCCTGCCTATATTGAGCCTGATGCAAGTATAGAGAGGGTTGGAGGAGAGTATGTCGTTACCGTTCACGATGTATCAGCTCCACGCCTCAACATAAATCCGTTATACCGGAAGATGTTGAGTCAAGCCGAATGTCAACAAGATGGCGCTGTAGATTACGTAAAATCCAAGCTTAACTCAGCCTTGTGGCTCATACGAAGTATCGAGCAGCGCAGGCAGACTTTGCAGAAAGTCATAGAGTGCATTGTCAAGTTCCAGCGTGACTTCTTCGACATGGGGGTCAAGTATTTGAGGCCTTTGACACTGGAGGAAGTGGCGCGCGAGGTTGGAGTTCACGAGTCTACGGTGAGCAGAGCCACTCAAGGCAAGTACGTTGCGACTCCAAGAGGCACGTTTGAACTGAAGTTCTTTTTTACCAGCGGGATCCCGACAGTATACGGTAAGGGTGCTTCCAGCGAGAGCGTAAAGAAGATAATCCGTGAAATGATTGAAGGTGAAGATCCGAAGAATCCATTTAGCGATAGGGTTATCAGTGAAATGTTGCGTGAGCAAGGGATTATGATTTCCCGCCGGACAGTGGCAAAGTATCGCGACGAGGAACGGATAGCTGCATCTACCTTAAGAAAGAGATTTTGCTAAGAATAGAAGGAATTTATAATTGCAAAGCGAACAAACTAGAGAAGGCATTGGCGCTTTTTATTTTGCCTGAGGCGGGACAATATTTATTATGCCGGGATACTTGACGTCCCACAAGACAGAGAGGTTCATCCTGATGAACAGATTTGTGAGCTTGCAAAGGAAAATAGCTCCGGAAATTGCGAGACTCCTCGACATACGTTACTCAATTTTACGTCATGTCCACTTTTATCAACCTATAGGCAGACGAACTCTTTCTCAACAACTCACAGTCAAAGAACGTGCAGTGCGGAGCGAATTGGAGTTCCTGAGGAGGCAAGGGTTCATCTCTGTGAGCTCCTCCGGTGTTACCCTGACTCAAGACGGGGAGGCCATATTTCAGGAATTGGGACAATACGTCAGGGAGCTGCGGGAGTTTGCCAGGCTGGAGCAGGTGCTGGAACGCTTGTTGCCCATCAGGAAAATCGTGGTCGTGGCGGGGGATTCCCGGTGTGACCCTGCTGTTAAGAAGGATATGGGCAGGGCGGTTGTCGGGATCTTAAGGGAAATCGTTGAAGAAGGAGATACCATCGCCGCAGGCGGAGGAACCACAATGTTAGATGTGGCAAAGGCGATAGTCCCGTCAGGATGGCCGAAACGCATTACCGTGGTGCCTACGAGAGGCAGCCTCGGGGAGGAGGTTGAAATACAAGCGGATTCCATTGCAGTTGAAATGGCCAAGCTGCTCGGAGGGACTTATCGAGTGCTCAATGTCCCTGACGATCTCCATCCGGAGACAATATCGAGAATCATAAATGAGCCACGCATAAAAGAGATTCTGGAGCTTATCAAGACAGCCAGGATTGTTATTCATGGCGTGGGAACCCTAGAAGAGATGGTGAAAAGGCGTAATATACCCAGGGAGGAAATGGAGATCCTAAGATCGCTGGGCGCTGTGGCGGAGATGTTCGGATATTACTTTGATGAAGGTGGAAACATGGTCTACTACACTCCCAGCATGGGCATTCGTCCGGAGGATCTCCAGGGGAAAAAGACTATTGCGGTCGCAGGTGGCGCAAATAAGGCACAGGCACTGCTTGCAGTCATAAAGCGCCACTCTCGGGAAGCTCTCGTCATAGACGAGGCTGCAGCGTTAGGAATAATGGAAATCGAAGACAGGGGGAAAGAGAAATGGCAGTAAAGATCGGGATTAACGGGTTCGGGAGAATAGGCAGATTGGTGTATAGGGCGGCTTATGAGAATAAGAATGCGGAGATTGTGGCTGTCAATGATCTGGCTGATGCAAAGACCAATGCTCATCTGTTGAAATACGATTCGGTCCACGGCACATTCCCCGGGAATGTAGAAATGAAAGACGGGAACATAGTGGTTGACGGTAAGGTAGTCAAAGTCCTATCTGAAAGAGATCCCCAAGCTATCCCGTGGCGCGATATGGGTGTGGATATTGTAATAGAGTCCACAGGCGTATTCACCGCAGCGGACAAGGCAAGCAGCCATCTCACAGCAGGCGCGAAGAAGGTTATCATTACAGCGCCTGCCAAGGGAGACGCTTTCACTGTCGTAATGGGCGTAAATGAAGGAAGCTATGACCCGGCTAAGCATCACGTCGTGTCAAACGCGTCATGCACAACAAACTGTCTGGCCCCGGTTGCCAAGATACTTAATGACAATTTCAAGATTATCAAAGGGCTCATGACCACAGTCCACGCGTACACAAATGACCAGCATACACTTGATCTCATGCATAAAGACTTGAGACGCGCGAGGGCAGCGGCGCTTTCAATCATACCTACGACTACCGGCGCCGCTCGGGCAGTAGCCAAGGTGTTGCCTGAATTGGAGGGAAAACTCAACGGTTTCGCCATGAGGGTTCCTACTCCCAACGTGTCAGTGGTTGACCTTGTTGTGAACGTAGAGAAGTCCACCGGTGTAGAAGAAGTCAATGCCGCGTTCAAGAAAGCGGCTGAAGGCGAACTTAAGGGTATCCTTGAGTACACAGAAGAGCCACTGGTATCGAAGGACTTCAACGGTAACCCGCATTCTGCAATTGTTGATGCATTGTCAACAATGGTGATGGACGGCAACATGGTGAAGGCTATCGCCTGGTATGACAATGAGTGGGCATACTCCACACGCGTAGTGGATCTGGCCTTGTTCATGGCTAAGAAAGGGCTGTAAGCAGGCCTTGTGCGGTAGCGGTTGTTCGATCCGGATAGGCGGAAGGAGTGTGATGTCTCTATGGGCAAGGCTACGGTAAGGGATATCGACGCAAAAGGGAAGCGCGTATTTGTGAGGGTGGATTTCAATGTCCCGTTGGACGCTGAAGGGAACATTACAGACGATACGCGTATCAGGGCTGCTCTTCCAACTATTAAGTACCTTTTGGAACGTGGCGCAAAGGTGATACTTGCATCTCACCTGGGACGGCCAAAGGGGCAGCGCAAAGAGGAATTTAGCCTGGCTCCGGTTGCCGGGAGGCTCGGAGAACTGCTGGGGCAACCTGTGAAGAAGCTCGATGACTGTGTCGGCCCGCAGGTTGAAGCCGGAGTTCGGGCCATGAAGGACGGGGATGTGATCCTCCTTGAGAATCTGAGGTTTCATAAAGAGGAGGAGGCAAATGACGAGGGATTTGCCAGGTCCCTGGCTTCTTTAGCTGATATATATGTGAATGACGCATTCGGTACTGCTCATCGTGCCCATGCGTCCACCGCGGGAGTTGCGGAGTTTTTGCCTGGAGTCGCAGGGTTCCTCATGGAGAAAGAGATTGAGGTCATGGGAAAGGCCCTGTCTGCGCCTGAGAGGCCTTTTGTTGCGATTCTGGGTGGCGCGAAAGTCAAGGATAAGGTAGGCGTTATCTCAAATCTCATCGAGAAAGTGGACTCGCTGGTAGTTGGCGGAGGTATGGCCTATACCTTCCTGAAATCCAAAGGCCTTGAAATCGGCAAGTCCATTGTTGATGAAGAGAAATTGGACTTAGCCGGCGAACTCATGGAAAAAGCAAAGGCAAAAGGGGTCAAGTTCCTCCTGCCGGTGGATGTAGTTGTAGCTGACAGGTTTGCTGAGGACGCAGATGTCAAGGTAGTCGGGGTAAGCGAGATCCCTCCTCTTTGGCAGGCTCTTGACATAGGCCCAAAGACGCGAGAGGCGTTTGCCCGGGAAATTGCTGAAGCTAGGACAGTGGTTTGGAACGGCCCGATGGGCGTGTTCGAGATGAAACCATTTGCTGAAGGAACCAGGAGAGTCGCAGAGGCACTGGCGGATTCCGCGGCAGTGACAATAGTGGGCGGCGGAGACTCGGCTGCCGCCATTTCAGAGATGGGGTTTCAAGACAAGATGACCCATGTCTCTACTGGAGGCGGTGCGTCTCTTGAGTTCCTTGAGGGCAAGGTCCTTCCCGGTGTTGCTGCGCTCAAAGACAAGTAAGTAGGGGTGAGAGATTCTTGAGGACGCGCATTGTTGCAGGAAATTGGAAGATGTACAAGACTGTGGATGAAGCTCAAGCTCTGGTTAACGACTTAAGGGGCCTGGTAAGGGACGCAAGCGGCGTAGAGATAGTGGTATGTCCCCCGTTTACCGCCCTTAGCGCAGTTCGAGAAGGGCTTCGGGGCAGTAATATCGAACTTGCGGCCCAGAACATGCATTGGGAGGATGAAGGGGCTTTCACAGGTGAAGTGTCTCCTGTTATGCTCAGGAATCTAGGATGCACGTATGTAATTCTGGGACACTCTGAGAGGAGAACGTATTTCGGCGAGACTGACGAAGGTGTAAATAGGAAAGCTAAGTCGGCGCTATCCCATGGCCTTCTTCCCATAATCTGCGTTGGAGAGACTTTGAAAGAGCGGGAGGAAGGCAAGACTGAAGAGGTGGTAACAAGGCAGACGAAGGCAGCGCTCGATGGCATAAAGGCGAGCGGGGCTGAGCGCATAGTCATAGCGTATGAGCCTGTTTGGGCAATTGGAACAGGCCGCACTGCGTCCTCTGATGAAGCCAACAGGGTGATCCGGATCATACGAAGCACTGTAGCTGAAGTTTTCAATTCCAGGATCGCCGGGGAGATTAGAATCCAGTACGGCGGGAGCGTTAAGCCTGGCAATGCCGGTGAGTTGTTCAGTCAGTCAGATATAGACGGAGCGCTTGTAGGCGGCGCCAGCTTAAATGCGTCTGATTTCGCAGCCATAGTGAAAGCTTGACTTGGGAGATGCCTGGCGCTTTCAGGCGGCGGTCTGTGTACGTCTGATCTTGTAGCGACAGTAAAGTTGGCGATAGCAAAGTCTTGACTTGGGAAACCCCGAACGTTTGTGGGCGGTGCCGGTTTGTGAGCATCTGGTTTTACAGCGTATGCAGGTATTCTTATGAGCAGGTATCCTTGCTAAGACCTTGGAAGGGGGTAGTCGGATGACAATTATCGTAGATGTATATGCACGGGAGATCCTGGATTCCCGGGGCAATCCAACAGTAGAGGCTGAGGTTACCTTAGCCGACGGTGGTGTGGGGCGCGCAGCCGTGCCTTCCGGGGCTTCCACCGGTTCATATGAGGCGCTTGAGCTTCGTGACGGTGATGAGCATCGTTACGGCGGTAAAGGCGTGGAGAAGGCAGTTACCAACATCAATGATACCATTGGGCCGGAACTGGAAGGGTTTGATGCCACAGAGCAAATGGAAATAGACAACCTTATGATAGAGCTGGATGGCACGCCCAACAAGGAGAAGCTGGGCGCAAACGCAATTCTTGCAGTATCACTTGCGTGTGCCAAAGCTGCCGCAGAATCCCTCGGGCTCCCGTTGTACCGCTATGTCGGAGGGACGTGGGCGCATGTCTTGCCTGTGCCTCTCATGAATATCCTAAATGGCGGGGCTCATGCTGACAATAATGTGGATATTCAGGAATTCATGATAGCTCCCGTCGGCGCTGTCACATTTGCCGAAGCTCTTCGTATGGGCGCTGAGGTTTTTCACAGCCTTCGCAGCGTGGTCAGGAAGAAGGGCCTGAATACGGCAGTCGGCGATGAAGGAGGCATAGCCCCTAACCTCAAATCTAACGAAGAGGCTTTGGATCTAATAGTAAACGCTATAGAGCTTGCAGGTTACAATCCGGGTGAGGATATCCTGATAGCCTTGGATGCTGCAGCGTCTGAAATGTACAGGGAAGGCGCGTACGTTTTTGAAGGCGAGGGAAGAAAACGTACTGGTGATGAGATGGTAGGATTCTGGACTGACCTTGTTAATAGATATCCTATCATATCCATTGAGGACGGTTTTGCCGAAGATGACTGGGACGGCTGGAAGAAGATGACTGAAGCAATTGGAGATCGTGTGCAAATCGTCGGTGATGATCTCTTTGTAACGAATACCGAAAGGATCGAGAGAGGCATCAAGGACGGGGTCGCCAATTCAGTCCTTATCAAGGTAAACCAGATTGGCACCCTCAGTGAGACGCTGGCTGCAATTGATATGGCGCAAAAGGCAGGGTATACTGCAGTGGTATCTCATCGTTCCGGTGAGACTGAAGATGTAACCATAGCCCATATTGCAGTCGCTACAAATAGCGGTCAAATAAAGACCGGCGCCCCTTCTCGCACGGACAGAGTAGCGAAGTACAATGAACTCCTCCGGATCGAGGATCTGTTGGATGAGGCTTCGCGGTACGCAGGGCGCGG
>JAAZEW010000231.1 GCA_012512055.1 Bacillota bacterium | reverse complement strand
GGCAGATGTCATCTCCTGTGGATGATTCCAAGCGGGTAACCACCTTCCTAAAGTCGGCGATGTTCTTCTCTGTCAACCTTTCCGCCGCTAAGGCCGCTGCTTCAACCTCCATAATCAATCTCGCTTCAAATAGTTCTGACAAAGCTTCTTTGCCAATCTCAATTTCCAAACTGGAAGATTGCAGCCTAGGACAGTCAGTTGATCTGACAAACGTTCCCCGGCCGGGTTGTATTGAGACTAAGTCTAACATAGCTAACCCTCGCATAGCCTCGCGCAAACAAGAACGACCGACTTGGAATCGCTCCATCAGTTCGTGTTCAGCCGGGAGTCTCTCACCTACCCGATAATCGGTCTTGATCATCTTCAGTATTTCCTCCGCCACAGTCTGAGAAAGGGTACGGTGATGGATCGGTCTTATGTTTTTCACTGTCAAACACCACTTCCCACTTGCTCTATGACTATCTAAGTAGATCACCACAAATAATCGCCGGTTCCAGAAAGTGTACGTGCCGTGCAGGGTGGCCGGTGTTGCACTCGGGGACGGCTCCCCAAGCAGGTAGCCTTGACAAAATCCGGCCCGTAGGCCAGTGGCCGAATTTTGACACCCCCCGTTGCAATCACCGGCCACCCAAGACAATCGGAAAACGAGCGAAAACTAATGAACTCATACTTAGTGGTTGAATGCTTGTGAAGCTAATGCCCTTTGTCTTAATGCCGAAAGGATGGGCTCGCCCTATTCAACGCTTCTTACCAAAAACGCGACTTAAGATGACTCCTTGTTGAATGATCAGACGGTCTGATGTTTAATGCGATTTTGCTACATTCATTCTTATTGACGATGTCGAGATAATCGCAGCTTCTATTGGATCATCAATGGGACTTGCATTTTGCTGTGTACGTTCTGATACCGGCAACTAATTCTGCGAAGAAATAATACCATCAACAAAGGTGTCATCATTCACTTGACAATTACGTTACGTATCCGCCTCTCTGCTTACCACATTAACCCTTAACTAACTCAAGCTTCTCATTTTGGATAATACCCGGAATCCTGCCTCGCTTTGCAATTGGCTTTCCTGCGACTTCCTTAAGATCGAGAGTCATGTCAATGGGCGAAGCCTGGGATATGAAGCTGCCGACTCCGAACGAATACGCACCTGCCCGGGACAGGGCCTGGATCTTCTCAGGATACAGTCCGCCTGACACGAAGATCTTCACATGCCCGTATCCTGCCTGGTCAAGCCTTGCTCTCACCTCAGTCACCAGATCCGGAGTCACTCCGCCGCGCTCTCCGGGAGTATCCAACCTGATCCCTGTCAGTCTCTTTCCAAGGGCTTCGGCCCACTCTAAGGGATTCTTCAGCCTCGTCCTTGAACGTGTCCACCAGTATGATCCTGGGCGCGTCATCAGGCATGAATTCATCATAAGCCTCTGCAACCTTCACGCTGTCCCCCACTATGAGAAACGCAGCATGCGGGACAGTGCGTGAAGATTCCCTGCCGAGCAACTTTGCAGCAAGAATGCAACTTGCTCCGTCGACCCCGCCGATTACGGCAGCACGTTCCATGACCAGGGGGACATCATCTTTGCTGACTCCTTTATTAGAGGCAAATCTATTCAGTTGCGGCGTAACTTGCCATCAACCACACCAATCATATATCGCTAATGCCAACACTTTAGTAGCGGTAATTAGGTTCTCAACAGGAACGAATTCATTTGTAGCATGCATCTGATCAGTAATCCCCGGTCCAAAAATGACGGTAGGAGTATCACCATATTTAATCAAATACCGGGTGTCGGAGCCCCCGAGTCGTCCGCTCACTTCCGGAGTAGTTCCAGTCGCTTCGTAGAAAGCATCTATCACTGCTGTGACGATGGGGGCATCGACCGGAATCTCCGCGCCGTCAGCACCAAGGTCTTTAAAGGTGATAGCCGGTGGGTTATTTCTCAACCAAGGATCCGCCTGGCAGATGTAATTAATGTGTCTCACGAAACTTTCTTTTACCGTGTCCACATCTTCATAAGGCAATAAACCCATACTCCCTTTCAATACCGCCTGTTCCGGAGTAGCGCTAGGAAAGGTCCCTGCATTAAACATACAGACCGCGCAGGGTAATGCTCCTCGATTATCCGGATATAATGGGTGCCTTAGATCGGCAATTCTGATCCGCTCGAAATCCTCAACAGCCTGCACAATCTTTATTCCTTTCTCAATCGCGCTAACAGATTCCCACCGATTCGAGATGGACGACGATTTGCCATGCACTTCTACAGTAAACCACAACCGTCCGATGCAAGCGGGTTGAACCGCCAGATTACTCGTTTCACAGCAGATTCCGGCATCAGCCCGGTAACCACGTTCGATGGCTGACAGTGTTCCATAACCGGTAACCTCCTCATCAACTACATATTCTAAGATTATGTCGCCTTTGGGTTGGAATCCGGTTTCTTTCAGTATCTTTACCGCCATAGTCATAGCCGCCAATCCGCTTTTCATATCTGAAGTGCCTCGCCCATAGAGTTTCCCGTCGATCACTTTGCCGGACAGCGGAGAAATTCTCCATTCATCTTCAGGTTCGCATGTTATAGTATCAACATGACCATTTAGCAATAAGGATCTTCCCCCGCCGGTGCCGCGAAGCACTCCTACCACATTAGGGCGGTCGCTAAAATCGTAATCAATCACGGGTAGATATCCAGGATGACCGGCCAGTTTATTTGAGTCAACCTCCCATTGATCTACTTCCAGATCCATTTCTGTCAATGTTTTCGCAATGAAGCCTTGAATTCGCCCCTCATTTCCGGTTTCGCTGTTTATTCGGACTAAACTACTTAGAAAGGCGACAATATCATCTCGACTACTCTCGACAGCCGTCTTGATCCGCGTTTTCATCTCCATATCCTTCAGAACCCCTTTCAGTAGTATCGTAAAACATGAGTAATTGCTTCAATTACAATCCCAGCCGCTATGGCACGTTGCCTTTTTTCGAAAAGTCAGCGTTCTGGGAGAGTGAGTAATACATTCAACTCCTTCTGCGGTCAGAACTACTATCTCTTCTATTCTTACCCCAAATTTCCCAGGCAGGTAGATCCCCGGTTCTAAGCTGAAGACCATTCCAGGTTCTAACAACAACTCGCCGGCCTCCGAGATCTGGGGATCCTCGTGTCCGTCGAGGCCGATCCCATGACCGGTATAGTGAGGGAAGAAGTCACGATAACCGGCGTCTGCAATTATGTTCCGAGCTGTTCGGTCCACTTGTTTAGCGGGTACACCTGGTTTGGCCACTGCCATAGCTTCTTCTAAGGCCTGCTGTACGACTTGGTAGACACTTCTCACATCCTCGGGTATTTCGTTTCCTAACAGAAAAGTACGTGTCAAATCACAGTTGTAACCATCCAGCGGTCCACCATAGTCAACTAGCACCACGTCATTCTCCATTAAGACTCGGTCTCCTGACTTATGATTAGGGTTGCCGGAGTTGGGCCCGGAAGCGACTATTGTATCAAAGTATGTTTCCTTTATACCCTGATCATATAAGTATCTATCAATTTGTCGGGCCAGTTCCAATTCTGTTAAGCCAGGGGCAATAATCCGACGAGCTTTTTCCATCACAAGGTCCGCGGCCGCTGAGGCCCTTCTTAACCGCCCAATCTCCGCGCCGGTCTTGCGCAGCCGACATAATCTGAGCACGTCTTCGGCTTCCACGAACCGGTCTATTGGTAACCACGTCGCCAGAATTTCCTTTACCCTCTTAATCGCCAGGGGGTCAAAGGCTACTTGATCCGGACGACTTAAGATCATGCTCAACTGCTCCTGACGCTCATGACCAACGATTATTCTTGCACCGGCAAACAGAGCCCTATCATTACCTCTACTACTAGTGAGCAGTAGGAACTCTCTGCTCTCAGTATGAAAGACTAATACCTCCTCCGGATCCAGACGCACCTCCGGCCCGATCATATAAGCAGCTTCCTTAGTTCCAGCCACTAGGATTGCTCCAATTCCCAAGTGACGACAGGAGCCTTCCAGCCTCCGTATTTTTTCAAGCTCCTTCATGAAACGAGCCTCCTAGCACTCATTAAAATGGGCTAATCCCGCCATCGACATTTATTACCTGCCCAATCACAGCATTCGTTGTATCAGAAGCCAGATAAACCACGACCTTACCGATTTCTCTGCTTTCAATTGCTCGACCCAGAGGGATCTCCTCAATCCACTTCTGAATAACCTCTTCGGCTGTCTTTCCCAGTTGCTCAGCTTCCCAAGAAGCCACGTAATCCAAGAGATCTGTACGTACAGTCCCTGGGCAAATACAATTTACCGCTATCCCGTAGGGAATCAGCTCTTTGGCTATTACCCGACTGAAACAATTCACCGCAGCCTTGGAGGCGCAGTAATGAGACCGGTAGGGAAATCCGAGTTTTCCACCGACCGAAGAGATGTTAATGATCTTTCCACCTTGACCCTGTTCAATCATCTGTCTGGCGAAGACTTGACAACAGCGGAAGACTCCCTTCATATTGATATCGAAAACATAATCCCAGTCTTCATCAGTCAACTCAGTTACCAATCCGATTGTCTCGACTCCGGCATTATTCACCAAGATATCCACCCGCCCGAATCGATCGACTATTTTGGCTCGAAGGTCTTCAATCTGACCCCGCTCGCGCACGTCAACAGCATAACCCGCACTCGGAGTCTTATGTGTTTCGGCGATTACCGATGCGGCTTTCTCGGCGCGGGACGGATCTACTCCGGTGATAACCACTGTGGCACGAGCGGCAGCTAATTCCTCAGCTATTCCGTATCCGACACCTCGTGAACTGCCAGTAACAACAGCTACCTTACCGTCTAGCATCAAAGATCCTCCTCAAGGTTGACTCTTGTTATCTAACTAATGATCTCTTCAAACTCCAGTTGTGGGGAGACTCTTCTCTTTTCCAGAGGATGAAGTCGAGCAGCGGCACCTAGTTCCCGCAGACCGGACCCGGTCAAGATTAAGACCACGTCTGTATCTGGCGTCAACAGCATTCTCTCTTCCAGTTCCGCTAATGCCGCCACTACTACAGCTGAGGATGGCTCGCAGAATACACTGTCGGTCATAGCCAACCTCTTTTGAGACGCTACAGTCTCCTCATCTGTGACTAC
Source organism: Bacillota bacterium (assembly GCA_012512055.1). The sequence continues at coordinate 1,421 of JAAZEW010000231.1, read as the reverse complement.
CAGAATGTCTCCTCCTGATTCTCGGATCGCCCTCAGCAGTTCCACCCCATCCGGGGGTAGAATATGGGCAAGATTAATAGCTACCGTCTGAGCAGACGCGCTATAGGTTGTGCTTAGCTGAGATAAGCTATGATAATCGCTGATATTGTGACGTAGCGCCTGGTGAAGTAGGCTGTACTTCTCAACCTGCACCCCGAATATCTGGGGTAGTCTATCGATTCTACCCATCCGTTTCAAGTCCAGAAAACCATTCCAGATTCCAACTAAAGTCCCGCCTCCTCCAACCGGTGCCACCACCAGATTTGGCGCTTTCCCCAACTCCTCTAGAATTTCATAGGCAATAGTCTTGGTCGCCTCTGATTGGTATGGATTAGCGCGCCGGTAAGTACTGGCAACATACCAACCAGAAGTAGTCTTAGCCTGATCCATCCAGCGCATCCCTTCCTCATATATGCCGTCAATCTCCAGAACCTTAGCGCCAAATAAGGCCATTGGCACCAGGCGTTCTTCCGGGGTATGTTTGGGAACCAGAATAGTTGTCCGGCAACCGGCTTGCGCGCCGTAGGCCGCCAGAGACAACCCAACACTGCCGGTAGAGGCGGCCAGCAGATTGGTGAACCCCAACTCTTTAGCTTTGCTTACCGCCAACGACATAGCCCGGTCTTTCACTGAACCTGTCGGATTCTTCGTTTCATCCTTCAGGTACAATCGGGCTTTAAAGGGGAGCTTGCTCTTTGTCAGTGGTGTCAATCCTTCGGACAAAGATACGATATTCATCTCCGAGGTAAGCGGCATCAAGTCCTTATACCGCCACATGCTCCTATACTGCGTCTTTAGATTGATCAAGTCATAATCGTAATCGAAGACGATCTCCCCGCCACAGCTAGGACAGGACGTAAGGTACTGCAAAGATTCTATCTCTTGATCACAGACTGAACATTTACAAGAGTATATCATTTCTTCAAATCCTTTCGAGAACCCGGTTTCATACAGGGTCAGTAACATCAGGCTACTTTTACTTACTTTTCCTCTGAGACGGCAGATCCTCCCCCAAGCATACTATCTAGAGTAGAGTGTAAATGTGTTATCATTGCAGTTCTCGCCCGGGTGGGATCACGTGAAAGAAGCTCCTTAACAAGCAGCTTGTGTGAATCAATCTCCTGAAACTTAAGTTCTTCAGTGTAGAAGTTTCTTTGATGCGCCCATAGTCTTTTACCGATTAGACCCAGAATCTCCATGATTACCTGATTTTGAGTGGCCTCCGCCATTATCTGATGGATCTTTAATGAAAAGAGGCAGATGTCATCTCCTGTGGATGATTCCAAGCGGGTAACCACCTTCCTAAAGTCGGCGATGTTCTTCTCTGTCAACCTTTCCGCCGCTAAGGCCGCTGCTTCAACCTCCATAATCAATCTCGCTTC
>JAAZEW010000230.1 GCA_012512055.1 Bacillota bacterium | reverse complement strand
GATCATCCGCTTCGAGGGCTTGGGAAGCTGATTCCGGTGTCGTTAAGGACGCCCGGTGAGCCGTTTGACGATTACGTTGCAGTGGTCCTTGCCGAAAGATTCTTCCAGTGTCTTAAAGGATAGGATTTTGGGAGGGATTATTGACACGTATATAGAATAATACTCTGTACAGACAGAATTTCGAAAACCATTTGAGCTGCTGGAGAGTGGTAAGCATTTGAGACCGCATAGGGGTGAGGCAGTACTTCGCATACCGGTTTCCCGGAGACGCCGGCATTCACTGATTACGTGGGTGTCTATGGTGTCTTTCATAGTCTTTTGCGCTGTTTTTGCCTCACAGGGAATTGCCGGAGCTGCCGGCCCTTTCAGCGATGTTGAGAAAAATCATTGGTCATATGCGACTCTTGCTGAGTTTGCGGATGCAGGGCTCATAGACGGATACTCAAAAGAGGCATTTTCCGGTGACCGGCTGATTACCAGGTACGAGATGGCTTGGGCGATTTCCCGGGTCGTGCCTGTCTCTCTTTCCCTGCGTCAACTAGAGCTCCTGATGCGTTTGCAGGAAGAGTTCCAAGTGGAGCTGTCGCTCCTACAAGGAGCAGGCCGTAATGAATCACATACCGGCGAAGATGCGAAGCAGATCGCCACAGGCAGTCTCGGCCTTGGCCACGTATCTACCATTTCTTCCATAGCTACCGGCCCTAACCCTGAAACTATCAGCGGAGGAAAGAGGCTTTCAGAGATACTGGGGACGGGACATCCTGAGTCACAGGGGATCTCTCTTGGTAACCCCACAAAAACCATTAGCATTCCTTTGGACGCAGGGGCACAGGCAGAGCTTTCACTGGGGGGAACAGGATCCGGGCTCGGGCAAGTCACAGGTGAAGGCGATGATGTCATAGCAAGGCTGGATCTGAAGTACGCCTTGAGTCAACTTGCGATATTCAGGGCCAGTTGCGAGCTGGCTAAGGAGGACGAGGTGTCTGAGGACGGGGAGGCCAGCGCTGCAAGGGCTACCGCTCTTTTGGGAATTGATTACAATTTCATTGTGTCTGATTCAGCGTTTGTGAAAGCAGGATACAGCTACTCCAGGACTGCAGACGTCCCTGTCCCGAAAGGCGTGAAACTCGGCGCGTCCGGAAACCTTGAGCAAATAGGTGACGGCGCAACCAAGTCCGCGGGCTTTTTCGGAGATTATTCCGTCCCGGGTTTGTCCCTTGATGCCAGGAAGCATACGGCCAGCCTGGGTGTGGGCTATACATTTGGCGGAACTGCGTCCGTGGTATTAGGATACAAGCTTATCGACTTTCATGAACTGGATCCTGAGTCGCAGGTTCCGGAGGTTCACAGAACCAATGTCGCAACTGCGGAGTTGACCATAAGATTCTAAGGTATTGCAGTTATTGAGATGAGGGTTGCCTGTTCTCATGACACAGAAAGACTAAGGTTCCCGGTAGCTTATATCTGCGGGCTGCAAGTCCCGCATTTTGTGTATTTTACCGCGAAGTTAGGAGGAGGGCGTTATGCGAAGATTCATTGCGATTGCGACTACGGTTATGCTTGTTCTATTGACAGTCTTAAGCCCTGCTTTTGCCCAAAGTGAGGCCTCAACTCTCCTGGAGAGCCTTGAGCGCATTGAGATGAACCTGTATGGGGAGCCCCTTCCCGGGGCAATCGTAGACCGGTTGGAGCAGATAGAACAAGACGTTTTCGGGCAAGCTGACACAGGTTCAATAATGGACCGCATAAACAAAATTCGTTCTGCCACAGGAGGGACCATCGGCGCCAAGGTTTCTGTTGCATATAAGCTTGCATCAGTCGAGTGGTTCCTGAAGAGGCGCGTTGCCACTGAGCCTGTTATGACGAAGCTTGAGAAGCTTGAGACTCTTGTGCTGGGCCAGCCCGGAACAGGCTCTATGTCATCTCGAGTCGATTACCTCCTTGCAGTATGCTTGCCGGAGGGGACTCTCAAGACAGAAGACGTAACTGTCGAAGGCGGACAGCCTGTACTTATAAAACTCCTTAAGAAGCTTGATTCCAGTTCCACTCAGAAAGGGCAGCGAGTGGAAATTGAAATAGCCAGGGACGTCCTTATCGGGACCCAACTTGTCCTCCCTAAAGGGGCAAAAACTTTCGGAATTGTGACAGACGTATCGCCTGCAGGGAGACTGGGACGGGACGGAAAAATCACCCTGGAATTGCAAGGTGCTAAAGCACTGGACGGGACTATGGTGCCTTTGGTTTTCGATGAAAAGACAAAAGAACTCAATGAGTCGCTGCAGTGGGCAATCGGGGCAGGGCTTGCAGGCTTCATTGTCTTCGGGCCGGTGGGCGCGCTCGGCGCTGTATTTGTCCAGGGCAAAGATGCAGTGATTCCTGAAGGTGCCGAGTTCTACGTGGCTGCAGGATCAGATGTAAAGGT